>CACJVG010000004.1 GCA_902596785.1 uncultured Pelagibacteraceae bacterium | reverse complement strand
CGAAGATATATTGGTGTTAAGTTAGACTGATCATGGATTTAAAATCCAAGATTATATTAATATCTGGTCCTACAGCTTCAGGTAAATCAAGCTTTGCGATTAAAGTTGCAAAGAAAGTTGATGGAGAGATCATCAATGCAGATAGTATGCAAGTATATAAACAGCTTAAGGTATTATCAGCTAGACCAGATCCAAAAAAATACCAGAAAATTAAACATCATTTATATGGTTTTCATAATGTAACAAAAAACTTTTCAACAGGTAATTGGCTAAAGCTAGTAATTAAAAAAATTAGGGAAGTTCAAAAAAGAAAAAAAACTCCAATTCTTGTTGGGGGTACAGGCTTATACTTTAAAGCTTTAACTGATGGTTTGGTTAAAATACCAAATATTTCATTAAAATTAAGAACTCAAATTAGAGATTTACAAAAGAAACTTGGTCAAAAGAAGTTTTATGAAAGACTATTAAAATTAGATCCATCCTCAATAGGAAAAATAAATCCTACAGACACTCAAAGATCTATCAGAGCTTATGAAGTAAAAAAGTTTACAAAAAAATCTCTACATGAATGGTTTAAAAACACAAAATCAAACTTCGTGGAAGATGATTTCTTTAAAGTTTATATTGATTATCCTAGACAAGAACTCATTGCGCGTATCAATTTAAGAACAAGGGAGATGATAGAAAATGGAGCAATAAAAGAAGTAAAAGATTTCATAAAGTTTAGGGTTAGAAAAGACAAAAGTGCTAACAAGGCCATTGGAGTAAATGAAATTAGAGAATATTTAAAAAAACAAAAAGATTTGAATGATACTAAAGAAAAAATAGCCATAAAAACTAGACAATACGCCAAAAGACAAAGTACTTGGGCTAGAGGTAACATGATCAGTTGGATGAAATTGAAGCCAAAAGACATGAATAATTTTTTGAAAAAAATTTAAAATTTTCATTCTTAAACTTGACCAATGAGCACAACTTCAGCTAGATTGCCTAATGCCAAAATTATTAACTGGAGCAGAAATTGTATTTAAATGTCTTGAGGACCAAAAGGTAGAACATATCTTTGGCTATCCAGGCGGTGCAGTGTTACCAATTTATGACGAATTAAAAAATCATCCTTCTATAAAACATATCTTAGTTAGACACGAACAAGGTGCTGGTCATGCAGCCGAAGGTTACGCAAGGTCATCAGGAAAACCAGGTGTAGTTTTAGTTACATCAGGTCCTGGGGCAACTAATGTTGTTACAGCTTTAACTGATGCTTATATGGACTCTGTCCCATTAGTTTGTATTTCTGGTCAAGTTCCAACACATTTAATTGGAACAGATGCATTTCAAGAATGTGACACTACGGGAATTACAAGACCTTGTACGAAACATAATTGGTTAGTTAAAGATATAAATGATCTTTCAAAAGTTATGCATGAAGCTTTTAGAGTTGCAACAACCGGAAGACCTGGACCAGTTTTGATTGATATTCCAAAAGATATTCAGTTTGCAAAAGCAAAATATAAAAAACCAAATAAAGAAAAAAAATTAAATGGAAAATCCCATAATAAATTTTCTCAAGATCAAATTGATGAATTAGTAAAATTATTAAGTAAAGCTAAAAAACCAATAATTTATAGTGGTGGAGGAGTAATTAATTCAGGACCAAAAGCAAGTCAGGCTTTAAGAGAATTTGTTGAGTTAACTGGTTTTCCTATAACTTCAACACTTCAAGGATTAGGTGCGTACCCTGGAGATGATAATCAATTTTTAGGAATGCTTGGTATGCACGGTACTTATGAAGCAAATAATGCTATGCATGATTGTGATCTTTTAATTAATATTGGTGCAAGATTTGATGATCGTATTACTGGAAAAATTGATGAGTTTTCACCAAATTCAAAAAAGGTTCATATAGATATAGATCCATCATCAATTAATAAAATTATTAAAGTAGATCTTGCAATAGTTGGAGACGTTACAAGTGTAATCAGTAAAATTAATAAAACAATTTCTAAAAGAAAAAATGGTCACAGCAAGTCAAATAAATCAAATATAGCTAAGTGGTGGGAGCAAATTGGAAAATGGAGAGAAAAAGACTCTCTTAATTTTGTAAATAGTAATGAAAGTATAAAACCACAACATGCAGTTCAAAGACTTTATGAATTAACAAAGAACAAAGATACTTATGTTACTACCGAGGTTGGACAACATCAAATGTGGGCTGCTCAGCATTACAAATTTAATAAACCAAATAGATGGATGACATCTGGCGGTTTAGGAACTATGGGATATGGATTGCCAGCAGCAGTTGGTGTTCAAATTGCTCATCCTGAAAAATTAGTAATTGATATTGCTGGAGAAGCCTCAGTTTTAATGACCATGCAAGAAATGTCTACTGCGGTTCAATATAATCTTCCTATAAAAATATTTATTTTAAATAATCAATATATGGGAATGGTTAGACAATGGCAGGAATTGCTGCATGAAAAAAATTATTCTGAAAGTTATTCTGAAGCATTACCGGATTTCATGAAAATGGCAGAAGCTTATGGATGCAAAGGAATTAAAGCAGACAATCCAGATGATCTTGATGATAAAATTCAAGAAATGATCGATTATGATGGACCTGTTATATTTGATTGTCATGTGGATCCTAACGAGAATTGCTTCCCAATGATACCATCTGGAAAACCTCATAACCAAATGATCTTGGGCCCAAATGATCAAGAGGAAAATAAAATCAAAGGAAAAGGCAAAGCCTTAGTATAATCATAATGCCGAAATCAAAGTCAGCTTACAGCATACCTACGAAGAAACAAAAACCAGATACATATATCTTTGTAGTATGGGTAGATAATGAGGCTGGAGTTTTGGCAAGAGTAGTTGGTTTATTTTCTGGTCGAGGCTATAACATCGAGTCGTTAGCTGTTGCAGAGGTTGATGCGGTTAAAAATATTTCAAGAATAACAATTGTTACTACCGGAACACCTCAAGTAATTGATCAAATAAGACTTCAGTTAACTAAATTAGTACCTGTTCATAAAGTTGCTGAGTTTAAAAGAGAAGACAAAGACGTAATATTTAAGGAAATGGCTTTATTTAAAGTAGTAGGCAAAAGAAATAAAATTGAAAAATGCTTAAATGCTTGTAAAAAATTTAATCCCGTAATATTAGATGAAACAAAAACTTCAGCAGTAATTCAAATAACTGCTCTTAGAAGAGAAATTGATAAAATGAATAAAAAATTAAAACCCTTAGGACTTATTAGTACTTCGAGAACTGGGGCAGTAGCAATGACTAGGGGTGCTAAAATATTTAATTAATTTAAAAGGAGAGATGATATGAAAATGTTTTATGAAAAAGATGCAGATGTTAATCTAATTAAAAGCAAAAAAGTTGCTATCTTCGGTTATGGAAGCCAAGGGCACGCTCACGCATTAAATTTAAAAGATAGTGGAGTAAAAGATATTGTTGTAGCATTAAGAGAAGGTTCATCGAGTGCAGCTAAAGCAGAATCAAAAGGATTAAAGGTAATGAATTTATCTGATGCTGCAGAGTGGGCTGATGTAGTAATGATACTTACACCAGATGAACTACAAGCAGAAATTTATAAAAATCATATTGAACAAAGAGTAAGAGAAGGAACTAGCATCGCTTTCGCTCATGGTTTAAATGTTCATTACGATTTAATTAAAGCTAGAAAAGATCTAGATGTTTTTATGGTTGCACCCAAAGGACCTGGTCACTTGGTTAGAAGTGAATATGAAAAAGGAGGCGGAGTGCCTTGTTTATTTGCTGTTCATCAAGATGGTTCAGGAAAGGCAAGAGACTTAGCTTTATCTTATGCTTCAGCAGTTGGTGGTGGAAGATCAGGAATTATTGAAACTACATTCAAAGACGAGGTTGAAACAGATTTATTTGGTGAACAAACTGTACTATGTGGAGGTTTGGTTGAGCTAATTAAAAATGGTTATGAAACTTTAGTTGAAGCAGGATACGAACCAGAGATGGCATATTTTGAGACAGTTCATGAAGTTAAGTTGATTGTTGATTTAATTTATGAAGGCGGAATTGCGAATATGAATTATTCTATTTCGAATACTGCTGAATATGGTGAATATCAATCTGGACCAAGAGTAGTTAATAAAGAGGAAACTAAAAAAAGAATGAAAGAAGTTTTGGCTGAAATTCAATCTGGAAAATTCACTAAAGAGTGGATGGATGAATGTAAGAATGGTCAAAAAAACTTTCTTGCTACGAGAGCTAAATTAGCGGAGCATCCTGTTGAAAAAGTTGGTGCAGAACTAAGAGCTATGATGCCTTGGATAGGTAAGAAAAAATTAGTTGATAGCGATAAAAGTTAAATTTTATCAGTAAATTATTGCTACTATAATTCAGTTATTTCACTTATACTTTTTTAAATAAATTTTAAAAACGAGGGGAATAATGAAGACTAAAAATATAGTAAGAATACTATTGTCATTAGTTCTAGTATTCGGATTTTCTTCAGCATGGGCAAAAACAATTAAATGGTCTATGCAAGGAGACAGTTTAACACTAGATCCACATGCACAAAATGAGGGTCCAACTACACAAGTATCTAGACAAGTTTATGAAGCTCTAGTTCAAAGAGGTTTGGACATGAAAATAGGACCTGCTTTAGCAACAAAATGGAAAGCTACTGATCCAAATACTTGGATTTTTACTTTAAGAGAAGATGCTAAGTTTTCAGATGGTTCTGGAATGACATCAGCAGATGTTGTTTTTAGTATATTAAGAGCTAAGCAAAGAACATCTGACTTTAAAGAATACATCAGTACTGTTGCTAATGTTGAAGCGGTTGGAGATTACTCTGTTAAAATAACTACAAGTAAACCTAACCCTATTCTTTTAAACCAATTGTCTAACATTTTTATAATGTCTAAAGCTTGGTCAGAGAAAAATTTTGCAATGTCTCCACAAAATTGGGATGCAGGACAAGAAACTTTCTCTGCTACTAATGCTATGGGAACTGGTCCTTTTAAAATAACTTTAAGAGAGCCTAACACCAAGACAGTGTTTAAAAGAAATAAACATTGGTGGGGTGAAATGAAGGACAAAAAAGTAACTCAAATTGAATTAATGCCTATTAAAAATGCAGCTACAAGAGTAGCAGCATTATTATCTGGTGAAATTGATATAGTTACTGATGCTCCTGTTCAAGACTTAAAAAGAATTGGATCTTCTTCAGGTCACAAAGTTGAAAGTACAGCTCAAATGAGAACAATTTTCTTAGGTATGGATCAAGCAGCTGATAAATTAAGAACCGGTAATACAGGTGATAATCCATTTAAGAAAAAAGAAGTAAGACAAGCTCTCTATCAAGCAATTGATATTGAAGCGATCAAGAAAAAAGTTATGAGAGGTTTAAGTGAACCAGCGGGAATTATAACTTTCCCAGGTGTAAATGGATATACAGCTGATCTTGATAAAAGATTACCTTACGATGTTAATGCTGCAAAAAAACTTTTAGCTGATGCAGGTTATCCTAATGGTTTTGACGTTGAACTTAGATGTCCTAATGACAGATATGTAAACGATGAGGCAATATGTACTGCTGTTGTTGGAATGTTGGGTAAAATTGGAGTTAACGTTAACTTATTTGCTCAAACTAAAAGTAAACACTTCAAAGAGCTTAAAGATGATCAAGGTGATTTCTATATGCTAGGATGGGGTGTTCCAACTTTAGATAGTCACTATGTTTTCCATTACCTATACGAAACTGGTGCTAGCTGGAACAAAGTTAACTTTAGTAATGCTGATGTTGATGCTGCAATTAGAGTTATGGAAGGTGAAGTTGATTTAGATAAAAGAAATGCTGCAATTGCAAAAGCTTGGAAAATTGTAAAAGATGATATTTCTTATCTTCCTTTACATCACCAAGTAATTTCTTGGGCATCTAAAAGCAATGTTAATGTTCCTATCAGACCGAATAACGAACCGTTATTCAGAACTGCTAGTTTTAACTAATTAAAAATTATTACAAGCCCTTTAAATTCTTAAAGGGCTTGTAAGTTTAAATCTTCACAAATTGATAAAATATTTTTTTAAAAGGTTGTTTCAATCTGCTTTGGTGATGTTGGTTGTCGCCTTTGTGTCTTTCTCTTTATTTAATTTTGTTGGAGATCCAATTAATAACATGGTTGGAGAAGAGACTTCTGATGAAGAAAGAGCAGAATTAAGAGAAACATTAGGTTTGATGGATCCAATTCATGTTCAATTTTCAAGATTTATAGTTAATGCTTCTAAGGGTGAGTTTGGAATTTCATATCAATTAAGAAGACCTGTTTCAGAATTAATAGTTGAAAGATTGCCTGCAACTATTGAACTTGTGGTTATTTCAGCACTAATTGCGCTAATTACTGGTACTTTTTTAGGAGTTTATACAGGCATAAATCGAAAAGGTTTTTTAAGTGATTTTGTCTTAGCCGTCTCCTTGCTTGGAGTTTCACTCCCCACATTTGTAATTGGTATATTATTTATATATTTATTTGCAGTAATCTTAGGAATATTACCTTCTTTTGGAAGAGGAGAAGTTGTTGATTTAGGTTTTTGGACTACAGGATTTTTAACAGTCTCTGGACTTAAAGCAATTATACTTCCTTCAGTAACATTAAGTCTTTTCCAAATGACTTATATCATCAGACTTGTACGAGCAGAGATGATGGAAATATTACAAACAGATTATATTAAATTTGCGCGTGCTCGAGGTATTAGTGAAAATAGTATTAAATACAAACATGCATTAAAAAATGGATTGATACCAGTAATAACTATAGCAGGAATAAATATCGGAACTCTAATTGCGTTTTCAATTATTACCGAAACTGTTTTTCAATGGCCTGGAATGGGCTTCTTATTTATTCAAGCAGTTCAATTCGTAGATATACCAATCATGTCAGCTTATTTAGTTTTTATAGCTTTTGTTTTCGTAATGATAAATTTTATAGTTGATATTCTTTATTATTTAATTGATCCAAGAATAAGAGTTAAAGGAGATGCTGCAAGTGGATAACAAAACTTTAAGCACTTGGGAAAGAATAAAAGATAATGATATTTATCATAGCTTTATTAAATCACCTACTGCCATTGTATCATCTACAATCTTGTTTATAATTTTTTTCTGTTCTTTTTTTGTTGAGCTAGTAACACCTTACAATCCCTTTGACCCATCCTCTCTATCATTGATGGATGCATTTACACCACCTTCATGGACAGAAGACGGTCTTGCTAAATTTATTTTAGGTACTGATGGACAAGGAAGAGATATGTTATCAACAATTTTGTATGGATGTAGGATTTCTTTAATAGTAGGTTTTTCTGCGATAATTTTTAGCTTAATTCTTGGAGTTGGATTGGGATTAACAGCAGGATTTTTTGGGGGAAAATATGAAATGATAGTAATGAGATTAACTGATGTTCAGTTAACAGTGCCAAGTATTTTGATGGCATTGTTGGTTGATGGAATAGCAAGAGGATTAATCTCAAGAGAAATGCATGATGAAATGGCAATTTATGTTTTAATATTTGCAATCGGGATTTCAGAGTGGCCACAATTTGCTAGAGTTTCTAGAGCTGCAACTTTGGTGGAAAAAAATAAAGACTATGTTTCAGCATCAACAATAATTGGGGTTTCTAATATAATTATTATGTTTAAACATATTTTACCAAATATTTTAAGACCGGTGTTAGTAATTGGAACTATTGGTTTAGCTCTTGCTATTTTAGCTGAGTCTACTTTAAGTTTTTTAGGAGTTGGTGTCCCTCCAACAACACCTTCTTTAGGGACATTGATACGACTTGGTAATGACTTTTTATTTTCAGGAGAATGGTGGATAACTTTTTTTCCAGCAATTTTCTTAGTTATTTTAGCATTTTCAATTAATTTATTAGGGGATTGGATGAGAGATACTTTAAATCCAAAATTAAAAAAATGACATTTTTAAAAATAAACAATCTTAGTGTTGATTACCAAATGAGAAAAGAAACAGTTAACGCTGCTAAGAATGTGAATATTGAGGTTAATAAAGGAGAAATTTTAGGATTAGTTGGAGAGTCTGGATCAGGAAAAAGTACAGTAGGAAACGCTATTATAAATTTAATTGATGAGCCAGGTAAGGTATCTAGTGGATCAGTTATTTTAGGTGATCTTAACATTCATGAAAATTCTGAAAGCATTGTTAAATACAGAGGAAATAAAATTGGATTGATATTTCAAGATCCTCAAACTTCACTTAACCCAATTCTTACAGTGGGGGAACAGTTAATTGAAACAATTCAAACTCATCTTAAATTAAGCAAAGAAGAAGCAAAAAATAAATCTTTAAATTTATTAAAAGAGGTTGGTATAAAAGATGCGGAGACAAGATTTGATAATTATCCTCACCAATTCTCAGGTGGAATGAGACAGAGAGTAGTAATTTCTTTAGCTCTATGTTGCGAACCAGAATTGTTAATTGCAGATGAACCAACAACAGCATTAGATGTATCAATTCAATCTCAGATTTTAGAACTTATTAAAAAATTAACAAAAGAAAGAAACCTTGCGGTCATCTTAATTACTCATGACATGGGAGTTATAGCTGAAACAGCAGATCGTGTAGCAGTTATGAAAAGTGGCAATTTAGTTGAAATTGGTGAAACCAAAAAAATATTAACCACTCCACAAGAAAATTACACTAAAAGTTTAGTGAGCTCAGTTCCACCAACTAATAAAAAAATTTCAAGATTTGTAATAGTTGAAAAAGAAAACAGTGACAAAAAAGAAAATAATATCAAAATATTAAATAGATGGACAAAAAAAGGAATAATAGATCAAAATTTAGTTCAGATAAAAAATTTAAATAAAAGTTTTGACGATAATTTTTTTACAGAAAATTCTAAAAATTCTGTGATGGCTGTTAATGATGTTTCTTTTGACATAAAAGAGGGCGAGTCTTTTGGATTGGTAGGAGAAAGTGGGAGTGGAAAATCTACAATTGCTAAAATGATTGTAAATTTATTTAAACCTACATCTGGTGATATTTTCTTTGACAACGTATGTATAACAAAAATTAAACAGAGATCTGAATTAATGAAATTTAGAAAACAAATTCAAATGATATTTCAAGATCCTTATTCTTCACTAAATGGAAGATTAAAAGTAAAGGATATAATTGCAGAACCAATTACACTTCATAATCCATCTATATCTAATTTAGATTTAAATAATTATATTTATGATTTACTTGAGTCTGTAGAATTAACTCAAAAATCTGCAGATCGATATCCACATGAATTTTCTGGAGGACAGAGACAGAGAATATCAATTGCAAGAGCACTTGCTACACAACCAAGACTTTTAGTTTGTGATGAACCTACCTCTGCTCTTGATGTAAGTATCCAAGCTCAAATATTAAATTTACTTAAAGATCTTCAAGAACAATTAAATTTAACAATTTTGTTTATAAGTCACGACCTACCTGTTGTTAGACAAATGTGTGATAGAATTGGCGTCTTAAAAGATGGCAAATTATGTGAAGTTTCAAAAACTGAAGATTTATTTTTAAAACCAACACATGAATATACAAAAGAGCTTTTAAGGTTAATGCCTAAAATTGAGTCTATTTATAATTAATTTTTAGTAAGCCTAAAATGGTCCATTAAAAGTTATAATTTAACTAATTATTTTGCAATCTCTCTCATAGATTGTATTATAGATTTTCTAAAAAATTTTAATTATGAGCAATAAAGATAGAGTCTTTATATTTGATACTACTATGCGTGATGGTGAGCAATCGCCAGGCGCATCTATGAGTTTAGAAGAAAAAATTCAAATCGCTAGAGTGTTTGATGAATTAGGTATTGATATTATCGAAGCAGGTTTTCCAATAGCTTCACCAGGGGATTTTGAAGCCGTTTCAGAGGTAAGTAAAATTTTAAAAAATTCTATTCCCGCAGGACTTTCAAGACATTCAGTAAAAGATATTGATAGAGCTTATGAAGCTTTAAAACATGCACCAAGATTTAGAATACATACATTTATTTCTACAAGTCCATTACACATGAAGCATAAATTAAATATGTCTCCAGAAGATGTTTATGAATCAATTGGAAAACATGTTGCTTATGCAAGAAAGTTTACTGATGACGTTGAGTGGTCTTGTGAAGATGGAACAAGGACTAATATGGATTACATGTGCAAAACTGTAGAGCTTGCAATTAAAAATGGAGCTTCAACAATTAATATTCCTGATACAGTTGGTTATACAATCCCATCTGAGTTTACTACAATTATAGAAACCTTATTAAATAAAGTTCCAAATATCGATAAAGCAATTTTATCAACTCATTGTCATAATGATTTAGGTTTAGCAGTAGCTAACTCATTAGCTGGAGTTCAAGCTGGTGCAAGACAAATTGAATGTACAATAAATGGTTTAGGAGAAAGAGCTGGAAATGCTGCACTTGAAGAAGTTGTAATGGCAATTAAAACAAGACCTGATTTAATGCCTTATGAAACTGGAATAAATACTACTCTTTTAAGTAAAGCTTCAAAAATTGTTTCAAACGCAACAGGATTTCCTGTTCAATATAATAAAGCAATAGTTGGAAAAAATGCTTTTGCTCATGAAGCAGGAATTCACCAGGATGGAATGTTAAAAAACAGACAAACATACGAGATAATGACACCTGAAAGTGTAGGGGTTAAACAAACATCATTAGTAATGGGAAAGCATTCTGGACGACATGCATTCAAAGATAAATTAAACAGTTTAGGCTATCCAGATTTAACTGACGATGTAGTAGGAAATGCATTTGCAAAATTCAAAGTCTTAGCAGATAAGAAAAAACATGTTTACGATGAAGATATTATTGCCTTAGTAGACGATAGTTTAATCGTAGATAATAAAGTAAATGCAATAACTCTTAAATCTTTAAAAGTTTTTGCTGGAACAGGAGAACCACAAAAAGCAGAAATGACTTTAGATGTTTATGGAGATGTAAAACAAGCTTCAGAAACTGGAGATGGTCCAGTGGATGCAATATTTAAATGTATAAAAACTTTGTATCCTCATGATGTTAACTTACAGCTTTATCAAGTTCATGCAGTTACAGAAGGAACAGATGCACAAGCGACTGTTAGTGTAAAAATTGAGGAGAAAGGTAAAACAACTGTAGGTCAGGCAGCTGATACAGATACTTTAGTTGCATCAGCAAATGCTTACATAAATGCATTAAATAAAATGATAATCAAACGAGATAAAACAGCTCCTATGGAGCAAGAAAGTCAGAAAGTAAGAGGGATATAATGGGGTTATTTAGCAGTGTTAAAAAAATATGGAGCCAAGATATGGCAATTGATCTTGGAACAGCAAATACACTTGTAGTGTTAAAGGGTCAAGGTGTAGTTCTTAATGAGCCATCAGTGGTAGCAATAGTTGATCAAGGTGGAAAGAAAAATGTATTAGCTGTTGGAGATGAAGCGAAAACAATGCTTGGAAGAACTCCTGGTAACATTAGTGCAATAAGACCTTTAAGAGATGGTGTTATCGCAGATTTTATAGTCACTGAAGAAATGATCAAACATTTTATTAAAAAAGTTCACAAAGGAAGTACATTTGCAAATCCTAGAATTTTAATTTGTGTACCAACTGGTTCAACACCAGTTGAAAGAAAAGCAATTCAAGATAGTGCTCTAGCAGCAGGTGCAAGGAGAGTTCAGTTAATTGAGGAACCAATTGCAGCAGCTATTGGAGCAAATCTTCCAATTTCTGAAGCAACTGGTTCAATGATTGTAGATATTGGCGGGGGCACAAGTGAAATCGCTGTCATGTCTTTAGGTGGATTAGTTTACTCTAAATCTTTAAGAGTTGCAGGTGACTCAATGGATACAGCAATCGTAGATTATATGAGAAAAGAATATAATTTATTAATTGGCGATACTACTGCTGAAAAAATAAAAAAAGAAATGGGAACAGCTGTACCAACGGGAACAAATACTTATCCAGTTAAAGGAAGAGATTTAAGATCGGGTACTCCAAAGGAAGTTAATATTACAGAGGAAGATACCGCTGAAGCACTAAACGATATTATGAAGCAAATGGTTGGCGCAATTAAAGATGCATTAGAAAATACTCCACCTGAGTTGTCAGCTGATTTAGTTGATATGGGTTTAACTTTAACAGGTGGTGGTGCTTTGTTAAAAAATATCGATAAAAGGTTTTCTAAAGAAACAGGATTACCAGTTCATATAGCAGATGATCCATTATCATGTGTAGCTGTTGGTACAGGTAAAGCTTTAGATCAGGAAGAAACTTTTTCTACTATGTTATCTGAATATTAGGAAAAATGGCTACCGGCAGAGATGATTTTGTAATTGCCATTAGGTCAGCTTTTTTAAAAAAAAAAGATAAGCAAAAATTTTCTTTACTAACTTTAATTGTTTTATCAATTTTTGTAATTGTTCTAAGTAATTTTAATTTTAAAGCAATACAATTTATTAAATTAGCAATTAATGAAGTAATTTATAGATCATCTCATATTGCATCAATCCCAGAAAATAAATTAAAAGAAGTAACATCAAAATTCAAATCACATATGGATTTGTATGAAAGTCATCAGAAAGAATTAATTAAAATAGAAAATTCTGAACAACTTAAATTACAAAATGAGTTTTTAACTGCAGAAAATGAAAAGCTTAGAGAGTTACTTGATGAAAGTATAAATTCACAAGAAATATTTGCCAGAGTTTTAATTGATAAAGACAGTCCATATTTAAAATCAGTAGTATTAAACAAAGGCACAAAAGATAAAGTAAAAATTGGAATGGCTGTTATTGATGATGTTTATCTAGTTGGCCAAATAATTGAGGTAAATTTTACTAATTCAAGGGCATTACTATTATCTGATCTTAATAGTAAAATACCATCAGTATTAGAACCAGATGATATACAAGCTGTAATTTCTGGAACAGGAAGTGATTTTGGAATAATTGAACATACTCAAGAAGAATTTAGAGAAGATTTTAAAAATAAAGAAATTTTTGCTTACACCTCAGGTCTTGGTGGTTTATTCAAACCTGGTATACCAATTGGAAAAATTAACAACATTTCAGAAGGAAAAATTAATTTTTTTTCTGATTTTACACAACTCAACTATGTAAAAATAGTTTCTTATAAAATAGGTGGAGAAGAATAATGTCATCACTTAATAAAAGTCCTTTTTTAAAAATATTCTTATCCTATCTACCATTTATAATGTTATTTTTTTCTGTATTTAATGAATTTGATTTCAATTACTTAAAGCTTGATTATTTTGCTTTTAACTTTGTTCATCTATTAATTTTCTTCTGGACTTTAAGAAATCCTGATCAATTGGGTTATCTAGCAATTTTCTTTGCAGGAATAATTAATGATGTCGTAATAGGTATACCAATAGGAATTAGTAGTTTTTGTTACCTTATTCTTTGCTCAGTAACAGCTTACATAAGAAACATTACTTTAACCCCAAACTTTATGAAGGACTGGATATCATTATTATTCACAATTTTATTAATTAATTCAATTCAAGTAATTATTTTGGATTTAGTCTTTTTAATTAAAGTTGATTACACTAATTATTTAATTAACTCAGGTTTTACCTTTTTATTTTATCCAATATTTTTTTTATTTTTTAATTTTTTAAACGAAAGAATTTCATATCAAACAAATGATTAAATCTAATTCAGGAATAAGAAAAACAGATGTAATTAATAGAAGAATGTTCATAATCGGAGCAGCAAAAGTAGTAGTTTTTGTTGGTATCATTGCCCGTTTATTTTCTCTTCAAATAAACGAAAATAAAAAATATTTAACACTTTCAGACAAGAATAGAATTAGAGAATGGAAACTCCCGCCTACTAGAGGAAACATTGTTGATTATTTTGGAAATGTAATTGCAGGTAATTTAAAAGTTTATCAATTACATATAATTCCAGAGCAAGTTGAAAATTTTAATTACTTACTAGTTAGATTGAAAAATCTTTTAAATCTAAGTGATAAAAGAATTGTAAGGATACAAAAATTAAAAGCAGAGCTAAAACCGTGGGACAGTATTATTGTTTCTGAAAATTTAAGCTGGAGTCAATTTGTAAAAATTAATAATTATTTATACGATCTTGTAGGTGTTAAACCTGTAATGACAATCTCCAGAAACTATCCATTTAATGATGTATACACTCATGTTCTTGGATATGTGAGTCAACCAAATGAACAAGAAATTTTAGAAAATGAAACCATCCAAGAAAGATTTGTACCAGGAATGAAAATTGGAAAACTGGGTTTAGAGAAAAGACTTGAGAATCATTTAATTGGAACAAATGCTATTCAAAGATATGAAGTTAATGCTTACGGTAAAAGAATTAATCAACTCGAGCATCAAAAAGGTGAGCAAGGATCAAAAATACGTTTAACTGTAGACACAGAAATACAAAAAGCTTGTGGTAAATTGTTAAATGAAAAAGCAGGATCTATAAGTGTAATGGATATTTATACTGGAGATATAATAGCAATGTATTCATCTCCATCTTATAATCCAAATTTATTTTTATTCGGAATAAGTCAAGATGAGTGGCAATTAATTAGAAATAATCCATTAAAACCACTAATAAACAAAACTCTTTCGGGTCTATACTCACCAGGTTCAACAATAAAACCTATTGTTGCGCTTTCAGCTTTAGAAAACAAAGTAATAGATACAAAGTTTAAAGTTAAATGCACAGGAAAAATGGAGCTGTATGGACAAACATTTCATTGTTGGAAGGAAAAGGGACATGGTTGGGTTAGTTTGAAAAATGCAATGAAACAATCTTGTGATACATATTTTTATGAGGTTGCAAGACTATTAGGTGTTGATAGATTAAATATTACAGCTGAAAAGTTTGGCTTAGGTAAAAAAGTTCTCGGCGATTATTTTGATAATGAAAAAAAAGGATTATTTCCAAATACAAAATGGAAAAAAAACAACCTTGGTAAAGGCTGGGTACTAGGAGAGACCTTAATAACAGGTATTGGCCAAGGCTATATACAATCAACTCCTTTACAACTTTGTATGATGACTGCACAAATTGCAAATGGAGGCTTTGCAGTAAAACCGAAAATAATTGTTGATAGTAATCCAATTTCTTATGAAGATGCAAAACAATCAATGGAAAGCGGTTTATTATTTGATACCGAATCTGAGGAATTGTTAGACAAAAAGTTATTTAAAAACCAAAAAAATATTAAGATTGTTCAAGAGGCAATGTTTGCCTCAACCAACGAAAGATTTGGAACTTCATATAAATCAAGAATTGATGATCCTAAATATCAATTTGCAGGAAAAACTGGAACAGCCCAGGTGAAGAGAATTAGTAAAAGAGAGAGGGAATTGGATTTAGAATTAGATCAAATACCATACAAAGACAGAGATCATGCTTTGTATGTCGCTTATGGTCCATATGTTAACCCGCGATATGCGCTTAGTATAATTGTCGAGCATGGTGGTTCAGGAAGTAAGGCGGCAGCACCAATTGCAAAAAAATTATTTAAATTAATCATCGACAGACATGATTTAAGAAATAAGCAATCAAATTTTGAGAGGATTACCGTTTAAATGTTTCAGCATGATAGATTGAGTAATGAGATTACATTATTTCAAAAAATAAAAAACTTAGACTATATACTGTTGGTTTCTGTCATTCTTCTTTCTGTATTAAGTGTTTTTGTTATGTATTCTACAGATGGTGGTGAAATACTTTTTCATACAAAAAATCATTTTGTAAAACTTGCAGTTTTTTTCCCTTTAATGATTTTTGTAGCTTTCTTTAACATAAAATTTTGGCATAACTTTTCTTATATAATCTACCTTATAGTAATACTTTTATTAATTTATGTTTCATTTTTTGGAATAAAGTCTTCTGGTTCACAAAGATGGATGGATCTTTATTTATTTGTTCTGCAACCTTCAGAACTTATGAAAGTAGCAATCATAATGTGTCTTGCAAAATATTTTCATAGAATAAAAATAGAAAATGTTAATTCATTTACCAGCATAACTATTGTGTTATCGATTATAATAATTCCAATAATTTTTGTAATTTCTCAACCTGATCTTGGTACATCTATATTAATTGCTTTAAGTGGATTAATTATTTTGTGGTTAGGAGGCATGAAAATTAAATATTTTATATACTCATTTATTACTTTCTTAATTTCGCTCCCATTTATAATCTCATTTCTTAAACCTTATCAAAAACTAAGAATATTAACTTTTTTAGATCCAGATAGGGATCCATTGGGTGCTGGATATCAAATTATACAGTCAAAAATAGCTATTGGCTCAGGTGGCCTTAATGGAAAAGGTTTTTTAAAAGGAACCCAGAGCTATTTAGATTTTTTACCTGAAAAACATACAGATTTTATATTTACTTTATTTTCAGAAGAGTTTGGTTTTATAGGCTCAGTTGGTCTATTAATATTATACTCAATAATAATTTTTAGAATTGTAAGAATAGGAGCAATTTCGAGAAGTAATTTTGCTAGACTCTTTTGTTTTGGTTATGCTTTTGCGATCTTTATTTATATTGTAGTAAACTTATCTATGGTTTTGGGTCTACTACCTATAGTTGGTTCTCCATTACCTATTATGTCATATGGAGGTTCTTCAATGTTAGCCACTATGATTGGTTTTGGCATAGTATTGAGTGCAAAAATTAATCATAAACAAATGATTGCATAATTTGTCACCCTGATAATTTAATATTTACTTGTATAACAATTTTATGAATAAAAATCTTAAAGTAGGAATAGTTGGAGCAGGAATTCAAGGTGTATCTAACGCATTATTTCTTCAAAAAAAAGGTTTCAATGTAACTATCTTTGACAGAGACAACCCTGGTAGCCAAGCCGCCTCTTATGGTAATGCAGGTCACTTTTCACCTTATGCATCTCTTTCTTTAAATAGAACTGATGTTTTAGCGGACGTTCCAGCTATGTTACTCAGTTCTACAGGTCCCCTTGCTTTAAAATGGAATTATGTTCCTAAAATGATTCCATGGTTTATAAAATTTATAATGAATACTACTAAAACTAAGATGATGCATACTGCTAAAAATATGCACCAAATTTTAGATCTAGCTTTACCTGCATATGATGAATTATTTGAAGAGATAGACTTAGAAGGTTTGGTTGAAAACAAAGGAATTCTTTATATCTGGAATGACAAAGATTTAAAAAGTAGAGAATTAGAAATTAAAGTTAGAGATGAATTAGGTGTTGAACAACAATTGGTCACTAAAGCTGAAATACACGATCTTGAACCACATATTAAACCATTTTATCATGCAGGCGTGTTTTATCCTTATGCAAGACATGCAAGAAATCCGAAAAGAATTCTTTTAAAACTATTTGATTTATTTTTGCAAAAAGGCGGAAAATTTAACAAAGTAAATATTAAAGATATTAGTTTTGATGAAGAAAAACCAATTTTTAAAACTGAAACTCAAAGTTACGTTTTTGATAAAGCAGTAATAGCTTGTGGTGCTTTTTCAAAAAAATTAACAGATAATCTTGGTGAAAGAATTCCTTTAGACACAGAGCGTGGATATCATGTTCATTTTAAAAATTGTGATCATTTATTAACTAGACCTGTAATATTTTCCAACCGTGGATTTGGAATTACACCGATGGAACAAGGTTTAAGAGTTGTTGGAACTGTAGAATTTGGTGGATTAAATAATCCATTATCTAAATCAAGAGTTAAAAATTTGATAAATAATGCAAAATATATGCTTGGTGATTTACCTGAGCATGAGGATGAATGGTTAGGATTTAGACCAACTTTACCAGATTTTTTACCTGTTATGGGACCATCAAAAAAATACAAAAATGTTTATTATTGTTTTGGGCATCATCATTTAGGATGGACTTTAGGTCCAATTTCTGGAAAGATTGTTTCAGGGATGATAGCGAACGAAAATACAAATTTAGATTTAAAACCTTATAGTTCGCTTAGATTTAGTTAAGTGACTAAAGATAATAATTTTTTAGCTTATTTATATCTATTTTTGACAGTAACTTTCTGGGCAGGTAATTTTGTAGTAGGTAAACTTGCAAGTTTTTATGAAATTCCACCTTTTTCACTTAATTTTTATAGATGGCTTTTTGCCTGGTTAATTTTAGCACCTTTTACAATTCCTGAAATATTAGAGAAAAGAAACTATATAATTAAAAACTATAAGCTTTTCATTGTTTTGGGAGTTACTAGTATAACAGTATTTAATTCAATTGTTTATTATTCATTAAATTTTACCCAGGTGATTAGTGGAGTTTTAATGATTTCAACGATACCTGTGATGATTATGTTGTTTTCTTCAATATTAAAAATTGAAAAGACAAATATTTTTCAAATTATAGGGGTAGTGTTTTCTTTTGCTGGTGTAATTGTGATTATTACAAAAGCAAATTTGGAAATATTAAAAAATTTAGATTTCAATAAAGGTGATATTACAATGGTGATAGCAATGTTTTCATGGGCATTATATTCGACATTGTTAAAGGGAAAACAATATGACTTAACTCAAATATCATTACTTCAAGTAGTAATTACTTTTGGTTTAATATTTTTGATACCAGTTTATTTTATTGAATATCAAATTGGCTTTAGGATTAATTTAGAATTACCTTTTATTTTAATTTTATCTTACGTAGTTTTGTTTCCAGGTTTGGCATCTTTTATTTTATGGATAAAAGGAATATCTATGATTGGTGCTAATCGATCTGGTGTTTTTTTACACCTAATGCCAATTTTAAGCGCAATAATGGCGATGATTTTTTTTAGTGAAAAATTTATGTTTTATCATATTTTAGGCGCTTGTTTAATTATTGCAGGAATATTGTTATCAAATAAGAAAGTTAAAAATGCTTAAAGTTGCTATATTAGATGATTATCAAAATGTTGCTCAACAATTTGTAGATTTAGAAAAACTATCTGGAAAATATGAATTTAAGATTTTTAGCGAACCTTTTTTAGATGAAGCAGATGCAATAGATCAGTTGGCTGATTTTGAAGCTTTATTAATAATGAGAGAAAGAACTCCAATAACAAAAAATTTAATTGATAATTTAAATGATTTAAAATTTGTAATCACAAGTGGATTACGTAATAGATCTATTGATTTAGAAGCTGCAAAGAAAAGAAAAATCATAGTTTGTGGAACAGATATAAATATTAACCCAACGCCTGAATTAACATGGGCCTTAATTCTTGGTTTAGCTAGAAATTTTAAAGAAGAATTCGATAATATGTATCAAGGATATTGGCAAACAACTATAGGTGTAGAATTAAAGGGAAAAATTTTAGGTTTAATTGGATTAGGCAGAGTAGGCAGTGAAGTTGCTAAAATTGGAAAGGCTTTTGGTATGCAAGTAATGGCCTGGAGTGAAAATCTTAACTTAGATAAGTGTAAAGAATTAGACGTACTACCTTGCAGTAAAGAAGATTTAATTACAAATTCTGATGTTCTTTCAATTCATGTTCAAGGAGGTGAAAGATACAAAGACTGCATTACTTTAAAAGAATTAGATAAAATGAAAAAAACAGCTTTTTTAATAAACACATCTCGTGGACCTATTGTAAATGAGGATGATTTAATTATTGCTTTATCAACTAATGTAATTGCTGGTGCAGGAATTGATGTATATGAAAAAGAGCCTTTACCTGAAAATAATAAGCTTAGATTTTTACCAAATGCATTGCTTACTCCACACATTGGTTATGTTACAGCTGAAAATTATAGTATTTTTTACAACCAAATGATCGAAGGATTAGAGGCTTGTGTAAATGGAAAGCCTATCAGAGTTCTAGAGTAAAAAATGGAGCTACCTGTTGTTAATCACGAGGATTATTTTGCTAAAATTGGTGATGATCATAAATTTCCTATTAATAAATTTGGAGAATTAGCAAACTACTTAATCCAAAATAAAATAGTAAAAAAATTTCATAAACCTTCAGCCTGTTCATTTGAAACATTAAGTTATGCACATTCAAAAAATTATATTTTAGATATTCAAAACAAAACTTTAAGTAAAGAGGGAGTAAAAAAAATTGGATTTCCACTTGTAGATAGTGTTGTACAAAGATCTTTAGTTGCTACAGGTGGAACTGTGCTAGCATCTAAACTTGCAATAAATTATGGCATCTCATGTAATACTGCAGGTGGAAGTCACCACGCAAGTTATGATGGAGGTGCAGGTTATTGTGTATTTAATGATGTTGCAGTTGCGTCACATTATTTACTTAATAGAGGTCTAGCTAATAAAATTTTAATCGTTGATTTAGATGTTCATCAAGGAAATGGTAATTCAGAAATTTTTAAAGATAATAGAAGTGTTTTTACGTTTAGCATGCATTCAAAAACCAATTATCCAGCAAAAAAATCAAACAGTGATTTAGATGTGGAGCTCGAGGATAATTTAGAGGATGATGCTTATATCAAAACACTTAAACATTATTTAAATGAGTTAAATCAAGAAAATTTTGATTTCATTTTTTACATAGCTGGTGTCGATATTCATTTTAATGACAGATTAGGAAAATTAAAAATTTCTGATGAGGGTATTAAATTAAGAGATGAGCTAGTAGTAGAAAACTTTTTTTCTAGACGAATACCATTTTGTGGGGTTTTGGGTGGTGGTTATAATAAAGATTTTAATAAACTTGTTGAATTACACTCAATGTTACATCAATCTTGTGCTAAATATATAGGATCATGACGAAAAAAATAAATCCAAATTTAACTGCTGAGCAAAAATTAATTTTATTCGAGGAAGGTACTGAACGTGCTGGATCAAGTGAACTTAATCACGAAAAAAGGGAGGGAAGTTTTCATTGTGCAAACTGTGGTGAAAAATTATTTGATTCAAAAACAAAATATGAGAGCGGATCTGGATGGCCTTCTTTTTATGAATCTTTGCCAGACGTATTTGAAACCAAAACAGATCACCACATAGGTTATGCAAGAACCGAATATCATTGTAAAAAATGTGGAGGCCATCATGGGCATATATTCGATGATGGACCTGAGCCTACAGGAAAACGATTTTGTAACAATGGGGTATGTTTAGTTTTTAAACCTAAGAGCTAAATTTAATGTTTGAAAATATCGATATTGAGAAAGTTAAAGAAGAGCTAAGAAATCACTCAGCAAATTATAAAGAAAATTTCGCCAAAATTGAAAAGTTCATAGAAACTGAAATACAAGAAATATTAAATCTCAAAAAAAACAATAAATCTATAATTCCAGAAGTTAGTATTAATGAGCTAGATCAAAAAAACACAAAGGTAATAGAAGATATAAAAAAAAGAGGCTGTGTAATAATCCGAGATGTTTTTGAAGACAAATTTATTGAAAATTTAAATTTAGAATTAGAGAAGTATATTGATGAAAATAATTATTACGATGATCAAAGGAAGAAAGCTGATTTAGATAAATATTTTAGTGATCTTAAATCAGGTAAACCCCAAATATACGGCCTTTATTGGTCTAAAACACAGATAGAAATAAGACACTCAGAGCAAATGGCTAAAGTAAAAAAATGGCTAAATAATCTTTGGTTATTTGAAAACTCTGAATATAAAGTTTTTGATCCAAATAAAGAATTGTCTTATGCAGATAGAGTAAGAAGAAGAGAGCCAGGTGATGATACTTTGGGACTTTCTCCTCATTGCGATGCTGGATCTATTGAAAGATGGACCGATAGTCATTATCAAAAAATTTATAGAGATATATTTTCTGACAACTTTGAACAATATAATCCATTTGAAGCAAAGTATAGAGATAGAACAATAGAGTTTGAGTCCCCTGCGGTTGCACATGTATTTAGAACATTTCAAGGTTGGACAGCTTTAACAGAACAAGGTCCTAACGATGGAACTTTACAATTAATACCTATTGCTAAAGGAATTGCTTATGTTTTAACCAGAGCATTACTAGATGATGTTGAAGAAAATGAATTGTGTGGATCAAAACTTGGTAGAGCTTTATCAGTAAATAAAGATTATCATTCATTACTGTTAAAAGGTTTAGTTTCAATTCCAAAAATGAATCCAGGTGACACTGTTTGGTGGCATCCAGATGTTGTTCATGCTGTTGAAGACAAGCATTCAGGAAAAAATTATTCAAATGTTGTTTACGTTGGTGCAACACCTTATTGTAAAAAAAATCTAGATTATACGGTAAAACAATCAAAAAAATTTTTAGAAGGAAAGAGTCCACCAGATTTTGCGTCTGAAGATTACGAAATTAAATATAAAGATAGAGTTAAATTAAAAGATTTAAGCTCTTTAGCTAAGAAACAATTAGCTTTAGAAGAATGGAATTAATTATTTAAAAGATCTTGAAGTTTATTTTCTTTTTCTAATGCTCTTACTTCATCATAACCACCAATATGCTGGTCATCAAAAAAAATTTGTGGAATAGTTCTTTTTCCATTTGCTTTTTTAATCATTTCATCCATTGCTCCATCAACTTTTGAAATATCAATTTCATTATAAGGCGCATTATTTCTAGCTAATAATCTTTTTGCAGCCTCACAATAATTACATAGTGGACCTGTATACATGGTAATTTTTTTCATAAACTATAAATAGTCACCTTTTTTAATTTTACTAGCTATTTCTTTTCTAGAATATTCAAATTTTTTTCGATGTTTTATACTTTTTTGGTTTACTCTTTTTCTCCATAACCTGAAAGATGATGGTTTTAGAGATCTTCGCATAATTTTAATTACATCAGATTCTTTCTTCCCTGTTTTTTTTTCAATTTCCTCGAAAGTGATCCTATCTGCCCAGGCTGCCCAAATGATCCAATCCGGATCGTCCATTTTGGGCTCTGGGTTTTTGACTCTAGTAACTGGTCTGTGACCTTTTTTTTTCATAAATCCTTTATATTTGAAAAAAATATTTAATGCATTTTTTTTAGCCTCTGATATTATGTCTTAGATAGTCCTTCTTAGCCATCTTTAGCTCCCGGTTTTTAAGGACTATCTTTTTTTATGCTCCCCTTAGATTTCATTCTTTATCTACAGATAATAATTTTTCTTTTCATTACACCAGGAACCCCAAGAGTTGTGATTATCTCGTATTCAATGAATTATGGAGTTGGAAAATGTGTTTGGTCAGCGTTAGGGGATGTAACAGCAAATTTTATACAGGCAACTTTAGTAATTTTTGTAATAGGATCTTTTTTTTCTGAGAACTCAACGATATTAAATATATTTAAATGGATAGGAGTAATTTATATTTTATATCTTGCTTATGATATTTATAAATCACGTCCAAAAACTATTTCAAGCGAAGGTGAAACAAAAAAAAGCAACTTATCATTCTTTCGAGATGGTTTCTTAGTTGCTGGAACAAGTCCTAAAGCTTGGATGTTTTTTCCTTTTATATTTCCTCAATTTATTGACTTTAATTCAAATTTATTGGCACAATTTTTAATTTTAATTACAACTTATATTGTTTTAGATTTTTTATCTTTGATTGGTTATGCAATGCTTGCACAGAAACTAATTAAGTGGATAACTGCTAATCCAAAAACAATTAATACAATTTCTGCGAGTGTTTTAGTAATTATTGCCGGAATAATTGTTATAACTCAGCAATATTAAATAGTTTTTGGTCTTTATTGCCACTTGCATAAAATAAAATTTCTTTATTTAATCACCACATAATTAATTAATTAAAGAGGAAATAAAATGAGATTAAATAAAATAATTCTAAGTTTTGTTTCTGCATTAGTAATTTTATTTTCAACTTCTGTTGCATCTTTTGCAAAAGTAGTTGGTGACAAAATTATTTTAGGTGCTGCGATTTCCTTAACTGGTAAATACTCATCTAATGGTGTTCATACTCAAAATGGTTACAACATGGCCGTTGACAGAATTAACAGCATGGGTGGTGTTAAAGTTGGTGGAAAGACTTATAAGTTTGACATTATTTATTACGATGATGAGTCAAACCCTAAGAGAGCTGCACAGCTTGCAGAAAGATTAATTTCACAAGATGGTGTTGAGTTTATGCTTGGCCCTTACAGTTCTGGTTTAACTAAAGCGATTGCGCCAGTGACTGAAAAGTATGGTGTTCCAATGGTTGAAGCAAATGGTGCATCTAGATCTTTGTTTACAAAAGGTTACAAATATCTATTTGCTGTATTAGCTCCAGCTAATTTATATCTTGATGTTGCTATCGAAACAGCAGTTGAGTTAAATGGTGGAAAACCAGTAAGAATTGCACAAGCGTTTGAACAAGATGCATTTTCACAGGATGTTAGATTAGGTATTTTAGATGCTGCAGAAAGAACTGGTTCTAAAATCATAATCGACGATAAATTGCCTAAAGAGCTAAATGATATGGCTGCTACTTTGGTTAAAGTAAAACAGATGAAACCAGATGTACTTGTTGTATCAGGCCACACAAAAGGTGCATTAACTGCGATCAGACAAATTGCTGAAATGAAAGTTGATGTTCCAATGTTAGCTATGACTCACTGTGATGCTGCTAAGCTATCTAAACAGCATGGTAAAAATTCACAGTATGCACTTTGTGCTTCTCAATGGCACAAGTCACTAACTTATAAAGATGATTTCTTTAAAGATGGTATGACTTATGCTGCAGACTTTGAGAAAGAGTTTGGATATGATCCACCTTACCAATCTGCTGAATCTTCAGCTGCTTTATTGGTATTCAAAGATGCATTTGAAAGAGCAAATTCTTTTGATCAAAAGAAAGTAAGAGATGCTCTTGCAGCTACGAATATGCAAACATTCTATGGAAATATTAAATTTGCACCTGGTGGTCAGAACGTTGACAAACCAATGGTACTTTTCCAAGTAATGTGTGATGCTTCAGGAAGTTGTGAAAACAAAGTTGTTGCTCCATTAAAATGGGCATCAGCTAAGTTGATACATCCAATTCCTAAGTGGTCAGAAAGATAAAATAAAATACTAAAGCCCCCTAGTCATAGGGGGCTTTTTTTTATATAACCCAAAAATACTTTTTATGGATTTTCTTGTATTTCAATATCCTATGATAACTCTTCAAGCCTGCTTGGATGGTATTTTGCTAGGAGTTTTGTTTGCATTGATTGCGTATGGAATGGCACTTCAATGGGGTGTGATGAATATAATTAACATTGCACAAGGAGATCTTGTAATTTTAGGAGGATACATTGCATACTTTATGTATCTCTATGGTATTCATCCAGCATGGGGAGTAATTGTTGCGCCAGTAATAATGTACTTTGTTGGTATAGCGATTTACAAACTCGTAATTAATAAAGTAGTAGATAGAGATCTATTTATCTCTATTTTAGCTACTTTTGGAATAAGTATTCTTTTCATGCAATTAATGAATTTTGCATTTGGTGCAGACGTCGTACTGGCAAATTCTGGTTATGGAACAACTATGTTGTTTGACAACAATGTTGTGTTACCAAATTCAAAAATATTTTCAGCGTTTATTAGCATTGTATTTGCAGTTTGTTTGGTTATTTACATGAAAAAATCTAAGCTAGGACGTGCAATTAGAGCTACAGCTCAAAATGCAAGAGCTGCAAAGATTTTAGGTGTCGATACAGAAAAAGTTTATGCCGCAACATTTGGAATAAATGCTGCTCTTTGTGGTGTTGCTGGTGCTTTGATATCTATAACTTTCACAATTCATCCTTACATGGGATTGCCCTACACAATTAGATCTTTCATGATCGTAATTGTTGCAGGATTAGGAAACTTACCTGGTGTAGCAATGTCGGGAATGGGATTAGGAGTATTTGAAGAATTTGCAGATTATATACTGGGTACAGAATTTAGAATTGGTTCAGTATTTTTGTTATTAGTATTAATCCTGGTTTATAGAAGATTTAAACTTTC
This sequence comes from uncultured Pelagibacteraceae bacterium, assembly GCA_902596785.1. Lineage (GTDB taxonomy): Bacteria > Pseudomonadota > Alphaproteobacteria > Pelagibacterales > Pelagibacteraceae > Pelagibacter. The sequence continues at coordinate 39,000 of CACJVG010000004.1, read as the reverse complement.
AAGAAAAAGAGAATATTTAAAGTAAGGTTGAGATGAAAAATGAATAAGAATTTTGTTTTATATGCAGCAATATTAATATTTGGATTAGCTGCACCTTTTTTATTTCCAGCCTTTAAAGTTCAGCTATCAATCCTTTGTGTTTTAATAGTTCTTGCTACTACTTGGAACATCCAAGGTGGGGAGATGGGGTATAATTCATTTGGAAATATATTATTTTACGGATTAGGAATGTACTTATGCGCTTCTGTTCAAGTTGGAATGTTTTTTCCATTAGCTGAATGGACAGAGAGTGGAGGGGAGAAGACATTTGTTCACACTCCTACACAGTTTTTTCAAGGTATGGCAGTTGGACTAGTTGTAGCCGCTGTAGTTCCAACTATTGTAGCTGGTTTGATAGGATATTCTATTCTTGGACTTAGAGGACATTATTTTGCAATTTGTACATTAGGTTTAGGCGTAGCTGCGGGTGAAATTTCTGGTGGAATAGAAATTATTGGAGCAGGTCAAGGCTTTACTACACCACCTTTTCCAAATGTTGGTAGCTTAGAGGCAAGGGGAGAGTTTTTCTATTTCTTAAGCTTCTTCACATTAGTGCTCACATTCATTGCGGTTCGTTCAATTTATTCTACAAGATTTAAATTAATACTTAACGCTATTAGAGATAATGAGGATAAGGCTGAAGCAATGGGTATTGAAACAATGAAGTATAAAATTATTGGTTGGATGATCTCAGCTTTCTTTTGTGGATTGGCAGGAGGAATAATGGGTGGCTTGGTTGGATACATTGATTCAACAGATGTTGCATTTGACGGCAGAGAGATGGGAGTATTCATGGTACTGATGGCAATACTTGGAGGTAAAGGAACTCTTTGGGGCCCAATTATTGGTGCAACTATATTTCATATTTTTAAAGAGGGTTTTTGGACATTCTTCTTGGGTTGGCAGTATGTTGCTCTAGGAGTTTTGATTGTTGTGATTGTGATTTATTTCCCAGAAGGAATTATGGGATGGCTTAGAGAAAAATATCCAGAGCGATTTGGTGAAGTAGTGGATGAAAAAGATCGTAAAGCACAGGTAGAACTTAAATGAGTATTTTAGAAGTTAGCAATGTAAGTAAATCTTTTGGCGGTGTTAAAGCTAACGTTGATATTTCAATGAGTGTTGAAAAAGGGAAGATAGTTGGATTGATTGGACCAAATGGCTCGGGAAAAACTACATTATTTAATTCGATAGTAGGAACTTATCCAATCGATAATGGATCTATTAAATTTAATGGAAAAGAAGTTTCTGATTTACCAGTTCCTGTAATTGCTAAGTTAGGACTATTGAGAACTTTTCAGCAAACAAGAATTTATGGAAAACTTAATTGTATAGAAAATATGCTTATTAGTCATAAAGGTAGCGACGCAGATTTAATGAGAATATTTTCAAAAATTCCAAAAGAATTAACAGATAAAGCTGAAAATTTATTAAATTTTGTGGGATTATATCAAAAAAGAAAGCTGAGAGCTGGAGATTTATCTTTTGGTCAACAAAAATTATTGGAGCTTGCTATGGCATTAATGAATGAACCAGAGATGCTATTACTAGACGAGCCTACAGCTGGAATTAATCCAACACTAATAAATGGTATTATTGATAGATTAATTAAAGTTAACAAAGATTTTGGAATAACTCTTTTGGTTATTGAGCATAACATGAGAGTCATTATGCAATTAGCAGAGAATATTTTTTGTTTAGCTCATGGCAAAATGTTAGCCAATGGATCGCCAGATGAAATTAAAAATGATAAACGTGTCATTGACGCGTATTTAGGAGCTCAATAATGTCTAACCAATATGAAGTATTAGGAAAGGCTCCGACACCAGATGATTTAAAAAAATTATCTCCAAACGAAGTTCATTTAACTATTAAAAATTTAAACGCAGGTTATGGAAAAATGGAAATTTTACATAACTTTGATTTATTCGTAAATAAAGCTCAGTCTTTATGTTTAATAGGACCTAATGGTGCAGGTAAATCTACAATTCTTCATTCAATATATGGTTTTACAAATATTTTTTCTGGTCAAATTGAACTTGAAGGAAAAGAAATTACAAATCTTACCCCAGCAGAAAAGTTAAAGTCAGTCGGTATAGCTTATATATTGCAGGATAATTCTGTATTTCCAGATATGACAGTAGAAGAAAACCTATTAATGGGAGGATATATAAAAGAAAAAACAGATGAGTCATATGAAGAGGCTGAAAGAATTTTTGAAAAGTATGAAAGGTTAAGAAATAGAAGAAACCAACCAGCAAAAGTTTTATCTGGTGGGGAGAGAAGATTGCTAGAAATATCTAGAGCATTAGTTATGAAACCTTCAGTGCTTTTAGTAGACGAACCATCAATTGGACTTGAACCCAGATATATTGAGATGGTTTTTGAAATATTAAGAGATCTTCAGCAAAATGAAAAAAAAACAATCATTCTAGTAGAACAAAATGCCAAAAAAGGATTGGAGTTTGCGGATATAGGATACGTTTTGGTATCAGGGCAAACTGCAATTGCAGGTAAAGGAGACGATTTACTTCAAAATCCTGATGTTGGTAGACTGTTCCTAGGTGGATAATGATTAATAAAAATTTTTTCTTTAAAGGATATAGATCTATATTTACTCATGATAGTCCAGCTATAGCTCTTACTTGTTGCTTTATAGCAATTGGTGCTCTCTTTAAAAATTTAGGTTTTAATATTCAGGAAAGTATTTTTTCAACTGTTTTAACTTATGCTTTACCAGGTTCATTGGTAATGGCAGAGTCAATGTTGATTGGAGCATCTTTATTAAATATTTTTCTAGCAGTTTGGTTTGTAAATGCTCGACTTTATCCAATGGCTGTATCTTTATTTCCATTAATGATGCACAAATCTCAACCTAAGTGGAAGTATTACTTTTCTTGTCATTTTATTGCTGTTTCAGCGTGGTTAATCATGAAAAGTAATTATAAGAAAATTCCAAAAGAATATAGGATTGATTATTGGATTGGAATTGGAAGTGCAACAGTAAGTGTATCTGTTATTGGAACATTTATAGGTTTTTATTTTTCAGAGTACATGAATAAAGATATGATGATTGGATTGGCAATTCTTAATCCTGTATATTTTTTATGCATGATGGTCGGAGCATCAAAAACTATACAAGTTACATTATCTGTCATACTTGGAATAATTTTAGGACCAATTATTTATTTATTTTCACCTGAGTGGTCAATTCTGTTAGCAGGTGTAATAGGTGGAACTATAGCCTATTTAGTTGGAGAGTATAATGTCAGCTAATATCGTTTATGCAATTTTAGTTACATCTCTTGCTACATTTTTATCTAGATTTTTAGGTGCTCTTACCTCTCAAGGTATTAAGGAAACTTCAAAACTTTTTAAGTGGTTTAATTGTTTAGCCTATGCAACTTTAGCAGCATTAATAGCAAGAACTATAATTTTTCCTACTGGCGTGTTAATAGAATCTAGTTATTACAGTAGATCAATTGTTGTATTTTTATCCTTGTTTGTTTTTTTTATTTCTAAGAAAAACTTTGTTTATCCTACAATTTTCTCAGCTATTTGTATGGCAATAATTAACAATTATATCTGATTAAATTGATTTATAAAATAAGGTAAAATAAAATTTAGAATGCAAAAAATTACAGGCATAGACATTCAAAAACATGATAAATCAAATAGGATTATAAAAATTAGTTTAGAAAATGATATAATAGATAAATTAATTTTCCCGTTTAATAAATTTGATTTAACAGCATTAGAGCTAAAACCATTTACAAGATTTACTTTAGCTAAAAGTTTAGATGATTTAACAAATAATAAATTAAGCGAATTAATGAACTCAATTATTAGAGATAGATCTACAGGTTGCTTTATTATTGGACCAAAAAATATAACTGCAAAAATTAATGATACATTTTTAGTTAAATTGTCAACTGCAATAGCTCATCTAATTGGTGTACCTAATCATGATGCCATGGCAGGAAAATATTATGCTCGTTTTCATGTTAAACATGAAGATAGTAGCGACTCTTATTTAAGAAAGGCTTATAGGAATATGGATCTTCATACAGATGGAACATATGTGAAAGATGTAACCGATTGGTTAATTATGACAAAAATTGATGAGCAAAATGTTGAAGGTGGTGAAACAGCTATGTTGCACCTTGATGACTGGGAGCATTGTGATGAATTATACAATGATCCAGTTGGGAGACAAAATTTTGTTTGGGGGTCACCAAAAAGTAAAAATATTGATTACAAGGTAGAGCACCCAGTTTTTTCAACTGATAAAGAGGGAAGACCAACAATATCTTATATAGATCAATTTCCAGAACCTCAAAATATGGATCAAGGAAATTTTTTACAAAGATTATCTGATGGATTAGAGGAAAGTAAAAATAAAATAATTACAAAATTACCTGTTGGATTCTCTGTGATTGCAAATAATTATTTCTGGCTTCATGGAAGAAAACCCTTCAAAGAAAACAAGGAATTAAGCAGAGAATTACTAAGAATTAGAGGTTCTTTTTTTGTTAATTAATTCAATATAATCAATATAAAGTATCCAAAATTATGAATTTAGGTTTTATTGGTACTGGAAAAATTGCAGCTTCAGTGATTACTGGAATATGTAAATCAAAAATTTCTTTTAAGAAAATTATTATTTCTCCAAGAAATAAAAAAATAGCTCTAGGGCTAAAAAGAAAGTTTAAAAAAATAGTTATTGCTAAAAATAATCAACAAATTATAGATCAATCTAATTGGGTATTTTTATCTGTTACACCTACTGTTGGTGAAAAAATTATTAAAGATTTAAAATTTAAATCGACTCAAACAGTTGTTAGTTTTATTTCAACAATTACTTTATCTCAATTAAAGAAAGCAATTAAAGTAAAAGCAAAAATTGTAAGAGCAATACCTCTACCTCCAATTTCATTAAAGAAAGGTCCTGTACCTATTTGTCCCCCTAATTCAAAAGTTAAAGCGTTTTTCAATAGCTTGGGCACAACTGTAGAAATTAAGAATGAAAAATCGTCTATAAATTTTTGGTCAACCTCTGGTATGATGGCACCTTTTTATGAGATGTTGAGAGTAATGACTGATTGGTTGGTAAAAAGAGGGGTAAAAAGAAATAATGCTCAAAAATATATTACTTCTTTATTTTTAGCTTTATCTGAAGATGCTGTAGTAAATTCAAAAGAAAATTTAAAGAATTTAGTAAAAGAGTCTCAAACGCCAAAAGGTTTAAACGAACAAGGTGTGAAAGAATTAACTAAAGCTGGATTTTATAGATCTCTAGAAAGAACATTAAATAGTATTCACAGAAGACTTAACAAATAAATCAAATGTCTGAAAATATTTTAGAGATTAATAATTTAAGTAAATATTTTGGTGGATTAGCTGCAGTTTCGGATTGTTCAATAAAAGTTAAAAGAGGAACAATCACTGGTATAATTGGACCAAATGGATCTGGTAAAACAACTTTATTTAATTTAATTGCTGGAAACTTAAAATCCTCAGGTGGTAATGTTGTTTTTGATGATGAAAATATTACTGATGTTCCATCTTATGAATTATTTTCTAAAGGGTTATTAAGAACATTTCAAATTGCACATGAGTTTTCAAATTTATCTGTTTTAGAAAATTTAATGATGGTTCCAGGAAATCAATCTGGAGAAAAAATAATGACAGCATTATTTAAACCAGGTTTAGTTGCCCAAGAAGAGGCTGTGGTTAAAGAGAAAGCGAAAGAAGTTGTTGAATTTTTAAATTTAGGACATTTATCAAATGAGCTTGCTGGAAACCTTTCAGGTGGACAAAAAAAATTACTAGAACTTGGAAGAACCATGATGGTTGATGCAAAATTAGTATTATTAGATGAAGTAGGGGCTGGAGTTAACAGAACTTTGTTAAAAGATCTTGGAACTGCAATAGAAAAGTTAAATAAAGAAAAAGGTTATACTTTTTGTATGATTGAACATGATATGGATTTTATTGGAAGATTATGTGATCCAGTGATTGTAATGGCTGAGGGTTCAGTATTGTTTGAAGGAAGTGTTGAAGAAGCAAAAAAAGATGAGAAAGTAATTGAAAGTTACTTAGGAAGAGGATCGAAACTTAAGGAAAATTAATTATGACAATTGTTTCTCACATTATTTTTGCTTTATTTGCAGTTGGTTTTGGAACAAGAAACTTAATTGCAAAAAAAGGGGATAATAAACACAAAATTATAGGTTGGATCTGGGTATTACTTATGTTTTATGTTGCAATTTCTTCTTATTGGATCAAAGAACTAAATGACGGAAAATATAGCTGGATACATATTTTAAGCGCTTGGACCTTGATCTCTTTGTTTCTTGCAATTTACTTTATTAAAATAAAAAAAGTTATTTTACATAAAATATTTATGGCTGGTAACTTTATTGGATTAATAGCTGCGGGTATTTTTACTTTATTACCAGGAAGATATTTACCAAATTTAATAGGAATATTTTAAATGGCATATTTTGAAGGAATAGAAATGACAGGTGGTTATGGTAATGGTCCAGATATCATTAGTTCTTGTTCTGTAAATGTAAATAAGGGTGAAATAGTTTCTATTCTAGGCCCCAATGGTGCTGGCAAATCAACTGCAATGAAAGCAATGTTGGGCTTGCTCAATTTAAAATCTGGATCAGTAAAGATTGATGGTAAGGAGATTTCAAAATTATCTCCTCAAGATCGAGTTAAGCAAGGCATCTCTTTTGTGCCACAGACTAAAAATGTTTTTGCAGGTATGACTGTTGAAGAAAATTTAGAAATGGGAGCATTTCTTGTTGAGGATGAAATAAAAAATATAATTGAGGAAATTTACGAATTGTTCCCAATTTTAAGAGAGAAAAGAAATCAGATGGTTGGCGAACTTTCTGGAGGTCAAAGACAACAAGTAGCTTTAGGTCGAGCTTTAATGATTAAACCCACTGTTTTAATGTTAGACGAGCCAACTGCCGGTGTATCACCAATTGTGATGGACGAATTATTTGATCATATTGTAAAAGTAAAAAGAACAAACGTTGCTATCTTAATGGTAGAACAAAATGCAAAACAAGCCTTAAGCATTTCAGATAGAGGTTATGTACTAGTTACTGGAGAAAATCGTTATTCAGGAACTGGAAAAGAATTATTAGACGATCCAAGAGTAAGAAGCTCTTTTTTAGGAGGGTAATATGGATTTTGTAAATGCGATAATTCTTTTATTAAATTATATTTTTATTCCTGCATTAACTTATGGTTCTCAGTTAGCACTGGGTGCAATATTTGTAACACTTATCTATGGAATTTTACGATTTGCAAATTTTGCAACTGGTGACATGATGTCATTTGGAACCATGATGACAATTTTGTTTACATGGTATTTTCAATCTTTAGGTGTTTCTTTGGGGGTTTTACCTACTGCTTTACTAGCGATTCCATTTGGAATAATTTTCATGATTCTTTACATGCTTTTAATTGATAAATTTGTCTTCAAATATTACAGAAATCAAAAAAGTCCTCCTGTCCAGTTTGCAATGGTAAGTATTGGTGTGATGTTTGTAACACAAGCAGTTGTAAGAATTATTATCGGACCAGGTGACAGAAGATTTTTTGACGGAGAAAAATTTATTATTAAAGCTCGTGAATTTAAGGAGATGACAGGATTAAACGAGGGCCTTACATTGAAATCAACTCAAGTAATAACTATTTTTGTGACAATAGTTTTAGTCTCTTTATTATTTTGGTTTTTAAATAGAACAAAAACTGGAAAAAGTATGAAAGCTTATTCTGATAATGAAGATCTTGCTTTGTTATCAGGTATTGATCCAAAAAAAATAGTTTTAGTTACATGGGTAATTGCTGGAATTTTAGCTACAATAGGTGGTGCGTTGTATGGTTTAGATAAAAGTTTTAAACCATTTACTTATTTTAACAATATGCTTCCTATTTTTGCTGCTGCAATTGTTGGAGGAATTGGAAATCCATTTGGAGCTTTTTTAGGCGGATATGTAATTGCTTTTTCTGAAATATTGCTCACTTATGCATATAAAAAATTCTTTATGTATATTTTACCAGAAAGTATGGAGCCAAATAGTTTAGTTCAGTTACTATCTACTGATTATAAGTTTGCAGTCTCGTTCTCTATTCTTGTAATTGTTTTAATTTATCGACCTTCGGGAATATTTAAGGGTAAAGTATTGTGAGAAAAAACCTAAATGTAATTGCAGCTTATAGTATCATGATGGTGCTTATTCTAATGGTTGGCATATTTCAGTCTTGGAATATCGCTTTATCAATATTTAATCTTTGTTTGATTTCTGCGGTCATGACAATGGGTGCCAATATTCAATGGGGGTACGCTGGTTTAATTAATTTCGGAATTATGGGTTATACAGCTTTAGGTGGTTTAGCTGCAGTATTGATATCTGTCGATCCTGTTCAAGAAGCCTGGAGGGCAGGAGGTTTCGATATTCTAATGTCATTATGGCTGATAGTAGTAATGGTATTAGTTATAAGGTTTATTTTAAAAAGATTTGAAAAATCAAAAATCAGAACATACAGCATAGCTACAATAATAATTTCAGGTATTTTACTTATTAGATTTTCTGCAGAGCCAGGCATAGAAGCTATTGAAGCAGTTGATCCTGCTAAAACTGGTTTCTTAGGAGGATTTGGATTACCAATTATATTTTCTTGGATAGTTGGAGCTCTTTTTGCCGGGGGTTTAGCATTTATAGTTGGAAAAGTTGCACTCGGTCTTAGAGCAGACTATTTAGCTATTGCTACCCTTCTTATTTCTGAAATTGTTATTGCGATCATTAAACATGAAGATTGGCTCACAAGAGGTGTAAAAAATGTTATTGGTCTAAAAAGACCCGCACCTTATGAAGTAGATCTTCAAACGACAGATTGGTTTATTAAATTAGTTGAAAAGTTTAATTCAGGAAAATTAAGTGTAATTGAGAATTTAGCTGATAGACAAGCTGCTTTAAATCAACTTGTTATTGAAGGCTCTTCAGTATTTGTAAAACTGTGTTATTCAGGATTATTTTTAGTAGTAGTAATCATTCTTTTAATTTTAACTCAAAAAGCACTTTATTCTCCATGGGGAAGAATGATGAGGGCAATTAGAGATAATGAGGAAGCTGCAAATGCAATGGGTAAAAATGTTGTTAAACAACATTTACTAATTTTTATTTTAGGCTCAGCAATTGTTGGAATTGCGGGCGCAATGCTTGTTACACAAGATGGTTTATTTACACCAGGAAGTTATAGACCTATGAGATATACGTTTTTGATTTGGGTGATGGTAATTGTTGGAGGAAGTGGAAATAATTTTGGAGCAATTTTAGGAGGATTTGTTGTTTGGTTCTTGTGGATTGAAGCTGCACCAATATCATTATTCTTAATAAACTTTTTCACTGCGGGAATTCCTGAAACAAATGCACTTAAAGCTCATTTAATTGAAAGCGTTCCTTATTTCAGATTTTTACTGATGGGATTAGGATTGTTGTTTATAATGAGGTATAGACCTAAAGGTATACTTCCTGAAAAAATAGAAATAAAGTAAACATAATGAAATATATTATATTAGGTGCTGCTGCTGCTTGGGCTTTGTATATGGCTGACAAGTATTTATTCTTTTAATGAATAAAAATCTTTCGTTACTCATTTTAAGCCAAATTTTTGCTTTTACAGCTGCTCCAGTCACCGTTTTTTTGAGTGGTATAATTGGTTCGAAATTTAGTCCAATAAAATCTTTAGCAACTCTTCCAATGGCTTTGTCAGTTGTTGGAATTGCGTTATTTGCTTTTTTTGCTGCAAAGTTAATGAGTATAATTGGACGAAAATTAGGTTTTATTTTTGCATCAATCGGCACATGCTTTGCATCTCTTTTAACTGCATATTCTATAATTATAGAAAGCTTTGTCTTATATAATTTAGGATGCTTTTTGATTGGTGGAGGAATAGCTTTCAGCCATCAATATCGTTTTGCTGCAGTCGAGGTTGTGGATAAGGATTATGCACCAAAAGCAATTTCTATCATTTTGTTAGCAGGAATAGGTTCGGCCTTTATAGGTCCAAACATTGCGAACATTTCGAAAGGATTTATTTCAGATCATATGTATGCAGGTTCTTATCTTGCACTTGCCATTTTATCTATCTCATCAACAATATTTTTAATTTTTTATCAGGAAGCAAAAACGATATCTAGCAATCAATATAAAACTGGAAGAAGTTTTTTTGAGCTTATCTCTCAACCTAGATTTCTACAGGCGCTCGTAGCTTCAGCTTTTGCCTATGCTGTAATGACTTTTTTAATGACAGCAACTCCTATAAGTATGCATTTGATGGAGAAAATAAGTCTAAGCAAGACTGGATTTGTTATTCAGCTTCATATAGCAGCCATGTTTTTACCTTCTCTAGTTACAGGAAATTTAATTAAGAGGTTTGGTCATAGTAAAATTATGTATGTGGGGGTTTTATTGTTTTTAATCACAATTATTACCAGTTTATTTGAACAGAATTATATTAACTACATGGTTGCACTTATTTTTCTGGGGCTAGGGTGGAACTTTCTATTCATTTCAGGAACAAGCTTACTTGTTTTGTGTTACAGAGAAGAGGAAAAATTTAGAGCTCAAGGGTATAATGATTTAATTGTTTATTCTATACAAGCATTAGCCAGTTTATCTGCTGGAGTATTTCTTAGTTTAACTAGCTGGAAAACTATGAATTTAATATGTTTAATTTTTCTAATTGTAATTGCTCTTTCTACCATTAGAGCTGATTTAAAAAAAAACCCCAGTAATTAAATTACTGGGGTTTTTTGAATTAAGATAAAAAATTATCTTTGTTTTTTAGTTTTGAATTTTCCGCCTTTAACTTCTTGCTCTAAGAAAGAACCCTCAGCTTCACCAACACTAGTAAAAGTTACTCCAGTAGCACCTTCGTAATTTATCTTTTTACCTTTTGCTAATAAATCTAAACCTTTCTTAAGTTCACCTGGATAAATTTTAGTACCAGGAGCGTTAGCAACATCCATTACATTTTTCGCAATAGATGCTCTGTCAGCAGAATTACCTGCTTGCATTGCAAGAACTATTAAAGCAGCTGCATCGTAAGATTCACCTGTGTAAGGACCAGAAGCTTCTACGCCACCAGCTTTTGCAACTTCAGCAAATATACCTGCACCTTTACCAGTAGAACCTGGTAATGATCCAAATGATTTACTTAAATCTTTTCCGAATGCATCAACTAAAGATTGACCAATCATACCATCTGATAAAATAAATCTATCAAAGGCACCAGAGTCTAAAGAAGCTTGAATAATTCCTTTTCCTCCTTGGTCAAGATAACCAATAACTGCTACAGCATCACCACCAGCAGAAGCAAGAGTTGCTACTTCAGATGAGTAATCTGCTTTTCCATCTTCGTGAGCAGTTACAGTTGTAACTTTAATACCATGAGCTTCAACTGCTGCTTTGTAAACATCAGCTAAACCTTTACCATAGTCGTTATTAGTATAAGTGATTGCAACACTTTTTACTTTTCTGTCTTTAGTTATGTCAGCTAAAATTTGACCACCTCTAGCATCTGATGGAGCAGTTCTAAAGAAATACCCTTTGTCATCTAGAGTTGTTAATCCTGGAGAAGTAGCTGAAGGTGAAATCATTACTACACCATTTGGTACAGCAACGTTAGTTGCAATAGCACCAGTCACACCTGAACAGTCTGCTCCCATAATTGCAGCTACACCACCTGAAATTAAACCTTCAGCTGCAGCTGTTGCCGCTGCTGAGTCAACACAAGTTGAGTCTGCTCTTACTGGCTCAATTTTTTTCCCACCTAATAGCGAACCTGAATCAGAAGCTTCTTTAAATGCAAGCTCTGCAGATGCTGCCATAGCTGGAGTTAGAGATTCAATAGGACCAGTGAATCCTAAAATGATCCCCATTTTAATCGAATGTCCGTCTGCCATTACATTTGAACCAAAACTTGATACAAACATAAATACAGCGATAAATAGTTTTCTCATTATCTTCCTCTTTATTGTTAACAATTTATAAAAGCCAATTTAAGTATGAATACAATCAATATTCAATGACAAAATTATCCTATTTTTGATGGGTTAATTGATACAGATTATCTTATTGAGAAAGGGTCTAGAGAAGGTTCATCAGATGTATAGAACCAAGTTGTTTTTACCCGTGTGTAGTCTTTAATTGATTCAATTCCAGCCTCTTTTCCATATCCACTATCTTTAATTCCTCCAAATGGTGCAGATGGTGAAATTAATCTGTAAGTATTTACAAATGTTATACCTGCCCGGATAGCATTAGACACCCTCATTCCTCTTGCGAGATCACTAGTATAAACACCTGAAGAAAGACCATATTGATTGTCGTTCATTAATTCAATTACCTCTTTTTCAGTGTCAAATTTCATTACTGATAATACAGGGCCAAAAAGCTCATTTTCAGCAGCCGGTAAATTATGATTTTCACACTCAATAATTGTTGGCGGAAAATAATAACCTTCATTTGAAAAAGGATGTCTTTTACCACCACATTTAATTTTTCCACCTTGTTCAACAGTTAATTTAATATTTTTTTCTATTACTTCTAATTGTTTAAAGTTACTCAAGGGACCCATTTCAGTATCAGAGTCCATTGGAGCACCTATTTTAATTTTTTCTGCTCTAGATGCTAATTTATCTAAAAATTCGTTATAAATTCCTTTTTGTAAGTACAACCTTGAACCTGCTATACAACTTTGACCACTTGCTCCAAATATTCCGGCAGTTATTCCATTAATTGCATTTTCTTGTTTGGCATCATCAAAAACAGCTACAGGACTTTTTCCACCTAACTCTAAACTTACTTCAGATAAATTTTCTGCAGAATTTCTAATTATATGTCTTGCAGTTTCAGGACCTCCTGTAAAAGCTACTTTCTCAACCAAGTTGTGAGTAGTTAAAGCTTTACCGCATGGATCTCCAAAACCAGAAACTACATTTACTACACCTTTTGGTATTCCAGTTTCTTCAACTAACTTTGCAAACTCAAACATAGTTGCTGGCGCTAATTCAGAACATTTAATTACAACCGTATTACCCATAGCTAAAGCAGGAGCAACTTTCGTTGCAGTTAAAAACATTTGAGAATTCCAGGGAATGATAGCTGCAATAACACCTATTGGAATTCTTGTTGTGATTGCTTGGATATTTGGTTTATCTATTGGAAGAACTGTTCCTTCAACTTTGTCAGCTAAACCTGCGTAGTAATCATAATATTCTGCAATATATTTTGCTTGTTGATAAGTTTCTCTATACAGTTTTCCTGTATCAATCGTTTCAATCTTTCCTAATAATTCAGAATTTTCTCTGAGCTTATTTCCAATCGCTCTTAAATATTTTGCTCTATCTCTTGCAAGCATTTTTGGCCATTCACCTTCAAAAACTTTTTGTGCAGCTTTTACAGCTCTATCAACATCATTTGCACTAGCTTCAGGTACTACAGCCCAAGGCTTATTATTTTCTGGATTTAAAGTTTCAAAAGTTTTTTTTGTATCAGAGTCTACCCACTGACCATCTATAAACATTTGATATTTTTTTAACTCAGGCATTATTTATATGTTTCATTATTACATTATTTACTTCGTCTGCATATTCAATAGTGCATAAATGTTTTCCATTTTTAATTTCAACATATGTTGAATTTTGTATATCTTTATTTAAATTTTTTGACATATCAGGCGTAGATCCTGGATCATCTGATCCTGTTATAATTAAGGTATTTGTTTTAATATTTTTTATCTTTTCAAGATTGTCCTCATAGTTTGCAAATACTTCATAAGCTTTTATAAAATTTTCTTGATCAATTCCTTTCTTATTAAGAATTTTCATAAAATCATCGTATAATTCAGGGTTTTGCTCAAGGTATTCATCTGAAAACCATCTCTTCATTGCCATTTGAGATATTGGCATATTTTTTTTTGCTAAATTAACTCTATCAATTACATTTTGTCTTTCTTTGGTTGTCCTTTTGTAAGTAGTGGAAATTAGAGTTAAGGAATTTAAATAATTTTCATATTTTGAGGCAAATTCAATTGCAATCAAAGATCCGATAGAAAAACCAATTAAATTGAATTTCTCTATCTTTAGGTTATTTACTAAATTTGATAATTGATCAGTAAAATTTTCCATTGATAAATTTGGCTCTTTGAAGGGTGTTTTTCCATGTCCTAACAGATCGTAAGTTATAAATGAATTGTCTTTAAAAAATTCAATTTGTGGTTTCCACATTTGCTGATTTAAACCAACACCATGAATGAAGATTATTGGTAACGAATTTTTATTATTAAAATAATAATGATTTTGATTGTTATCAAAATTGTAAGACATCAATTATTTATCGATGCCCATCTCTTTCATGTCTTGATATCTATCACCTGTTCTTGCATGAGCTCGTCCAGTTGGAGCGCCTCCAATAGCAACAACTATCTCGTCTTCATTAGGGGCATCGTGAATTGTAAATTCATGTGTTAGATAAAAAGGTCTTAATCCAGCATCAGTTTTATGCATCATTGGAATTGAAATTTTTGCACCTGCAGGACCTCTGGTATTTGTAAAACTTAAATAAGAAGTTCCCCCAACAGCATCTCTAAATTTATTTCCAAATCTTAAAGTATGAATAAATGCAGAAGCGTGTTCTATCTCACCATTTAATCCAACCATAGCAGCTTTTCCATAAGCTAAAATTTTTTCACCCAATCCAATTTCTTTTGTTAACTCTGGAACCAAAAGATCTCCTAATTGAGGCGCAAGATCTAATATTTCTGGTTTTAAATCTTCTACAAAACCTTTTCCGGCCCAAGGATTTTCTATTACAGCTGCAACTGAAACTAATAGAACAGGCTCTTTTGCTTTTTTTCCACCTTCAATAAAAGTTTTATCTACAAATTTTGCAAATTTTCTAAGTTTTAAATCCATTTACTAACTAGCTCTTTGTATGTTTGTGTCTATCGGTTTTATATTTGGAATAACTTCCTCTGTAAATAATTTGATGCTTCTCATACAATCTTCGTGTTTAATACCTGGAAAGTTAGACCAGACTTGTAAATTTTGAAGATTTAATTCTTGTTGAAGTTCTTTTATTTTTTCAATTACAAACTCAGGTGTTCCAAACAATAGATTTCTTTTATGAAGAAATTCATAATTTAATAAATCTAGTTTATTTTTTGTCTCTGGTAATTTTTCATCTGGATCCATATGATTTCCCAATCCTCTCCAATGACAAACCCATCTCATATAATTTACAATATGTTCTCCAGCCATTTTTTCAGCCTCTTCCATAGTTTCTGCAACAAACATATCTCTAACCAAACTAATACCTTCCCCTAGTGGTACATCTCTATTTTCAGCTTTAGATTTTGCATCTTTATAAATTTCAAATCTTTTTTTCAAAGCTTTTACAGTTGGTATCCACATAATTGTATTAAGCCCATTTTCTGCTGCCCACTGAATAGATCTTTCTCCATCAACTACTTGAGAAATTGGTGGAAAAGGTTTTTGATAAGGTTTTGGTAATACAGATATTTGTTTTAATTCATTTGTTTTTAAATCGACAACATTTTCTTTTGGAGGACTCATGTCGTGTTGCCAAATAAAATTAGGAGATGGGTAGGTATAAAATTCTCCTTGATGAGAAAAGAAGTCTTCAGACCATGCTTTTTTCATTATGTCTAATGTTTCTGAAAATAGTCTAAAATTTTTTGCTTGGTCTTTTAAGTCAGCTTCTTTATTCATGTTGATTGCTTCTCTACCATAAACCCCTCTACCAATACCCACTTCAACTCTCCCTTTTGACATTTGGTCGAGTGTTGCGATATCTTCTGCAAGTCTTATGGGATTGTGAAATGTAATTACGTTACACGCTTGTCCTAAACGAATATTTTTAGTTCTTGCAGCAGCATCAGTACACATCATTAGTGGATTTGTGCACGACTCCATTCCTTCATGATTAAAATGATGTTCGGTATACCAAATAGAATTCCAGTTGTTTTGATCACAATATTCAGTGATCTCTCTAGCTTCATCTAAAAGTTGGGTATAAGGTTTTTTATCCCAATTAGTAGTGTTACAAAAATATCCAAAGTTCATAAAGCCTCCTTTAAAAATTAATTTAAAGACGACCGATCCCACTTTCGTAAATTTTTGAATTTAACGACGAGTTATGTATCGCTTTATATTTAAACCTTATTATTACTAACGTTGATATTCAATAAATTTCTTTAAGGATTTGTTAAGAAATTTCTCGTAAATTGTACCATTATTTTTGAATTTGCTTCCATTTAAAAATGAGTGGTTCATTTTGAAATCATAGGACGGTTCAAAGAAAAAAGGAACGGAGAGTCTCTTACTTTTATTCCACAAAACTCTGTGATTAGTTGCTTTAAATTTACCTTTGCTTAGAAATTCTAATGCTCTTCCAGTATTTACAACCAAAGCCTTTTTATTAAATGGAACATCATACCATTTTTTTGTTTTTCTATTTTGTACCTGCAATCCACCTTTTCTATCTTGATAAAGTACAGTGAACACTCCACTATCAACATGAGTTTCACATCCAAGAGCAACCCCATCTTGTTTAGATATTTCTACTGGTTTTGTTTGATTAGGATAATAATTAAATCTTAATGTACTTAATGTTTTTAATCTTGAAAAAGCTACACTAGAAATATCAGGGTTTTTTTTATTAAGTTTTATTACACTTTTAAATAAAGTTTCACTCAATCTAAAAATATTATCAAAATATTTATTTAAAATATTAATTGAGTTTTTATTAAAACACAGACCTAGATTAAGAAATTCTATGTATTGATTATTTAAATTTGCTGAATATTTTTTTGTAACTTTTAAATCGCCTATATCTAAACCTTCTTTTCCATTAACATCATTAGGAAAATATCCTCTATAAAGATTTTTATTTTTTTTATTCCATTTTTTAGGTGATAATTTTCTTTTCTTGCTGTCTGGTAAATTAAAAAATTTATTGCCAATCTCACATGTTTTTTTAATTTCTTTTAGATTAATTCCATGACCGGTAATTTGAAAAAAACCAACATTGTTACAAGCTTTTTCAATTTCTTTAATTGTTTTAAAAGCATTTTGAGTTTCAAAATTATTTTTAATTAGTGATGATATATTAATTGTTGGTATATAGTTTTTACTCATCTTCTTACCGGAGTTTCTGTTGCAATATATTGATCTCTAACTCTTTCTCTAAGGTAAATATAAATTCCAGCTGCTATTATACATGCTACTCCGATAAAGGTTCTGGCTGATGGTATTTCGTTAAATAAAAAATAACCAGGAATCATAGACATTATAATTAAAGAATATTCAAACAATGAAACAACTGATGGTGAAGCAACAATGTAAGCCGAAAATATACAAAGAAAAGCAATCGATGCAGCAACACCAAAAAATAAGATAAATTTCCATGTATATTCAATATTTGAAAACCATTCTCTAAAAATAAATTGAGTAGTGGGGTCAAAATTAGGATTGTTCAATTGACCATTTCCCATAAATAAAAAGATTATACCGCAAAGGATTAATGCAATTAGATAGAAATAAAAAAGTTGTGTGTTTACGTCATCTTTGTCAGATGTATATTTAGTTATTGTCATTGAAGCTGCATAAAAAAATGCGCACAGGACTGGTAATAAACTTTTGTACTCAAAATCAGAAAAGTTTGGATCTAATACAATGAATACGCCAATAAAACCAAATACAATTGCAGACCATCTTCTAATACCAATAAATTCCTTCAAAAAAAATTTTGCAAAAATTGATACAAAAAATGGACATGAAAAAAATAAAGCATTTGCAGTAGCTAATGGCATATAGGTTAAAGAAATGAAGAATGCAGAAAAAGCCAAAAAATGAAGAATAACCCTAACAAGTGTTAAAAAAGGATAATAAGTTTTTAATGAAACTTTTTGGCCTCTGAATTTGATGTATCCAAAAAGTAAAATTGCTGCAACAAAATATCTTCCAAAAAAAATCTCATAAAGTGCAGCTTTTTCAAAAATAAATTTAATTAAAGAATCCTGCATCGCAAACAAAGTCATTGCAGCAATAATTAAAAGAATTCCTTTTGAGTTATTATCAGCGCCCATTATGCACCTATATCAAAAAAAAAATCTTTCGAATATTTAATTATTTCTTCAATTTAGAAGTGAATAGAAGACCTTCAGTTGAAAATTTTGATTTGTTTTGTTCAATAAAGTCTTTCATTATTTTTATTTTTTCTTCCTCAAATTCTGTGACTTTCCTTTTGCTTAAATCTATATACAGCGATATCCATTCCATAGATGCAGAAAGTTTGTTAGTTTTTTGAGAAATCATCTCCATTTTTAAATGTAATCTTTTTTTATCATGATCAAAATAAGTGAGATTAACATTAACCATCTCACCTTCTTTAACTTCATTTAAGTATTTAGTATTTGTTTCAACAACCATAGTACTTCTATTAAGATCTTTTGCTGCAGTTCCTCCCATTTTGAATTTTTCAAGCGCAACTTCCCATGCTTGATCAAAAACAAGCACATAATAAGCCATGTTCATATGATTGTTGTAATCAACCCATTGTTTTTTTACTTCGAAAGTTTTTAATAACACTTTATGATCTTGTTAATGAAGACTGTAATTCTTGATTTGAAATGTACCCCTTTACATTTCCACTTTTGTCAACCACTTCACAATTTGAATCAGAACAAACGATTTTTGGTAAAAAATCTTCAATAAATTCGTCTTCATTTACTTTTATTAAGTTTGATTTATCTATGTCATTAGCCTGATCAGCAGTTTTCATAATAATTTTTGCCTTGATTACTTTTGCTCGGTTTACATCTTTTACGAAAGCTTTTACATAATCATCAGCAGGGTTCATAATAATTTCCTCGGGAGTTCCTACTTGAACTAATTTTCCAGAGTTTAGTATCCCGATATGATCACCTAATCTTAATGATTCATCTAGATCGTGAGTAATAAATACAATTGTTTTTTTTAGTTCTGCTTGAAGATCAATTAATTGTTTCTGCATATCACTTCTAATCAGAGGATCTAGAGCGCTGAAAGCTTCATCCATTAACATAATATCTGTATCAGTAGCTAACGCTCTTGCTAGACCAACACGTTGCTGCATTCCTCCTGATAATTGAGCAGGGTATTGATTTTCAAAACCAGTTAGACCAACTGCATCGATTTTTTCCATTGAGATTTTATTTCTTTCATCTTCACCTTTTCCTTGCATCTCAAGCCCGTAACCAACATTTTGAATCACTGTTTTATGTGGGAATAAACCAAATCTTTGAAATACCATGCTCATCTTATGTCTTCTGAATTCAATAAGCTGATCTTTATCGAGCGACATTACATTCGTGCCCTCAACTAAAATTTCACCATCAGTTGGATCGATTAGTCTATTTAAATGTCTTATTAGTGTTGATTTCCCTGATCCTGATAAACCCATACAAACAAAGGTTTCTCCTTCTTCAATTTTAAGCGAAACATTATCTAATCCAACGGTATGACCTGTTTGCTCTAAAATTTCATCTTTAGTTGCACCATTTTTTACCATTGGCAGTACAGAGGATGGGTTGTTTCCAAAAATTTTGTATACGTTGTTGATCTCAATTTTTGACATGATGTAATGTTCTAACAGTTACAATCATCATATGTAAAACAAATATTATACAACTTACAATTGTTTTAAGAAATAACGGTTGTATTTATTTGCTTTTACTTATTTTTTAAATAAGAATTTTATTTATGGCGCAAACAGATAAAGATGTGCGACTAGAGCTGTCTGCTCTGTATAGAATTTTACATATGTACGGCATGACTGATCTTGCAAATCAATGTGCAGGCGCAAGATCTGCTGAAGATAAAAATTGTTCTTTTGTTCATCCATACGGAATGTTTTATGAAGAAATTACCGCTTCATCTTTAGTTAAAATTGATCAAAACGGAAAAAAATTAGATTCAGATGGACCTCAGTTAAATGATGGATGCATTAACCTTGCTCAATGGATTTTTAATAAAAGAGACGATGTAAATTTTTATGTTCATGGACATGCCAACGATGTGATGGCTGTTGGTGGCACTAAAGAGGGTTTAATGTATCTCTCACAGGCTGCAGTTTATTTAAATCATCTTGTTGGATATATTGATTATGAATTTGTTGAGGACAAAGAATTTGGAAGCAAATTTGAAAACCTAATTAGCAAACACGACATTTTGATTACTAGAAATCATGGATATTACACAGTAGGAAAAACTGCAGCAGAAGCATTTTTCAGAGCTTATTATCTGGAACAAGCATGTTCAGTCCAGGTAAAAAATCTTGCTATGGGTTTAAACAAACATGAAATAGATAAACAGAAAGCTGCATATTTCTGGGAAAACATGAGTGACTCTGATGATTATAATTATGATGGAAAAACAGAGTGGGCTGCTTTATTAAGAAAACTAGAGAGAGAACATTCAAATTATAAAAATTAATGGAACAAAATTTTACAATTAAAAATATAACTAAAAATTCTACAAATTTAGAAGTTGACTGGAGCGATGGAAAAAAAAGTAAATTTAATTATTTATGGCTAAGAGACAATTGTCCAACTGCACATGATAAAGACTCCCGTCATAGAATGTTTAATATTTTAAAAGTATCAAATAATATTAATCCAAAAAAATTTGCAGTAAATAATGAAGGTAAGCTTGAAATTGAATGGAGTGAAGGAGACCACGTAAGTTATTATGACCAAAATTGGTTGAGAGAAAACTGCTATACAATAAAAAATAATTTAGAATATAAATCACCATATCAACTTTGGGATAACTCTTTACAAAATGACTTGAAATCAATTGAGATTGAACATGATGAAATTATGAGTTCAGACGAGGGGCTTGTCAGATGGTTAGAACTCTTACATCATACTGGAATTGCTATAGTAAAAAATGCTCCAACTGAAAATAATTCTGGATTTAAAATTTTAAATAGAATTAGCCATACAAGGGAAACTTTTTTTAAAACACCTTTTGAAGTAATTAACATTCCTAAACCAAATAATTCTGCTTACACAGCACATGCCTTAAGAAATCATATGGATTTACCATGGTTTGAAACACCACCTGGTTATCAATTTCTTCATTGTTTAGTAAATTCTGCAACAGGCGGAGACTCGTCCGCTGTAGATGGTTTTGCAGTTGCAGATTATTTAAGAAAAAATGAGAAAGAAATATTTGATACACTAGTAAACGTTCATTTAAAATTTAGAGACATGGATTATACACAAGAGTCTGTTAGAAGTTATTATGCACCCGCGATATCTCTAACTAAAGATAACGATTACCATGATATAAGATTTAGTGTAGCAACTATGGATGCTCTAGATTGTCATCCTGATTTGATGGATAAAGTTTACAAAGCTCATCACCGATTTGGAAATTTACTTCATGATGATCAATTCCAGATTAAATTTAGATTAGGACCAGGTGATATTTTTTCTTTTAACAATAGACGATTATTACACGGTAGAACTGAATATGATCCAAACTCAGGACATAGACATTTACAAGGTTATTACATGGATAGAGATGAAATTATTGGAAGACTAAGATATTTAAAAAATTCTGTTAACTCCAACCAGTAACATTCTTTACTTCAAGATATTCCTCAAGGCCCCAAACACCTCCTTCTCTCCCATTACCTGATTGTCTGTAACCACCAAATGGAGTTCCGGCATCTGCTCCATTTCCATTTATGTAAACACATCCAGATCTTAATTTTTTAGCAACTCTGTGTGCTTTTTCTCTGTCTTCAGTTTGCAAATAATTTCCAAGACCATAAGAAGTATCATTTACAATATTGACTGCCTCATCTTCGGTCTCAAATGGAATGATAGATAACACAGGTCCAAAAATTTCTTCTTTAGCAATTCTCATTTCATTAGTTACATCTGTAAATATAGTCGGTTTAATAAAATATCCTTTGTTCAAACCGTTTGGTAACTCAGGTCCACCTGCTGCAAGAGTTGCACCTTCAGAAATTCCACTTTCAATAAGATTTATAATTTTATCATATTGAACTTTAGAGATGACGGGTCCTATATGATCTCCTTTTTTTGACGCTTGATCTACTTTAATTTTGTTTGCTTCATCTACTGCTTCTTTAACAGCTCTTTCATAAATTGATTTCTCAACAAGCATTCTTGTTGGTGCATCACAAGATTGACCAGAATTGCTCATTACATTTCGAATGCCATCTCTTACTGCATCTTTATAACTGTCAGCAAAAACAATGTTTCCACCTTTACCACCTAATTCAAGACAAACTCTTTTGATTGTTTCTGCAGCGTTCTTTGAAATTAATCTTCCTGCTCTTGTTGAACCTGTGAAAGAAACCATATCAATATCAGGGTGTCTTGAAATGTGGGTTCCCACTCCTGCACCGTCTCCATTTACCAAATTAAATACACCTTTTGGAAAACCTACTTCATCAATCATTTCTGCAAATAACATTCCAGAAATAGGAGCTATCTCTGATGGTTTTAAAATCATTGTACATCCAGTTGCGAATGCTGGAACGACTTTTAAAGCAATTTGATTAATTGGCCAATTCCAAGGTGTAATTAATCCACAAACTCCAATTGGCTCATAATAGATATGATTATTTGATTTATTATCAAAGTGTTCATCAAATTTAAAATTTTTTAATCTTAAAATAAAATCATCTAAATGATCTTTCCCTGAAGCAGTTTGAACATCTGTTGCCCAATCCATTGGTGCACCCATTTCAAGAGAAATAGCCTCAGCCATTTCATTAAATCTTTTTTTATAAACTGATGATAATTTTTCAAGTAAACTGAGCCTTTCTTCCTTGCTTGTTTCTTTCCAAGTTTCAAAGGCATTTTTTGCTGATTTAACGGCTAAATCTGTGTCTTCTTTTGAACCTAAAGAAATAACAGCAAACGGGTCTTCATTGCATGGATTAATTACTTCAAAATCATTTTTTTTAATTGGATCAACCCACTGACCATTTATGTAAAATTTTCTTTTATCTAACATTTTTTATCTTAACACATTATTTAAATTTCATATCCTTTTTCCTCAGGTTCATTATCAACTAACTCATCAGGAAAACCATTAGCTCTAAAATTAATATTATTTAAATCCTCCATCCTTTTCACAATCATTGATGACCAAGCTCTAGAACCATATTTTTTTTGACCATCTTTAAAAATTTTCACTATTTGTGGAGAAATCTCTAAAGGAGCATTTAGTTTTTTTGCAAGATTATCAAATAGACTTGTGTCTTTTAAAACTAAATCCATTGTAAAATTTATATTGTAAGATCCGTTTAATATCACCTGACTTTCAGTTTCATGCACAAATGAATTACCAGATGAAATAGCAATCCCTTTATAAGTTTTTGATAGATCCAAATTAGATTTTTTTGCTACAGTCCAAGCCTCACCTAATGCAACTAAATGTACAGATGCTAGATAATTTGTAATTACTTTTAATACACTTGCTGTACCAAGCTCACCAGTGTGCAATATTTTTCTTCCCATAACAGTTAATGCAGGTAAAATTTTTTCAAATGCTTTTCTTTCTCCACCAACAAATATAGCAATATTACCTGTTGCTGCTCTATGGCATCCACCACTCACAGGTCCATCCAATGGGATAGCTTTTTTTTCTATTACTTTTTTTCCAAGTCTCTTAACTTCATTTTCATCTGTGGTACTCATTTCTAGCCAAATTTTATTTTCTGATAAACCATTTAGAATTCCATCTTCACTTTCCATAACTTCTGCAGAAACCTCAGGAGAAGGAAGAGAGGTAATGATTAAATCGGATTGTTCAGCTAATTCTTTTGGGTATTTTGCAACTTTAGCACCTAAGTCTTTTAGGGAATTTGTTAAATTTTCATCTAAATCTCTTACCGTAAGATCAAAGTTATTTCTTAATAAACTTCCAGCAAGTTTTCCTCCAACATTACCTAAACCGATAAATCCAATTTTCATTTTATTTCCTCTTCTTTTTTGTTTTTTGTAAATATAATTAAAATCACACCAACTATGATTATTGCACCACCTATAAATAGTTCTGGTGTTGGTTTTTCACCTAAAAGAAATATGGCAGCTAACAAACCTGTTGGGGGAATACCCATAGTAACAATAGGAAGCACTTTATAAAGAGGGTTGTTTTTTAAAACATAATAGAAACAACCATATGTAATTGGTTGCATTATGAAACCAATATAAATAGCGATAATCCAATGATCAAATTTTGCATTTGTTAAATAATTAATTGTATTTCCATCAATTATTGCAGATAACATTACTAATATTGGTCCAGAGAATAATGCTAACCAAGCAACTAACGCTAAAGGATCAATTTCTTTACTTAATGGTTTAACCATAACTTGCCCAAGTGCCCATACAGCAGATCCTAAAATTGTAAGTCCAATTCCAATAAATTTTCCATCCAAGTTAGGAGATCCAGTTAAAATATAAACACCAACAAAAGCGATTGCTATACCAATCAAAGCTCTAATAGTTGGTTTCTCTTTAAGCATAAAGTAAGCAAAAATAACTCCAAACGGAACTTCCATCTGAACCAAAAGAACTGCTGAAGATGCATCAATTAAATCTAAACCAGTATATGTAATACTATATTGCAACGTATTAGCTACTAGTGATGCAGCAAAAATTCTTTTTAAATATCCTCTTGGAATTGGAAACCACCAAATTAATAATGATGCAGCAAATGTAAATCTGATACCCATTAAAAGAATTGGAGGAAAAGATTCAAATGCTGGTTTAGCTATAACAAAACCAAAGCCTAAAAAAATAGGCACCAAGGATGCTACGAAAGTATCTTTTATATTCATACCTATTTTTTATATTAATGATTATTAAAGAACTTCTGATATATTGACCTTTTAAAGTATGAATTCAACAAAAATAGATCCTAAATATATTACTAAATCAAATCCAAGAATTGGACTTATTGCGCTTGCAAGCGATTTTATGATTGAAAGAGATTTTATAAACGTAATTAAAGACAGAGAAGTTGATTTCTTTGTAAATCGTATCGAATGCTACAACCCTCTAACAAAAGAAAATTTAATCAAAATGTCAAACAAAGTAACTGAGGTTACAAAAGATATATTACCTGATCAGGATATCGATTGTGTTGTTTATGGCTGCACATCTGGAACAATAGCTGTAGGTTATGAGTCTATAGAGAAAAAAGTAAAAGCTGCAAAACCTATGGCAGAAGTGACAACTCCAAGTACTGCTGCAATCAAAGCTTTAAAGAAGTTAAATATAAGTAAGATAAGTCTATTTACACCTTATAGCAAAAAACTTAACGATGAAGTTTTGGAATATTTTAAAAACGAAGGGTTTGAAGTTACTTCAAATTCTTACTTTGATATAGAAGCTGATTACGATATCGGAAAAGTTGATCAGAATTATTTATTTAATGTTCTATCCGAAATAGATTTAAATGGGGCAGAGGCTCTCTTTGTTTCTTGTACTGCTTTACCTGTATTGCCAATTATTGATAAATTAGAGAAAAAATTAAATACTACAGTTTTATCTAGCAATCAGGCTTTAATTTGGGATACGCTTGTTAAAATAAACAAAAATAATTCTGTCGAAGGATTTGGTAAATTATTTAAAGAAAATTAATGTTGTTCACAAAAGAAGAATATAAGCAAAGATTAACAAAAGTTAAAAAAATGATGCAAGAAAAAGGCATCGATCTTTTAATCTCACATGACACTAACAACATGAATTACCTAACAGGTTATGATGCTTGGTCTTTTTATTATGCTCAATGTGCAATTGTTCATATAGATACAGACGAGCCTCTATGTTTTGTTAGGGCTCAAGATGCAGGTGGCGCATATATTAAAACTTATTTAAAGGATGAGAATATTTTAGTTTATGACGAAAATTATATCCATACTTGGCCAAAACATCCTTATGATAATTTAGTAGAGATTATAAAAGAAAGAAAATGGGATAAGTTATGCATTGGATTAGAAATGGATGCGCATTACTTCACTGCGTTTTGTTATGAAAAAATAAAGCAAGGATTACCTAATGCAAAAATCAAAGATAGCGATCGTTTAGTTAATTGGGCAAGGTTAGTAAAATCAGATGCTGAAATAGGTTTCATGAAATCTGCTGCAAAAATTTCTGAAAAAGGAATGAAAACTGCAATGGAGGTTATTAAACCAGGAGTAAGACAGTGCGATGCAGTAGGTGAAATTCAAAAAACTTTATTCTATGGAACAGAAGAATTTGGGGGAGAATATTCTAGTATTGCAACATTACTTCCAACAGGGAAAGGTACTTCAGCTTCGCATTTAACAGCAACACAAGATAAGTTTGTGGAGGGTGAGGCTACAATTATTGAATTATCTGGGGTTTATAAGAGATATCATGCTCCAATGGCGAGAACAGTTCTGCTTGGAAAACCCAATCAATTAAAGATTGATACAATGAACAAAACAATTGAAGCTTTAAATGCTGGCATAAGTCAAATTAAACCTGGGAATACAGCAGATGATGTTGCACAAGCTTTTTGGAAAATATTAGATAAATATGGAATAGAAAAAAAATCTCGAACAGGTTATTCAATAGGAATTGGTTATCCTCCAGATTGGGGCGAACACACTCTTAATATTTATAAGGGAGATATGACAGTTTTAGAACCTAATGTTTGCTTTCATATGATAGCAGTGATGCAGTTCGGTGATTGGGGTGTTGAAGCATCTGAGGCTATAAGAGTTACAGAGAATGGATCAGAATTGTTCTGTAATTTTCCAAAAGAGCTTCATATTAAGAGTTAATTAGCTATTGAAATCTATTTACACAAATGTTTTATATTCACCTTTATGTCTAAAAATCCAGAGTTTGTTAAATTCGATAAAGTAGATAAAAGTTATGACGGTAAGGTTCTTGTCGTCAAAGATCTTCAATTAGATATTGCAGAAGGTGAATTCATAACAATGCTTGGTCCATCTGGTTCTGGTAAGACAACTTGTTTAATGATGTTGGCTGGTTTTGAAACACCAACTCACGGTGAAATATTATTAGATGGAAATATAATTTCGAATATTCCTCCACATAAAAGAGGGATCGGAATGGTTTTTCAAAACTACGCATTGTTTCCACATATGACAGTTTATGAAAATTTAGCTTTTCCATTAAGAGTAAGAAAAGTTGAAAAAGATGAAATAGATAAAAAAGTTGATAAAGCATTATCGATGGTTTCATTAAGTGGTTTTGAAACTAGAATGCCTGCTCAACTTTCTGGTGGTCAGCAACAAAGGGTAGCAGTTGCAAGAGCTTTGGTATTTGATCCAGCAGTAGTATTAATGGATGAACCACTTGGAGCACTAGATAAAAATTTAAGAGAAAGCATGCAATATGAAATAAAACATATTCATGAAAGTATCGGTGTAACAGTTGTGTATGTAACTCATGATCAAAGTGAGGCATTAACTATGTCAAACCGAATTGCAGTATTCAATGATGGAAAAGTTCAACAACTTTCAAATCCAGCCGAACTTTATGAGAAGCCAGTAAATTCTTTTGTTGCTGAGTTTATTGGTGAGAACAATACTTTCAATGGTGAAGTTGTGGATATCGATAAAGACAAATGCAAAGTTAAATTAGCAAATTCAGAAATACTAGCCAATCCAATTTCCGTAAAGTCTAAAGGTGAGAAAACAACTGTTTCTTTAAGACCTGAAAGGGCATTAATTAATCCAACTGACAAGATGGATAATATGTTTACAGGAAAGATTGAGGAAGTAATTTATCACGGTGATCATACAAGAGTTAGATTAAATCTTTTAGGAAGTTCTGAGTTTATTCTTAAAGTACCAAACAGCACATCCAATTTAGAACTAAAAGTTAGTCAAGATATAAATATTGGTTGGAATAGTGTTGATGCTAGAGCATTAGACCCAAAATAATCCTATTTAAAATATACACATCTAATACACGTAACTAATGACAAAATCAGCTGTTGACTTAATCTTCCCTATTTGTTGTACTTTTACTTATATAAATTAATTTATATCAACGTTTAAACGGAGGAATAATGAGAAAAATAAGTAAATTATTACTAGCTCTTTCTTTTGTTGTATCTCTTACTTCTTCAGCCTTTGCTGTCACAGTAGCATCATGGGGTGGAGCTTACACAGAGTCTCAAAAGCTTGGGTATGGTGATCCTACTGCTAAAGCACTTGGAATAGAAATCAACTGGGTTGACTATTCTGGTGGTTTATCAGAAATCAAAGCACAAAAAGAAGCGGGTGCTATAACTTGGGATATCATAGATTTATTTGCATTCGATACTATTAACGGATGTGATGAAGGTTTATTTGTTAAATTTGATTTTGACAAAGACTTCCCAGCTGCACCAGATGGAACTCCTGCAAGTGAAGACTTCTTCACAGGAATGCCAAGTGAATGTGCTGTAGGTAACATTTTATATTCTTGGAACTATGCTTTTGATACAAGAGCATTTGGTGGTAAAGAGCCTAAAACAATTAAGGATTTCTTTAACACTAAAAAATTCCCTGGAAAAAGAGCAATCTATAAAAGTGCTTTAACAAACTTAGAAATCGCTTTAGCAGCTGACGGTGTTAAGTTGGGTGATGGCGGAACTAGAGTTTACAGAAAACTTTTAGAAGATGGTGGAATCGACAGAGCTATGAATAAAATCAAAAAGCTTTGTACAGATCCTAATGGTGGATGTGTATTCTGGTCTGCAGGTGCTCAACCACCTGAATTATTAGTTGCTGGTGAAGTTGTAATGGCAACTGGTTGGAACGGAAGATTCTTTAACGCTGAAGTAGGTGAAAATGCTCCAATCAAACAAGTATGGGATGGTCAAGGTCTTGACTACGAATATTTCGCACTTGTTAAAGGTGGACCAGATGAAGCAAATGCTAAAAAAGCTTTAGCTATGATGACTAACACTGAAATGTTAGCTGGTAGTGCGAAGTACATTGCATATGCTCCATGGAGAAAATCATCTCTTGATGTAATTACTGCTGGTGAGCCTTGGTACAAAGATGGTAAAACTAATATGATGCCACAAATGCCAACTGCTCCTGCAAACACTAAGAACTATTTCTTAGTAGACCCATTTTTCTGGGCTGACAACAATACTGAGATCAGTGAGAAGTGGGAAGCAATGAAAGCAGGTCTATAATTTCAGTTTTAAACACTGAATTTATATAATATATTTAGGGCGGTTATTTTTAACCGCCCTATTTTTTTATGAGCTCTGAAACAAAACAAATTTTAACAACTGACGGAATACCTTTAGAGGTCAGTTTAAAGAAAGCTGAAAAGAAGAATAAAATAAAAGCATTTCTTCTTGTAGCTCCATTATTATTATTTCTTGTAATTACTTATATTTTTCCAATTGGAGATATGTTTATGAGGAGTGTTGATGACAGAATGGTCACCAATATGCTTCCAAAAACATTTAAAGCGATGGAGAAATGGGAAAATTTAGATGAGCTACCTCCAGAAGAAGTATATCGAGGGTTTTATGAAGATTACAAACTACTTGCTGAAAATCAGCAGCATGGAAAATTAGGACAAAGATTAAATAAAGAAAAAAATGGTTTTAATACGATTACCAAAAAACTTTTTAGACAAATCAAAAGAAAAAAAATTGATGAAAGTGCTAGTTTAAAAGAGCAAATCAATAAACTTCATAAAAGATGGAGAGATGTGGAATATTGGCAAGCAATTAAAAGAACTGCACCTCCCTATACAGCTTCAAAATATCTTAAGGGAATGGACATGTATTTTGCTGCTGATGGTAGCATAGCCCAAGTAGATGAAGATAGAAGAATACACAGAATTCTATGGCTTAGAACATTAGAAATTGCCTTTTTTGTTACACTTTTTTGCTTCTTTATGGGATACCCAATAGCTCATTTATTAGCAACACTACCAATGAAATACAGCAACTTATTAATGATTTGTGTGCTGCTTCCTTTCTGGACATCTTTACTTGTTAGGACAGCTAGTTGGATGATTTTGTTGCAACAGCAAGGAATAGTAAACGACTTCTTTGTAATGATTGGTTTAGTTGCGGACGATAACAGGCCAGAGATGATGTACAATAAGGTTGGGACATATGTTGCAATGACACAGATATTATTGCCATTTATGGTTCTTCCACTTTATAGCGTTATGAAGACTATCTCGCCAAGCTTAATGAGAGCTGGTAAATCTTTAGGAGGAACACCTTTTGTTGCGTTTTGGAAAGTTTACTTCCCTTTAACAATACCAGGGATTGGTGCCGGATGTTTATTAGTTTTCATATTAGCAATTGGATATTATATAACACCAGCTTTAGTTGGAGGTGCCTCAGGAACATTAATAAGTAATCAGATTGCGTTTCATATGAAGACTACTCTTGATTGGAGTTTTGCATCAGCTATGGGATTAATGTTGTTAACTGGGGTTTTAGTTATTTATTGGATTTATAATAAATTAGTTGGAGTAGATAATATTAAATTAGGATAAATATGGCATTACCAAGTTATACAGAAACGCGTTATAGAATTTGGCATTATTTTTATCTAGCTATTTGTACATTTGTGTTTTTCTTTTTAATTGCACCTTTGTTTGTAATTTTTCCATTATCATTTAATGCGGAGGAATTTTTAGTTTTTTCTGAAGGCATGAAAAATCTTGATCCTGATGCTTTTTCTTTAAGATGGTACAAGGATATGGTCTACGGAACTAAAAACCCATGGGGATTAGCTGCAAAAAATAGTTTTATAATTGCAATATTTGCAACCATTGGTTCAATAATTTTAGGTACTTTGGCTGCACTAGGTCTCAGTAGTAGACACATGCCTTATAAAGGTTTGATTATGGCAACCTTGATATCTCCAATGATTGTTCCATTAATTATATCAGGTGTTGCAATTTTCTTTTTTATGGCAAAAGCTGGTTTAGCTGCAACACATACAGGAATAGTTTTGGCACATATTATATTAGGAACACCTTTTGTTGTCATTACTGTGACAGCTACACTTTCAGGTTTTGATCATAGTGTAACAAGAGCTGCTGCAAGTTTAGGAAGTAACCCAGTAAATACATTTATGAAAATAACTCTTCCTCTAATTTTACCTGGAGTAATTTCTGGAGGATTATTTGCTTTTGTAACATCTTTTGATGAAGTTGTGGTGGTGCTATTTCTGGCAGGTTTAGAAAATACGACTATTCCAATACAAATGTGGACAGGTTTGAGGGAACAATTGAGCCCTACAATTCTTGCAGTTGCTACCTGTTTAATTCTTTTATCAACTTTAATTCTTGTAACTGCTGAATTATTAAGAAGAAGATCTGAGAGATTAAGAGGAATAAATAGATAATTTACCCAAATAATTTATTCATATATAGAAGTTACTATGGAAATTAAAAAAGTTGTAGTTATTGGTTCTGGTACAATGGGTAGTGGAATAGCAGCCCATTTATGTAATGCGGATATACCAGTTACTCTTTTAGATTTAACAACTGAAATCAGCGAAAAAGCTAGAGAAAAAATTCATAAATCCAGACCTCCTTTGCTAATAGATAAGAGCAAAATTAACAATATTAATGTTGGAAATATTGAAGAAAATTTTGACGTAGTAAAAGATGCAGATTGGGTGGTAGAGGCAGTAGTAGAAAGAATTGATATTAAACACAATATTTATGAAAAGATATTTAAGAACAGAAAAAAAGGTGCAATAGTATCATCAAATACATCATCAATTCCAATTAAAGTTCTATCAGAAAAACTAAATGACGAAGAAAAAAAAGATTTTTGTATCACTCACTTTTTTAATCCTGTCAGATACATGGGATTGTTAGAAATTGTTAAAAACGAAAATAACGACTTAAATAAAATTAATTCTTTAAAGAAATTTTGTGAAGTTGAGCTTGGTAAAGGAGCTATAATCTGTAATGATACCCCTGGGTTTTTAGGTAATAGAATTGGTGTTTATGCTATGCAGGTTGCCATGACGGAAGCATTCAAAATGAAACTTTCAATTGAAGAAGCTGATGCAGTTTTTGGTAGACCAATGGGTATACCTAAAACAGGAGTATTTGGATTGTATGATCTGATTGGAATTGATTTGATGGCTGATGTATTAAAAAGCTTTATAAAGGAACTTTCAGATAAAGATGAATTTCAAATTGTTGCAAAAGAAATTCCATTAGTAAAAAAATTAATTGAGACAGGCTATACCGGTCGTAAAGGAAAAGGTGGCTTTTATAGAATGAATAAAAGTGGAGATCAAAAAATTTTAGAAGCAATTAATTTAGAAACAGGAGAGTATTCAGCAACAAAAAAAATAGATTTAGGAATTGAAACTGTTGACATCAATAATTTAATTAATCGAAAAGATAAGTATGGTGAGTATGCTTGGATTGTAATTTCAAAAATAATTAAATATGCATCTTCACTGGTTCCAGGAATTACCGATAAGTTTAATGATATTGATGAAGCTATGAGACTTGGTTTTAATTGGGCAATGGGTCCTTTTGAAATGTTGAAATCTATAGGGATAAAGAATTTCTTTGAAAGAATCGATGACTTTGAAAATAATAAATTTTTAGAAAATTTATCAAAATCAAAAGATGAAAATTTCTATGGAGAAAGACAAATTTATACAGACATTCAAACTTTAGGAAAAATAAGACCATCAGCAATTAAACTGGATAAAAATAATTCAGCTGAAATTCATCGATTTAAAGATTTTAATATTGTTGAATTTACAACAAAAGCTTGTGCATTAGATTATGACTCAATGGATGCACTGAAAAATGCAACTGACAAACCCTTAATAATAATTAATGAAAGCATGCAATTTTCAGCAGGTGTAAATTTAAGTTATACTATGAATTTTGCTGATAAAGGAGATTTTAAATCAATTGAAAAATTCATTAAGTATTTTCAAGATACATGCAAAACTTTAAAATACTCTAAGTACCCAGTTGTATCAGCTCCCTCTGGACTTACACTTGGAGGAGGCTTTGAGGTTTTAGTCCAAAGTAATTTTGTTGCCTCACACACAAATTTAGTTATTGGATTAGTTGAAACTATTGTTGGATTAGTTCCAGCAGGCGGGGGATGTAAAGAAATGTTGTGGAGATGGTCACAAACAGAAGAAGCAAAATCAGACCCAGATTATGCACCACTAAAAGTTTTTGATATTATTGGTTATGCTAAAACAGCTACATCTCCAATCGAGGCTGAGCCATTAAAGTATTTAAGACCAGAAGACAAAAAAATAATGAACAGAAACAGTCTTTTTGAGGAATCAAAAAATTTAATTGATCAAAATAATGATTTTGTTCCTCCAGAAGAGTGCAAATTCAAACTTTCTGGAAAGCCGTTGAAAGATAAAATGGTTAAGGTTTTAGAGAAATTATACAACGAAAAAGTAATTTTAGATCATGGTATGCATGTTGGAACTGAACTTGCAAACGTTTTAAGTGGTGGAGACACTACTATTGACAAAGAATTGTCAGAGGATGATCTGTATAAATTAGAACTAGACTCTTTTATGAGATTGATAGAAACAAAACAAACTCAAGAAAGAATTAAACACACATTGTCCACTGGAAAACCTTTGGTTAATTAGAATTAAACATTCTAAAGGTTTTAATATAATCAGGTCTTAAAACATAAATTGCCTTATTACCTGTTTTAATTTTAGTTAATATATCTAAACCATAAACTACTTTACCAATTGGAGTATATTCACCTTGATAAATTGGTATTTCTTTTAATGTAATAAAGAATTCACTATCTTCTGTATCAAATTCTGTTGCTCTAGCAAAACCAACACTACCCTCTGTAAATTTAAAATCGTTGCTCAGTTCTGATTTTAACAACCCTAATCCAGACTTTCCGCTACCAATTTTGGAATAATCTAAATTATTTATATTTCCATACTCAATATCTCCAGCTTGTACAAAAGTATTTTCTGAAACTTTATAAAAAGCAGAACCATCATACATTTTTTGTTCAATTAAAATTTTAAATCTTTCTACTGCTTTAGGAGAAATATCTGGATAAAGTTCAATTATTACATTTCCACACTCAACATTCATCACGGCAATATTATTTGGTTCATTAAAATTAAGTTTACTTAAATTATTTTTTTCAACAAATAGACATTTATTTTTTAATAAAAAAAAAGATGTAAAAGCAAATATTGAAAGACTAATTAAAAATATAAATAAAATTTTTTCTGATTTTGAGGGTTTAATAGTTTTAATCATAAAATATTTTTATCTATTTTAGCTAAGTTTGATTTTATAAAATTTACTTTATTATTCAGGATTTTGTCGCTATAGATTTTATCTTCAATTGTTTCTTTATCAGTCATTAAAAATGAAAAAATTTCTGCCATATCTTCAGAAGGGATAGATTTAGAATATTCTGTTAAAAAACCATTAGTTTTTTCATATAGATCTAAGTTTAATCTATCAGAACAAGTTGAACAATCAGCATAATTAAATGATGTTTGATTAAAAGATGAAAATTTAACCTCATTAAAATATTCAACGTGTGTATTTTGAATCATATGAAAAATTTCATGGTGTATCATTCTTTCAAAATATTTTTTATTAAAATTAATATCTAAAATTAAGGTTCTATTTTTATTATCAGGTATTCCCCCAGTATTAATTTCAGATATGAATAAATTTTCACAAAGCACAATATATTTTAATTTTATCTTAATAAGAAAATTAGAATTATATCGATTAAGATTTTTTTCAATTAAGGGAAATTTTGTATTTAAATTATTTATATCAACTTTGTCGCAAGTAATGTTCTTATTTGTGCCAATTTTAAAATTACCTTTAGCGCTTAAATAACGAATATTATTATCGTTTTTTAATTTATAAATTTCTAAATTTGGAATTTTTATCAGATTATAAATTTCATCAGCATTTACATGCGAAATATGAAAAATAAGAATAAATAAAAATAAAATTTTCATTAAATTATTATAGACGAATTAGATGAGATAATATTATCTTAGATTATTAAAAAATGAAAAAAGAAAGAAACAAAAATCCAATTCAACCAGTTAGTGGAACTAAAGTTCCAAGATTTGCTGGCCCGAGCACTTTTGCAAGACTTCCTGAACTAAGAGATGTAGAAAGTTGTGATGTTGCAATTGTTGGTGTTCCGTTTGATGCTGGAACTAGTTATCGACCAGGAGCAAGATTTGGTCCACAAAGCATCAGGCAAGCATCTAGACATTTGAGAACTAATTATCATCCTAATTATGATGTTGAGCCTTTTAAAATCCAACAAGTAGCTGATGCTGGTGATATTGCTTGCAATCCATTTAGTATTGATGAAGCAATCAAACAAATAGAAGTAGGCGCAACAGATTTACTAAATAAGGTTGGAGGAATTATAAGTTTAGGTGGAGATCATACTATTGCAGTTCCACTGTTAAGAGCAATCAATAAAAAAAATAAGGGTCCTGTATCTTTAGTTCATTTTGATGCCCACTTAGATACTTGGGATACATATTTTGGTGCACCTTATACTCATGGAACTCCATTCAGAAGAGCAAGAGAAGAAGGTTTATTTTTAGATGATGCTTCTATGCATGTTGGAATTCGTGGACCACTTTATAGTAGAGATGATATTAAAAATGATGAAAGTTTTGGATTTAAAATAATTCATTGTGATGAGTTTCAAACAGAAGGAACCGATAAAATAGCAGAAAGAATTAGAAAAAGAGTGGGAGACAATCCTCTATACTTATCAATTGATATTGATGTTTTAGACCCTGCATTTGCTCCAGGTACTGGTACACCAGAAATTG
Source organism: uncultured Pelagibacteraceae bacterium (assembly GCA_902596785.1). GTDB lineage: Bacteria > Pseudomonadota > Alphaproteobacteria > Pelagibacterales > Pelagibacteraceae > Pelagibacter. The sequence continues at coordinate 2,965 of CACJVG010000004.1, read as the reverse complement.
CAGGGATGACTACAAGAGAAATGGTAAATGTTTTAAGAGGCTTGTCTGGATTAAATTTAGTTTCAGCAGACGTTGTTGAGGTTTCTCCAGCATATGATCATGCAGAAGTAACTTCTTTAGCAGCAGCAACTATTGTTTATGAATTAACTAATTTATTTGCAAAAACATAAAGAAAGGATAACGTCAAAACATGTTAGACAAAAAAAATTTTTACATTAATGGAGCGTGGGTTAAGCCAAACAGTTCTGAGGAAATTAAAGTAATTGATCCTGCCACAGAAGAAAATTGTGCAGTAATTACTTTAGGGAACAAAGCTGATGTTGATATTGCTGTTAATGCAGCTAAAGATGCCTACGAGACTTGGGCCTTTTCTTCCAAAGAAGAAAGAATTGCACTATTAGAAAAACTTTATGAAAATTATAAGAAAAGATGGGCAGATATTGCAGAAGCTATAACTCTTGAGATGGGTGCTCCAAAAGATTTTGCAACAAAATTACAAGCAGGCACAGGAGCAAGTCATATTAAATCATTTATTAGATACTTAAAAAATTTTGCATTTGAAAAACCATTAGGTGAGCATGCTCCTAATCAAAGATTAATTTATGAACCAAAAGGTGTTTGTGCATTAATAACACCATGGAATTGGCCGATGAACCAAGTTTGTTTAAAAGTAATGCCAGCAATAGCTGCAGGTTGTACAATGGTTTTAAAGCCATCAGAATTAGCACCACTATCTTCAATGATACTTGCTGAAATTATTGATGATGTAAAATTTCCAAAAGGTGTGTTCAATTTAGTTAATGGTGATGGAGCAACAACAGGTGATGCGCTTACAAGTCATCCAGATATTAATATGATTTCTTTTACGGGATCAACAAGAGCAGGAGCTTTGATTTCACAAAATGCTGCTAAAGATTTTAAAAGAGTAAGCTTAGAATTAGGTGGTAAAGGAGCAAATATAATTTTTAAAGATGCTGATCCAGAGGCTATTGAAAGAGGTGCTTTAAGATGTTTTAGAAATTCTGGACAATCTTGTAATGCGCCAACAAGAATGTTAGTTGAAAAATCAATGTATGAAGAGGCTATTGAGAGATTAAAAAAATATACTGAAAGTTTTGAGGTTGGTGACCCTAAAAAAGAAGGAGAACATATAGGTCCAGTTATTTCAGAAACTCAATACAATAAAATACAAACTTTAATTCAAAAAGGAATAGATGAAGGTGCAAAATTAGTTGCTGGAGGAACAGGTAAACCTGATGGATTAGACAAAGGTTACTTTGTTAAACCAACTGTTTTTGCGGACGTAAATAATAATATGGAAGTTGCAAGAACAGAAATTTTTGGACCCGTTTTATCTGTTATCCCATTTGAAACAGAAGAAGAGGCAATAACAATTGCAAATGATACTGCTTATGGATTAACAAATTATATCCAAACTCAAGATTCCGAAAAAGTACAAAGAGTTGCGAGAAAATTAAGATCTGGAATGGTTGATGTAAATGGAGCAGGTATTGCAGTTGATGCACCTTTCGGTGGTTTTAAACATTCTGGAATAGGTCGAGAAGCAGGTGAACACGGTTTAGAAGAGTTTTTAGAAGTAAAAGCCGTAGGTGGTTGGAGTTAATTTACCGATTTATCTTTTACACCTTCTAAAAATTTAAGACATTTTTTCATTTCATTTAATTCTATGAACTCGTCAATTTTGTGAGCTTGTTCTATGGAACCAGGTCCACAAACAACTGTACTGATTCCTAATTCTTGAAATAAACCAGCTTCTGTTCCAAAAGAAACTACTTCTCTAGAATTATCACCAGTTATATTTGATACAAATTCACATGCTTCAGACTCATCCAATCTGTTAAAACCAACAACTTCACCTATCACTTCTTTTTTAATATAAGAATCTGTAAATACTTTTTTCATTTCTGGTAAGAGTACATCGTTTGCATATTTATCAATTTCATTCGTAACAAATTCCCCATCTTCTTTAACAACTGGTCTTGTTTCCCATTCAACACTACATTTATCTGCAATGACATTATGGGCAATACCACCCTTAATTCCCCCAATTGATAAAGTTGAATGTGGAGGATCAAAAATACTATCTTTTTGAACTCTTTTTTTTAATTCTTCTCTAATTTCTAAAAGTTTTCCAACATATCTAGTAGCATATTCAGCTGCATTTACTCCTAAATGTGGTTTAGAACTATGTCCTGCAAGTCCTCCAAAGTGAACTGTGTATTCATTCATACCTTTGTGGGCATCAATAATTTTCATTTTAGTTGGTTCACCAATTATACAAATTCCATTTTTGATATCTCTTTTTTTCAATTCCTCTATTAATAAAGGAGCTCCAATACATGCAGTCTCTTCATCAAATGTGTAACAGAAATGTAAGTCTCTATCTAAATTACTTTCTTTGAAGATAGGTGCATAAGCAAGTGTACATGCAATAAATCCTTTCATATCACATGAACCTCTTCCATATAATTTATCATTTTTAATAGTTGCAACGAATGGATCACTGCTCCAACCTTTAGACACTGGGACCACATCAGTGTGTCCAGATAATATGATAGGTTTTTTTGTGCTTTGATTTTTTGCTTTTAAAGTTCCAAAAAGATTAACTCTTTTTTTATCATCATCATAAACTTTGAAAGTATCTATACCTATGTTCTTTAAAATTTTTTCACAATAATCAATTAAATTACTGTTATCTTGACCTGAGATAGTTTTAAATGCGATTAAGTCAGTTAAAATCTTGATTGATTTTTCATATAAATTGTTATCTATACTCATAAACTTAAAACACTATATTATATTATGATTAAAGAGCAAATTACCTATAATGATTTTGATAAAGTAGATATTAGAATTGGTACTGTAATTTCTGTAAAAAAAAATGAAAAAGCGAGAAAGCCATCTTTAGTGGTTGAAGTTGATTTTGGAAGCGAAATTGGCATTA
>CACJVG010000003.1 GCA_902596785.1 uncultured Pelagibacteraceae bacterium | reverse complement strand
TAATTGAGATATGAACTAAAATTACAAAGCTTGTAAAAAATACTGGTCTCATCATTGGTAACAATATTCTCCAATAAACTGTAAATAAACCAGCACCATCAATTTTTGCTGCTTTAACGATTTCATCCTCAACGGATCTTAATCCTGCTAAAAATAAAGCCATGACAAATCCTGCGGATTGCCAAACACCTGCAATGACTATGGTGTAAATTGCCATTTCCCTGTTAACCAGCCAATCAAAAGTAAAGTTCTCAAAACCCCAATCTACAAACATTTTTTGAATACCAAGAGTTGGGTTTAAAATCCATTTCCAGGCAGTACCTGTTACGATAAATGATAAAGCCATTGGGTATAAATAGATTGTTCTTAAAACCCCTTCTGCTCTTATTTTTTGATCTAGAAAGATTGCTAGAATTATACCAATCACAATACAAAAAATTAAAAATAAAGCCGTGAAAACAAGCAAATTATCTACTGATATAAGCCATTTTCGAGATGCCCATAACTTTTCATACTGCCCAAAACCCCATAATTCGTATTTTGGTAAAATTTTTGAATTAGTAAAAGATATATATAAAGTCCAAAGTACAAAACCATATACAAACCAACCTATTAACCCAACAGCAGGAGCCATTACAATTTTAGGTAAATTTTTTTCTAACCACTTGAACATTATAAATATTTTTTATTTTTAGATTTAAAAAAAAGGCCACTTAGTCAAAAGTGGCCTTTTAATTTTTATATACTACATATTAGCTAAAACTGAGTCAGCTAAAGCGTTAGCAGCATCTACAGATGACATATCAGAGTTGAAGTGCTCTGTGATGATATCTTGTAGGGCAGCTTTCATAGTATTACCTTGAGCCATACCATGAGCAAAACTTGGAACTAATCCACCTTTTGCACCAGCAGTTTTAATATCTGCGTTAGATGTTTTTGCACATTTGTCAAATTCATCCATTGGTACGTCTAAACGAGCCGGGATAGAACCTTTGTATAGGTTGAAAACTTTTTGGAAGTTTTTACCCATCATAAGCTTGGCTAGTAACTTTTGACCAGCTTGTTTATCTGGATCGCTAGATTTGTAAAAGATAAAACTATCTACGTTATATAAGTATCCATTGTTTGAAGGAGTAGCAGCACAGTAGTAATCTACACCTGGAACTTTTCCAGCAGCTGTAAATTCACCTTTTGCCCAGTCACCCATAATTTGGAAACCAGCTTTTCCTTCAATAACCATACCAGTAGCAACGTTCCAGTCTCTTCCTGGGCTACCTTCATCTGTAAAGCCTTTAAGCTTTCTCATTTGGTCAAATACTTTAACTGTTGTTTCGCTTCTTAAACAACTTTCTTTAAGATCTACGTAACAGTTTTTGTAGTAGTTGTTTCCACCAAGACCCATAGCAACTGCTTCAAATACTGTAGCATCTTGCCAAGCTTGTCCACCGTGCGCAAATGGAATAATACCAGCAGCTTGTAATTTTTCAGCAGCAGCATTTAACTCATCCCAAGTAGTTGGAACTGAAATACCGTTTGCATCAAATACAGCTTTGTTTGCCCACATCCAGTCAATTCTGTGAATGTTTACTGGAGCAGCACAATAAGGTCCGCTGTTATTTTCACACTTGTGAATAGCTGCAATCATTGGATCTAATAAATTGTCCCAACCTTCTGATTTAGCAACTTCATCAATGTTATATGGAGCTACAACACCTTCTTGGTCATACTCTTGAATTGTAGGTCCTTTAATTTGAGATGCAGATGGAGGATCTCCAGCAACGATTCTTGCTTTTAATGCAACGTTAGCAGCGTCTCCACCACCACCTGTTACAGGCATGTCCATCCATTCACCACCGTTTGCAGCGAAATCATCTTTTAAAACTTTAAGTGCAGCAGCCTCACCACCTGAAGTCCACCAGTGCAAAACTTCAATCTTTGGTCCTGCAATTGATGAAGTAGATGTGAACGCTAATGTAATTAAAGCGATTATTAGTTTTTTCATATCTTCTCTTCCTCTTTTTATTTAGTTAACTATTTTTTATAAAAGAAACTATAGGTAGATTGATTATCAATTGATAACTAAAAAATAAGTATACAACTATTAATTGAATTTAATTATTCACCCTTATTTTATTTGTTTTTTTAATTTTAAAAAAAAAAATTTATTTTTGATTCAATTTGAAGTTGAAGTTCTAATATGTCGCGCTTCTACCCAGTCTTGCAGCACCTCTAACACCACTAGCATCTCCAAATCTAGGTTTTAAAAAAACACCCTCGTATTCTCGTCCAATAACAAATTTTCTAACAAGTGAATCTATTTCATGTAGAAAATCAATTTCATTTGAAACTCCACCTCCAAAAACAAAAGCATCGGGATCTAAAATGTTTATGATACTTGAAAGAGACATGGCTAAATTTACTTTAAAATCATCTATAAATCTTTCTGCATCTAAATCATGTTTTCTATTCAATTCAAAAATTTCATTTGCTTTCAAGCTTTTTCCATAAAGTTTATTAAATCTTTTAGCTAAGCCTAAGCCAGATAAAAAACTCTCAATCTCTGCTTCTCTAGCATTACTTGAGTCAAAATTTTCTTTTTTTGCAGCAAAATAAGGAATTTGATTGTGACCCCATTCTCCTGCAACACCGTTTGGTCCACTTACTATTTTTTTATCAATAACTAAACCACCACCAACTCCAGATCCTAAGATAATACCATAAACAATTTTGTAGTGTTTGCCTGATCCATCTATAGCTTCTGACAAAGCAAAGCAATTAGCATCATTTTCACAAAACACTTCTTTTCCAAGTGCTTTACGTAAATCATTTTGAAAAGGTTTTTTTTCTAACCATGTAATGTTAGGAGCATTTTTTACTAATCCTGTTTGAGGAGAATGAACTCCTGGATGACAAACTCCAATTGGAAGTTCTTGTTTAAACTCTTGTTCTAATTGTCTATGAATATCTCTAATAGCAGTAATAATTTGGGTATAATCTTTTGGGCATGGTATTCTAGATCTATGTTTTTCTTGACCATCTTTTTCAAGTACAACACTCTCTATTTTTGTTGCGCCTACATCAAAACCTACTTGCATAACTAATATGTAGCTCTTCCACCACTTAAATCAAAGACTGCTGCAGTCGAAAAAGAATTTTCTTCACTTGCTAACCAGGTTACTAATGATGCAAGTTCTTCAACCTTTGCAAATTTGTTTCTTGGAATTTTTGATAACATATAATTGATATGTTCCTCTGTCATTTGATCAAAAATTCTTGTTTTGGCTGCTGCCGGTGTTACACAATTTACAGCTATATTTTTTTGGGCAAGTTCTTTACCTAGAGATTTTGTTAAACCTATAACACCTGCCTTAGAGGTACTATATGCGCTTGCATTTGGATTTCCTTCTTTACCTGCAATAGATGCAATATTTACTATTCTTCCATAGTCATTCTTTAACATGAAAGGAACAACCGCTTTGCAGCAATAAAAAACTGAATTTAAATTTAAATTCATCACTTTTTTCCATTCATCTAATGGATATTCAGCTACAGTAGTATTCATACCCGCAATACCTGCGTTGTTAACGAAAATATCTATTTTTCCGAATTTTTTTTCTACTTCTTCTAAATTTTTGTTTACTATTTCAAAATTAGTTACGTCTACAATTTGATGACTTAGGTGTTCTGATTTTACTTTATCAATCGCTTCTTTGGCGGCATTTTCATCAATATCCCAAATTACAACATTAGCTCCTGCTTCGATAAATCTTTCAGTTATAGCTAAACCAAACCCCTGAGCTCCACCAGTTACAACTGCTACTCGATTATTTAAATCGTACTTAATCATTATTTCTTTTTTAATTTCTTCGATCTTATTAAAGGAAAAGCCAAAGCAATTAAAGACAAAATAAAGAATGTTAAAGCAATTGGTCTTGTGAAAAACATCAGCCAATTACCATCAAATATAACTAGAGATTGTCTTAAAGTTCCTTCAACTAACTCACCCAAAATTAATCCAATAATAACTGGTACTACTGAAAAGCCATATCTTCTCATAAAGAAACCTAGCACTCCAAAAAATAACATTATCCAAACATCTATTATGGATTGATTTAAAGAATAAGTTCCACATACTGAAACTGCAAATATCATTGGCCATAAGATTTTATTAGGTACCAAAGTAATTCTTGCAAATATTTTTGCTCCAAAAAATCCAAAAATAAAAAAAAGGATATTAGCTATTAGCATGGCACCAAAAATTCCATATAAGAAATCTGGCTGCTCTCTAAACAAATCTGGTCCAGGTCTAACACCATGAATAATCAATCCCGTAAGTATAACTGCTGTTGTTGCGCTACCAGGAATACCTAGAGCTAAAGTTGGAACCATCGCGCCACCTGTTGCTGCGTTATTTGCAGCCTCAGCACCAGCAATGCCTTCAATAGATCCTTTTCCAAATTCTTCTGGATTTTTTGAAAATCTCTTTGCTTCAGAATAACCAATTAAGGATGCAACTGTTCCACCTTCTGCAGGAAGAACTCCAATAAATGATCCAATCCCACTTGATCGTAGTATTGTTTTCCAAGTTTTTTTATAATCATCTTTGCTAGGAAGCTTAATTGCTTTTAAAGCTATTCTGTTAAACACTTGATTGATTAAAGTTGATTGGGTTAACATTTCACTCATTGCAAAAAGTCCAACCACTACCGGTATAAATCCTATTCCCTCAGTTAATTCATTGATCCCAAAAGTAAAACGATCAATTGAAGTCATAAAATCTTTACCAACAGTAGAAATCAATATTCCGAATGCACCTGCAATTAAATTTTTAATTGGACTACCTTCACCTATTGAAGCAAGCATCGTTAAACCAAATATAGCTAATGCAAAATATTCTGGCTGACCAAACTCATAAGCAAGTTGTGCTAGTATAGGAGCAAAGAAAACTAATATAACGACACTAAAAATACCTCCAACAGTACTTGATACTGTTGCCATACCTAAAGCTCTTCCAGCTTCGCCTTTTTGTGCTAAAGGATAGCCATCTAAACAAGTGGCTGCAGCTGCTGGGGTCCCTGGTGTATTAATAAGTACAGCAGTGATTGCACCACCATAGGTTCCTGCACAATAAATAGAAGTTAATAAAACAATTGCAGATAATGGATCTAGAGTCATTGTGAAAGGTAAGATCAATGCACCACCTGTTGTTGGTCCTAACCCTGGCAACACACCTAATATCAAACCAAATAAAGTTCCAAAAAATAAAACTAATAATAGTTTAGAACTGAAAAGTGGTGCCAGCATTAATAATAAATTATCCATTTAACTATAGTAAATGTTAGTAATTATTCCTGGGGGAAATCTTAAACCTAAAATAGTTTCAAAAAATATAAAAACAATAATTGGGAAAATAATCCCAACTAGTAATAAATAAAATAATCTTTTTTCTCCCCAACAATATGAAACAAAGATAGATAAAGCTGAGATTGCTAAAAAGAAATCAAGTGTTTTAGAAACTACTACAAAAATAACAAAACTTGATAAAGTTAGAAAGAATGATCTTGGTAATTTTTTTTCAACTTTCCAGGGATTTTTAGTTGCCAAATAATAGATTAACAATGTCATTACTATTATTAAGACCAAGAGCGCTTTTGGGAATGTTGCTGGCTGTATTCCTCTATTTAAAATTGGAGGAACAATATCAAAAGTAAAAGTTGTGATTAATAATGCTACAGATATTAAAATAATTACAAGAGAAACTCTAAACTCATCTCTAAAAAAAAAGGGCAAACTTTTGTTTGCCCTTTTTTGTTTTTGTACATTTTTCATATTCAAATGTACTTTTAATTAGATTAGTTGATGTAACCTAAAGCTTTAAGCTGTGCAGTCATCTCAGCAAGCATTTCTTCCATTTGCTTACCCCATTCATCTGCACCTACAACACTTGTCTCATCAAGACCAATTTCAGTTAAGAAATTTTTGTAGTAATTGTGGCTCATAGCTTTCATCATTCCAGCTTCTAGTTGTTTTACTCTGTCTGCTGGAGCACCTTTTTTAGTTACGAAACCTCTAACAGTAGATAAAGAAACAGGTATACCTAATTCTTTTGCTGTTGGAGAGTCCCCAATTTTAGCCATTCTATTATTTGCTAATACAACTGAAACACAAAGTTTACCCTCATTAATTTCAGTTAATGCCTCACCTAAGTTTAAAACACCTACATCAATATCTCCTTTGATAAGGTTAGTTTTAATTGGTGCAACACCTTTGTAAGCAACGATAGTTGGATCTTTTAATCCCCCTTTTTTTGTAAATGCGATTGCACTAACATCATCAATACCACCAGTATGAGTAGTTCCATATTTTAGTGATTTTGATTTTTGTGTGCTAATGAATTTTTTAGCATCTTTGATATCATTTTTACAATTAACAACAAATAATTGAGGATCATCAGTTCCTCTAGCAAGTGGCTGCATATCACTTAACTTAACTTTAGTTTTACCTAAAGCCATAGATACAGCATGACCTGTTGTCCAAGTTAAAGTGTGATTTCCATCAGCTGGTAAAGACATCATGTAGTCCATCGATGCTGCTCCACCACCACCTTTTTTGTTTACTAATTGCATATCCTGCTTAAGAACTCTTCTTGCTCTTAACAACATCATTCTAGTAGTAACGTCAGTTCCACCACCAAAACCAGCGTGAGTAATTGCTTGTATCGGATGACCATCAGCTTTAGCTGAAGTGATCATTAATGGAAGAGCTACAACAAAAAATTCAGTTACTAGGAAAGCAGCTGCTAAAAATAGTTTAAAGCTTTTTTTCATTATTTCCCTCTTTAGTTAATTTATATTTAATAATTTAAACATAATCTGATACAAGACGTAAAGAAAAAAATGCCTGAAAATAAATCTAACATAGCGATTCTTCTTGGTGATCCAGCTGGGATCGGACCAGAGTTAATTTCAAAACTTTTAAAAAATGAAATGACAAAAAAAGCAAACATTGTCATAATTGGTGAAAAGCAAGTATTTGAAAGTGGAAATAGTATTACAGGAATTTCACATAATATAGATATTGTAGAAAATTTTGATGAGGTAAATTTTGATAAATCAAATAGATTTTTATTAGATATTTCTAAAGGAAAAAATCATAAATATAAATTAGCTGAACCATCAAAAGAGTCTGGAGAAAGTGTATTGGAAGCTTTAGATTTAGCATTGACACTTGCAAAAGAAAAAAAAATTGATGCAATTAATTTTGCGCCAATGAATAAGACAAGTTTAAAACTTGGAGGGAATAAACATTCAGATGAATTGCAATTGATGGCTGAAAAACTTGAGGTAAATAGTTTTTGTTGTGAATTTAATGTCATAGATAATTTTTGGACAGCAAGAGTAACATCTCACATTCCAATAAAAGAAGTAGCTCAACATATTACTAAAGAAAATATAATGAAGCCAATAAAATTGATCAATGAAGTTATGGAGCTAAATGGTGTAAAGAAACCTAGAATTGCCATTCAAGCACTTAATCCTCATGCAGAGTTTGGTACAGAAGAAAAAGATGAAATTATTCCTGCAATTGAGGAAGCAAAAAAACTTGGTTACAATGTTGATGGTCCGTTACCATGTGATACATCATTTGTTGTAGCTTATAAAAATAAAAACCATGATTGTATGGTTGGTATGTATCATGATGCACTTCAATCTGGTCTTAAGGCATTTGGCTTTGATAGAGGAGTAACAGTTCAGGGTGGATTGACTGTACCAGTAACCACTACTGCTCATGGGTCTGCATTTGCCATAGCAGGAAAAAATGAGGCTAACTTAGATCCAATTTTAAACTCTTTTAAAATTGCTTTATCAATGTCGCAAAATAAAAAAAACTAAATTAATCCTGCGTCCACTGTAAAGTTTTGTTTTGTACATCCTGACGAAATATCTGATGCTAAGAATAAAACCATTTTTGAAACATCTTCAGGTAGTAATTGTTTTTTTAAAGCCTGATTTTTTAATATTTCCTTTTTAAATTTTGGATTAAGCCACAATTTGGATTGTCTAGCTGTTGCGATTGAACCAGGTGCAATTGAGTTAATCCTTATATTATGTTTTCCTAAATCTCTTGCTAAAGATCTAGTCAATCCATGAATTCCCGCCTTTGCAGTACTATAAGCTGGGAACATTACTGCTCCCCTAACCCAACTAACAGAACCTAAATTTATTATTGATCCACCTTTGTTTTTTATCATGCTTTTTTTAACTGATTGTATTGCAAACAAATAATGCTTTAAATTAATCGCAATTCTATCATCCCAATATTTTTCTGTAATTTTCTCTAAACTATGTCTTTGGTCGTTAGAAGCGTTATTAACCAAAATATCAATAGGGCCCTGTTTTTTTATAATATTTAAAATTGATGATTTATATTTTTTAATATCTTTAATATTACACTCTACAAAAGTAGGAATTTTTAATTTGTTTTTTTTTATTTTGTTGATTGTTTTTTTTGCTTCATTTTTATTTATATCAAAAAAATAAACTTCAACTTCTTGCTGACAAAGGTGTTGGACAATTGATGCTCCTATACCCGAAGCTCCACCGGAAACTAATGCACGTTTTCCTCTTAAATCAAAATATTCAACTTTCATAAATATAAATCTTTAAGATTAGTTTAGTATTTTTTTAATTTCTTCTAAAGTAAAAGGTTTTGGTTTTTTGCAGGTTGTCTTTATTTCTTGAGGAATTCCAGTTTGAGAGGCTCTCATGGTAGAATCTATTATATCTAAAACATGAAGAGATAAATCTCCATTACATCTATGCTCTAAATTATTTTCAATTGCATAAGCCATTTCTGATAAACCAGCTCCTCTATAATTTGCATTAGTGGGTGACTCATTTGCTCTTGAGCTTTGACTTTTTATATTAATTTTACCTAAAGGCATCATGTCTGTTTTGTGCTCTCCCCAATTGCCTCCAGCTGTAACTGAAACAAAAGCAGATCCACCAAACATGTTTGGATCAGGAACAATTATTGATCCTTTGTTTCCATAAAGCTCAATATGATTTCTTTGATGAGCAACAACATCAAATGATAAAGTTATTTGAATTATACAATCATTTTCAAATTGTATTGTTGCCAAATAAGTTGTTGGTGTTTCAACTTTAAATTTTTGACCTTTTTTTGGACCAATACCAATTTCTCTTTCTTCAAAAACTTTTGTACATCTTCCTTGCACTTGTTTTGCTGGTCCAATTAGATTTACTAACGCAGTTAAATAGTATGGACCCATATCAATAACAGGTCCTCCTTCATTTTCTGCAAACCAACTTTCTGGATTTGGGTGGTAGGATTGAACTCCTGGAAATGCAAATATAGCATTTCCTAATTTAATGTCACCAATCACACCATTATCAATTAACTCTCTAGTTTTTTGAATTCCTCCACCTAAAAATGTATCTGGAGCATTTCCTATATAAAGATTTTTTTCTTTAGCTAGTTCAAGTAATTTTTTTCCATCCTCAAAATTTACTGCCATTGGTTTTTCAGCATATGAATGTTTTCCATTTTCTAGAGCCATTTTAGAAACTTCGTAATGTGCTCCTGGGATCGTCAGATTAAGAATTATTTCAATTTCTTTATCTTTTAAAAGTTCTTCTACTGTTAAAGCTTCAATATTATAATGAATTGCACACTTTTTAGCTGCTTCCATATTTATATCTGCACACTTAACTATTCTAATATTATTAAAATATTCTTGAGCTCTAAAGTAAGTTTCAGAAATATGACCACAGCCAATTAGACCGACTTTGAAAATTTTATTCATAAAGGTTTATACACCTTGTCTTTGTTTGCCTTTTCCTTCTTTATAAAGTTTTAAAGCTTCTTCATTCTCTTTAGTTGTCGGAATTTCTAGTGTAGGGCTATCCCAAAAAGCTGATCCCTCAACCCATTTATAAGCATGAGTTTTTATTGAAATAACGTATGTTACATCGGATGCTTTTGCTCTCTTAAATGCAGCTTCAAGATCTGAAATGGAATTAACATGTTCAGATTTAGCTCCCATACTTTCTGCATGTTTTGCAAAATCAACATCAACTAGTCCAGGAGTATTAGAGCTCTTTAATAAGTTGTTATATTCTTTTCCACCTTTAAACAATTGAAGTCGATTGATAACTGCAAACCCTCCATTATCACAAACTATAATTATTAATTTATTTTTTGTAATAACTGATGAATAAATATCTGTGTTATTTAGAAGATAAGAACCATCTCCTACAAAAGAAATTACTTCTTTATCAGGATTAGCCATTTTTATTCCAAGCGCTCCAGAAATTTCATAACTCATACAACTAAACCCCCACTCTGTTTCATGAGTATTTAGTTCTCTCGGTCTCCAAACTTGAACAACTTCACCAACTAAACCTCCTGCTGCAGTAACAGCAATATCTGTTGGGTCAGAGTTTCTGTAAATTGCACCAATTACCTGAACATAACTTGGAACTTCTTGATTTGTTGGCGCACTCTCTTTATCAATATGTTCATTCCAAGATTTGAGTTCAGTTTGAGATTTTTTATTCCATTCTTCTCCAGCTTTCCAACTACCTAACGCTTGTGAAAGTTCAGTTAATGAAACTTTAGCATCTCCAATTACCGCTTGCGCTAAATGTTTGTTAGCATCAAATCTTGATACATTTATTGAAACTAGTTTAAAATTTTTGTTTTCAAAATTTGCCCATGAACCAGTTGTAAAATCTGCAAGTTTCGTTCCAACTGCAATTGCTAAATCTGTTTCTTTTGCTAATGTATTTGTATTTTTTCCACCTAAACCGCCAATCTGGCCTGCAAAATGAGAATGATCTCTTTTCATTGTAGAATATCCCATTACAGTTTGAGTAACTGGTATGTTGTGTTTAATTGCAAATTGACTTAACTCATCCATTGCATCTGAGTAAAAAACTCCACCACCTGAAATTATAATTGGATTTTTAGATGACTTAATTTTTTCTGCTGCCTCTTTAATTTGAAATTCATCCGGTCTTGGTCTTCTGATCGCTTGAACTCTTTCTTTAAAAAATTCTTCAGGGTAATCAAAAGTTTGACCTTGTATATCTTGACTTAAAGCGATACATGCAGGACCACAATCTGCAGGATCTAACATTGTTTGAACTGCTGCTGGGAATGATTGAATAATCTGCTCTGGTCTGGTTATTCGATCAAAATATCTTGTAACTGGTTTAAATGCATCGTTAGCTGTTATTCCTGGGTTGTTAAAATGCTCAACTTGTTGCAATACTGGATCTGGCATTCTATTTGCATAAGTGTCTCCAGGTAAAAATAAAATTGGTAATCTGTTACTCATAGCAACTGCAGCAGCTGTAACCATATTTGTTGCCCCAGGTCCTACAGAAGATGTTGCTACAAAAATTTGTTGTCTTCTTTTAGCTCTAGCATAGCCAATTCCTGTAAGTGCCATATTTTGTTCGTGATGCCCTCTATATGTTGGAAGTTCTTTTTGATTTTCCTCTAGTGCTTGACCTAAGCAAGCTACATTTCCATGTCCAAAAATTCCGAAGACACCCGGAAATAAAGGTTCTTTTTTACCGTTAATTAATATTTTCTGAGCAATTAAATATTTAACTATCGCATGAGCACATGTGAGGGTAATTTTTTTCATAAATATGTTTATCTTTTAATATGTATAATGTTTATATATAATTCTATTTATAAATTAAAAAACCTAATTAAGTAAACTTAAAAATAAATTCTATGTACGAAAAATTTGGACAATTCATTGAAGGTAAATGGCAACAAGCTGAAAAAAAAGAAACTTACGACGTAATCAACCCTGCAACAGAAGAAGTAATTGGAAAAGCATCAAAAGCTTCATCTATTGAAGTACAAAAAGCATTAAAGTCTGCAGAAAAAGGTTTGGAAGTTTGGAAAAACACTGCGCCATGGCAAAGAGCTTACGTGCTTAGAAAAATTGCAGACATGATGAGAGAAAAAAAAGATGTTATAGCAAAATGGTTAACTCTTGAAGTTGGAAAGCCTCTTGCAGAAGCAGTTGGTGAAGTTGGTGGTGGAGCTGATATTTTTGAGTGGAATGCTGAAGAAACAAAAAGAATTTATGGACAAACACAACAAAGTAGATTTCCAGATACTAGAGTTCATGTTTATTATCAACCTGTAGGAGTTGTTGCAGCTTTAGTTCCTTGGAATTTCCCAATAGTTTTAGCATCTAGAAAAATTTCTACTGCCCTAGCTGCAGGATGTTCTGTAATTTGTAAGCCAGATGTAATTACTCCTGGTGCTGTAATGGAATTAGTAAACATTTGTAAAGAAGCTGGAGTACCTGATGGTGTTGTAAGTCTTTTGTCAGGTGATCCTGCTGAAATATCAAATGAATTAATGGAGTCTGATATAATTAAAAAAGTTTCAGTTACTGGATCAACTAGAGTTGGTAAAATTATTTTAAAAAAAGCAGCTGATAAAGTCCAAAGAGTTACTATGGAGCTAAGCGGACACTCTCCTTTTATTGTATGTGAAGATGTAGATATGAACAAAGTAGCTGATATAGCAATAACTGGTAAATTTAGAAATAACGGTCAAGTCTGTATTTCACCTAATAGATTTTATATCCAAGAAAACAGAAAAGAGGATTTTGTTAATGCTTTTATTGAAAGGGCAAAAAAATTAAAAATTGGAAACGGTATGGACGAAGGTGTGGATCTTGGACCTTTAACTACCGCTAAAAGATTGGAAGAAATAGAAAAACTAGTTGAAACTACTAAAAAAGAAGGAGCAAAAGTATTAATGGGTGGACAAAGACCTTCTGGATTCAACAAGGGATACTATTATGAACCAACAGTCTTTGATGATGTTAAAGATAATTTTACAATTATGAGAGAAGAGCCTTTCGGTCCACTAGTTCCAATTTTAACTTTTAAAACTTTTGATGAAGTAATTGAAAGAGCAAATGATAATGACTTAGGATTATGTAGTTATTTATACACTAACTCTATGGATAAAGCTCACATTGGATCTGAAAAATTAGAGTCTGGTTGTGTTGCAGTGAATACTGGAGTTGTTGCTATAGCTGAGGCACCTTTTGGAGGAATAAAACAAACTGGTTATGGTCGTGAAGGTGGTTCAGGGGCGATAAAAGATTATCTAAATGTGAAATACACTCACATGGGATTAAAAATCTAAAAAATGAGAAAAAATAAAATCAAACGAATGATGAAGGAAGGTAAGCCTGTTATTAACGGCTGGTGTGCGATTCCAAGTACAGCCTCTGTCGAAGCAATGGCTCATCAAGGTTGGGATTCTTTAACTATTGATATGCAACATGGTTTAGTTGACTACAGTAATGCGCTTCCCATGCTTCAGACAATATCAACAACAGATGTAACTCCTTTAGCTAGAGTTAATTGGAACGAACCAGGTCAAATAATGAAAATTTTAGATGCTGGATGTTACGGAATTGTTTGTCCTATGGTAAGTAATAAAAAAGAGGCAGAAAATTTTGTTCAAGCTTGTATGTATCCACCTGATGGTTACAGAAGTTTTGGTCCTATTAGAGGTTTAATTTATGGTGGAGCTGATTATGCAGATCACGCTAATGAAGAAATACTAAAATTAGCAATGATAGAAACAAAAGAGTCTTTAGAAAATCTTGATGAGATAATGTCTACACCAGGTGTTGATGGTATTTATATTGGTCCAGCAGATTTAAGTTTAGCAATAGGTGAAAAACCTGGTTTTGATAGGTCTGAGTCTACAAAAGCTTATTCTGAAATTTTAAGAATTCTAGAACATGCTAAAAAAAATAATATTTTTGCAGGAATTCATAATGGTACTACAGAATATGCTACCAAGATGATCGAAAAAGGTTTTGATTTTGTAACTATAGCTTCTGATTTAAGAGCTTTAAGTGCTGGCGCTAAAGCTACAGTTGATAAAATGAAAGGTTCTTTATCAAAAAAAGACGACAACTCTACTTACTAATCAAGTTGGTCTAAAAATTCCTCAAATTGTTTTTTTTCTAGATTAGACGATTGTTTTTTTCCTGGAAATTTTCCATTCATTGAATCTTTTTTAAAAGCCTTAAGAGCTTTTACTCTTTCTAGTTTTATTTCATTTCTAAGTCTCAATAAATTTCCATATGCTTTTGAATGTCTTGGGGGATTTTCTGTATCACCACAGATATCTTCCATAAATAAATACATTACATCAGCATTTTTACCTGAACCTAATGAAACAGTAACTATATCTGTACGCTTTGATATTTCACCCATTACATTTTCAGGTATTACTTCACACTCAGCTGAAAAAGCACCTGCATCTTCTAATCTTTTAAACTTTTGAAAAAGTTCGTATGCTTCATCAGCAGTTTTACCCACAGCTCTTAAGCCACCAATCCAAGTAGATTTTCTTGGAACTAAACCTAAATGTCCCATTACTGGAACATCTTCTTTAGCCAGCATTTCAACTATATCCATACTTCTTGGTGTCATAACTGCATCCGCACCATTCTCCAATGCTTTAAAAGCTCCACGCATAATATCCTCTGCAGTTACAAACTCATTTAAGACTAAAGCAGCTGTTAAAAATAAATTTTTTGAACCTTCTCTTACAGGAATTACATTTTTTGCATTTGATATAATCATATCAAATCCTGCCTTTTCAGCGGCTTCAGCTTCTTCAACACTATTCGCTGTAACTTGTGTAAATTTTCTTTTTCCTTTTGCTGCTTTTAAATCCCCAACAGTCAAAGTTCGTTTTGCTGGTTTTGCAGCCCAAGTATAGATATTCTTCATCTTACACCTTTATAAAGAATATCTCTCCTATCAATAAATTCCTCAAAAGTTTTAATTGTAATTACTGAAGGTAAAATAAATATAGATCTTTTATCTCGCTCGTTTCTTATAATTCTAAAATAACCTTTTTTTATTGCTGTATCGATATAAACATTTGAGGTTAAATATGATTTCTCGATTACTTTAAGTAATTGATTTTTTGTAATTGATTTATTTTTGTAATAAGCAAGCATAACCATATGCAACATTATCCAATGTTGTGGGGTTAAAGAAAACCAATTCAATAACTCGTTAGCTAACCTTCCTTCGAAATCTCCAAGTGATATTTCTGCTAATTGAATTCTTTTTTGTGTAAGTTTTGGAATTTTTTTTTGCTCTTCGAAGTGCTTAGGATACTTGAACTGTCTTTTCATTTAAATAAATTTAAACTCATTGAGTTTTCTATTCAATACTATTTTTACTTAATAGTTCTTTATAAATGTTATTTACTCTATGTACTTCAGTAGCAGTATTAAAATAACCTTCATATTCTATTTCTTCAGGTGTGACATCAAAATGATAATGTCCAGCGTCTTTATCATGTTCATAAGAATGAAAGTGAGTATGTTCACCAGACTCTCTTAAATTTAACTCCCCTCCTGTAGGATCTCCAGTCCAAAGAACTGTATAACACTGTAACTTTGGACCAACAGGTTCATAAAATTGAAGAAAATCTTTTACACACTTCATTTGTTTTGGATCATAGTATTCATGTTTGATATCTTTATAATCTGGTTGAACATGAGATCTTACTTTTCCCTCTAGAATTCTAAATACACCTGCAAGAGCAATCTGTTCATTTGCTTTAAGATTTAAATTATTTGATAATGAAGACCTCATTGCTTGTGGCAATGAACCTTGATCTCCTGATCTTCCTTTAATTTTTATTTTAATTACTTTTCCTTGTTTACCATCGGTATAATAAATATTTCCAAGTCCACCATGCTTTCTTGCGCTATATTTTTCAACGATACATTTTTTATCAGGACTTACTCTTGCAATTATAGATCTAGACTCATCAGTAATTAAATTTTCATTAATTACTAATTCACCACAGTGACCATCCAAACACGACATTGCACCAGATCCTGCACCTAAAGCATAAGATTTTTTTGATCCGATCATTTTTGAAATTTCTTCGTAATCAAATTCTGCACCAATAAAATTAGGATCATGCATGTATGGCTCTCCACCAACATCTATGATTTTTTGGTTACCACTTATTCCTTCAGATGGACAATCCCATTCACGAAGATTAGGACAATCAACAACTTCGACTTCAACATTTTTAAAATTTTCAGAAAGTCCTTTTTTTAATGCACTCGCTATATCTTCCAGTGAATGATTTGTGAAAGTTCCTTTTTCTATTTTTAATTGCATAATGTTAATAAGCTATAATTTATTTTGCATATTGTCTATAGATAATATATATAATTTCTATACATAAATAATTTTAAAAAAGGTAACGATGATAAATAAAGATTTAAAAGTAGCTGTATTAGGTGCAGGTGCAATGGGATGTCTGTTTGGAGGGTTGCTAGCTGAAAAAGGTTTAAATGTAACTTTAATTGATGTTTGGAAAGAACATGTTGATGCAATTAATAAAGATGGTTTAAAAATGGATGGTCATGGAGGAGATCGTATAATTAAAGTTAATGCTACTTCAGATCCATCATCGTTAGATAAAATGGATGCAGTGATTGTTATGTGTAAAGCAACTGCATTAGAACCAGCATTAAAAAGTATTAAAAATATTATTGGTGAAAAAACAGTCTTCATGTCATTTCAAAATGGGATTGGCCATGAGGCAATAATTCAAAGTATCGTTGGAAATGAAAAGGTAATCGGTGGAACAACGACGCAAGCTTCAAATATTTTAGGACCAGGTCATATAATGAACCATGGCGCATTACCTTCATGGATTGGAGAATATGAAGGAGGAATAACAAAGAGAATTACGGAAATAGCTGATACTTTTACTGCACATAATCTTGAAATGATTGCAGCTGAAGATGTAAAAAAAAGAAAATGGATGAAGCTTTTTGCTCTAACAGCAATAGGTCCTCTTTCAGCTATATTTGATCTACATCACACTGATCTTTACGTAAATAATAAGGCTAATGATGTTTCAAGAGGACTTGGTAAAGAAATCATTTTAGAGACAAGAGAAGTGGCACTTGCTGATGGAGTTAATGTTTCTGAAAATGAATGTCTATTTATGTTCAATAAAATTGTAGATTCTATGCAAACTAACAAATCTTCAATGGCTTTTGATGTTCAGTACAAAAGAAAAACTGAAATTGATTTTATTAGTGGAGCAGTTTCTAAAATAGGAAAAAAACATGGAGTAAAAACACCTTTAAATGACCTGATGTATAAAATGATTAAGGTTAAAGAAGGTATGTATAGTTGATGCTTAAAATCAATCGATTAAAAAAAATTAAAAGTAATTTTCCTGTATTGGTTGGAGATAAAGTTGTTGAGAAAAATACTTGTAATTTATTAATTGATGAGATTAGTAAATCTAAAGCCTTTGACGACATGATTATGGGTGGTCGAAGCAGAATTAACAAAGGCTCAAAAAATTTTAATAACTATATTAAATCTTCAAATAATTCTGCAAAACTATTTAAACTTTTTAATAGCAAAACTTTTTATAAAAAAATTGAAACTCTTTTTTCTAAAAATTTTAAAGATGGATCTTGGACAAACACTCACAAACCAAAAATATTTAATCAAAAAAAATTTACTATTAAAAAGAAACTAAATTCAAGCGAATTAAAAAAATTGTTAGGAAATAATTACACTAACCCAAAAGTTAATTTAGATATTGATTTTTCAGTTTCTAAAGGAGGATATAGATTACGTCCTCATAGAGATGACATCACAAGATTGTATAATTTCTTAATTTACCTGACAGATATTCCAAAAAAAAATGGAGGATCACTTACAATTTATAGAAAAAAATCTAAGAAAAATTTAAGAAAAAGTTTCAGAAGATTTCCAAAAATAGGTGAACTGGAAGTAGTCAAAGCTTTCACCCCAAAGAAAGGGACTGTGGTATTTTTTCAATCTACACCAAATTCTTATCATGGGGTTAAACGTTTTATAGAACACAACTGTCCAAAAAGATTTTTTATTTATGGAAGTTATGCTCTTAATAAGCCAGTTATTTGGAATTATAAAGGAACAGCTTACTATCCGCACATCATCAATACCAAGAAAAGAATGTTAACTTCTTTTCATGACGCAAACTATTTAACAACTGCTCCTAAGAATTGATATTATCACTAAATTCTACTAGTTTCTATTAATGGTAAATAATCTTAAAAACAAATTATTTGAACAAGGGTATTTGAAAGTAAAAAACGTACTTAACTTTCAAAGAGATTTAAAGCCAATCCTTAATGATATGGAATTTGTAATGGATTGTTTAATTCAAAAATTTGCAAAAAAAAAGGATGTAAAAAAAGTTCTTAATTTAGATTTTAAAAAAAAATATTCTTATATATCAAAATTAAAAATTGATGATTTAGATCAGTATTTTAATACTAGATTACCAAGAGATCACGTTAAGAAAGATAGTGATTATTTTGCTACTCAATCTTTATGGAATTTAATTAATAATAAAAACATTTTAGATGTTGTTGAAAAAATTTTGGGTAAAGAAATCATGTCTAATCCAGTACAAAATACTAGAATTAAACAGCCTGAAAAAAAATTGCCAAAAGGTTCTGTTTTTGATGGTTTAAGTGGACGAACACCCTGGCATCAGGATGCCGCTGTTCTCAATACTAAAGGACAAAAATTAACCGACATGGTTACTGTATGGATACCTTTTACAAAAACTACTAAAAAAAATGGTTGCATGATTACTGTTAAGAAAATTAATAAAATGGGATTATTAAACCATATTGCTGGTTATAGAGGGCAAGTAGAAATTAAAGACAGCAAATTACTGGATAAAATGCAACATATTCACTTAGAAGCAGATGTTGGAGATGTAATTCTTTTACACAAACATTCAATTCATTGTTCTCTACCGAACAGATCAAATGATTTTAGAATAAGTGCGGACCTTAGATATAATGTAGCTGGCCAACCTTCTGGAAGAGATCCGCTACCGAATTTCTATGTAAGAAGTAAAAATAAAAAAAATCTCAAAATTCAGAATTTTAAACAATGGTTAGCACTCTGGGAAAAAGCAAAAGAAAAATGTATTCCACGTAAATATGCTTTTAAATATCCTCTTCCTACTTTTAAAACAAATAAAAGGGATTTGTCTAAACTAATTTAAAATATCAATTATTAATTATGAAAATTTTGATAACTGAATTTATTAATAAGAATAGTTTAGACGACTTAAATAATAATTTTGAAATCAAATTTGATGAAAAGCTCTGGGAAAAAGAAGAGGAACTTTTAGAGATAATTAAAGATTATGATGGTTTAATTGTTAGAAACAAAACCCAGGTTAATAAAAATATTTTATCTAACGCAAAAAATTTAAAATTCATTGGAAGATTAGGTGTTGGTTTAGATAATATTGATACTGAATTTTGTAAAAGCAAAAATATTCATGTCCAACCAGCAACTGGTATGAATGCAGATTCTGTAGCAGAGTATGTAATTTCATCCTCGATGTTTTTGATAAAAAAAATTCCTATGTTTCATAATGGAACGGTCAAAGGTAATTGGCCTAGAACTACAATTAAATCTGCTGAAATAAATGGAAAATGTATTGGAATAGTAGGTTTTGGTACCATCGGTAGAAAGGTTGCAGACTATAGTTTGAAAAATGGCCTAAATGTTTTGGCTTATGATCCTTACATTAAAAAATTAGATGATAATGAGAAAAATTATAAATTATCTTCATTAGAAAATGTATTTAAAGATGCAGATATTATTTCTTTACACTTACCATTAACCGAAGAGACAAAAAATCTAATAAACAAGTCTTCTTTCTCTAAAATGCAAAAACAACCAATAATAATTAATACTTCAAGAGGTAGTGTTGTAAATGAGAATGATCTTATAGATGCTTATGATCAAAATCTAATTTCAGGATTTGCATTAGATGTTTTTGAAAATGAACCTATTAAAAAAGATTTATACGAAAGAATAACATCTGAAATGAATTGTATTTTAACACCTCATATTTCAGGTGTCACAACAGAGTCAAATATAAGAGTTAGTAATTTTATAGTTAAAAAAGCGATAAATTTTTTTAAGTAATTATCTCGTTTAACTTAACTACTCTTCCAAGTTTAATTGATGTCTCAGCCGCTTCTCCAACTGCAACAGCAATTAACCCATCATTCAAAGATACCTCTGGCTTTAACTTATTTTTTACTGCATTTATAAAGGCTAAATGTTCATAATAAGTTGAACCATGATGATGTCCTGCTTCAAGTATTTTTGGATCCACACTAACACTTTCTTGTTTAGTTTTTCCGTCTCTCATACCAATTCTTACATCAGAAGTAGTTTTCCCAGACTCATTTGAAGGAACTGAAGTTTCAATTTTACCAATATTTCCTGTTGCAGTTAACTCTTCTTGCATTTCAGAATTTTCGGCAAACATACAAAGCTCAAGCATACTTCTTGAGCCATTCTCAAAATTAACAATTACATAAGCGTTATCAATAATATCTGGTTTTTTACCATCATACTCTTCATCTAAATGATTAACATCTTGTCCCCCACTCGCATAAACACTTACGGGCTCACTCTTAACAATAAAACGCATCAAATCAAAAAAATGACAACACTTTTCAACTAAAGTTCCTCCGGTATTTTTTTCAAATCTGTTCCAATCGTTTACTTTTTTTAAGAAAGGAAATCTGTGTTCTCTTATTGTTAATGTTTTTAGGTCACCAATTGTTTTGTTGTGAATTTCTTTGATAAATTTTGAAACAGGAGGCATGTACCTGTATTCCATTGCAGTCCAAAATACTGAAGGGTAATTTTTAGTTAGTTTTTCTATTTCTAAACAATCTTTTGTCTTAGTGCACAAAGGTTTTTCAATCAATATATGTTTCTTGGTTTTAATTACATCTTTTAAAATTTGAATATGAGTAAAATTAGGAGATGAAATTATATAAACATCAACTATATTTTCTTTGATCAGATCTTGATGATTTTTAAAGCAAACAACTTCTGATTTGAGTAATTCTTGGCACTGTTTCAAAGACTCTTCGTGAGGATCTGAAAGAGCAACTACTTGAGCTTCATCTATTAAAGATAAATTTAAAATATGTTCTCGAGCCATTGTGCCAGCTCCAATTATTCCATATTTAATTTTTTCCATATTTATTATTTATCAGTTTAATTAAATAAGTTTAATCAATTGTTAATCCACTTGGTACTTTTTCTGGTTTACCGAGGGGTCTTTGATTTCCACTTTTTCCAGTTAAAGATTGTAAAAAAAATACCAATTGATCAATTTCTTTTTCACTTAAATCTATTGGTTTAATGTCTATACTCGAAATAATTCTATCCTGTTCTCTTTTGTCAGAAAAAGTTACAAAATCTATTTGCTCTAACCATGGAGCACTAGGTAAATTTGCATATTTAGGTTTCCAATTTTTATTCATAGCTACTGGATTTAAATGATGTTTAATTATTCCTTTAAGTGTTGGATAAGCACCATTATGACCGTAAGGTGCAGTTAAAGAAACATTTCTAAGTGCAGGTGTTTTAAATTTATACATGTCATCCAAATCATCTGTTTCAACCATCCTTCCAACATCACGTGCATAAGGATCAAAAGGCCTTGTCCTTCCAGGCCCAAATTGAGGAATTCCTATTGAATGAAATTTTTGATCAGACAATAAAGATCCGGAATGACATGAGCTACAATTAGCTTTGCCATAGAATAAATTCATACCTGCTATCTGATTTGAATTTAAAGCTGATTTATTTCCATTTAAATATTCATCAAATGGAGAGTCAAAAGAGGTCCATTCATGAATTTCAAAAGCTGCAATTGAATTTACTATATGTGTAATATTTATATCTAAAGCATTATCAACATCCTCAAATGCATGTTTAAACATTTCAACATACTCGGGAATTCCTCTTATTCTATGAGTGATTACAGGCCAAACTCTATCTATTCTCATACTGTCTTTACCAACTTTCGAAACAAGTCCTATAATTTCATTTTCACCTGGGTTTCCAGCCATTTCAAATTGTCTTGTCATTGGGAATAAAGCTTGTACAGCAACTATATTATCAAGCCCTTTTGGAAGTAGTTCTTGCGCTGGGGTATTAAAACCATTGCCAAATATATCAGATTTAGTCACTCTACCGTCATGAAGCAATGTTGTAATATCTTTAAATCCTAAATTCCATAATGCTAAAGCATTCCTAGGAATACGTTTTTTAATTTTATCATCCCCTGTTCCAGCTGTTCTTTCTAATCCAATACCATGTCCTCCTTCACCAATCCCTAATGAAAGTCCATCTGAACCACCTAGATCATGACTATGGCAGGTTGCACAAGCAATGTTTCGATTTGCAGATAAAATTTTATCATGAAATAAAAGTCTTCCAATTTTAACTTTTTCTACATCAACTTCATGAAAATCTTCGCTCTTTAATGGTTTTGGTAAATCAATTGCGTAAGATTTATTTACTGAAATTAAAAATGGAATTATAAATATTATTATTTTTAAATGATTAAATATCTTTTTATACTGTTGTTTCTTCCATCCATAGTTTTTGCAGAAATAGAAAATGCTCGAGATTTGATGGAAGAAGGAAAATTTAAAGAAGCTATGGAGGAACTTATACCAGCAGCTAGGTCTGGTAATGCTGATGCTGAAGAGCTTATTGGAATTATGTACGCTATGGGTCTTGGTGTTGAAAGAGATGACGTTAGAGCTTTTGAATGGTATCTCAGATCTTCTATGAAAGGTCATCCTGGCGCTCAATCTGGTGTTGGTTGGTATTACGAAATTGGTAGAGGACTTCCTGCTCCCGATCTTGTTAGGGCTTATATGTGGTACGGTTTGTCTGCTATTGGTGGAGATCCTGATGCTGCAATTTCTCAGGAAGAAGTTATTAAAAAAATGACTCCTGAACAAATTGAAAAAGCTCATATTCTCATAAAAGATTATAAATCTTGGATATATCCTTTTAGATAATGAGGCGAACTAAAATCCGCCCCATTATATTAATTTGAAATTACAAATCTTTTTTGTATGCGCTCGATGCTTTTTTCTCTGCTTTGGCTACTGCTTTAGTTAAAGCGTTGAAAATTTCTTTTCCACCTTTAACATTAGCTTTAAACCAATCATACACTGGGCTAGCTTCTTTTTTAAAACTAGCTTTTTGATCAGGAGTAGGAACATATAAATCTCCACCACCTGCTACAAAGTCCTCATAAGCTTTGATTGATTTTCTTTTAGGCGAAGCAAAAGTTGCTTGCTGCAAAGCATAGAAACCATCAGTCACTACTTTTTTAAGATCTGGTGACATAGATTCATATTTTGCATTGTTCATCCACCATAATGCTCCCATGTATGCATGACCGTCTAAAGTAACGTATTTTAGACCTGCATCAGGAAACTTCATATTCATAATGTCAGTAATTCCATTTTTAGAACCTTCAACTACACCAGTTTGAAATGATGTAAATAATTCAGGCCATGGAATAGGAGTTGGAGATGCACCTAATGCTCTTACAAGTTCCTGAGGTAAATCAGCTACAACTGTTCTGATTTTTAAACCTTTCATGTCGGACGGATTTGCAATTCTTCTTTTTGTATTAGCAAAATTTCTCCATCCTCCAGTGTTTCCAATTGTCATCAATCTAATTGAATCATTAGAATCTTTTAGAGCCATTTTTCTCATTGTTCTTACAAAATCACCTTGCATTACATCTTCAGCAATTCTGTCATCAGCCATTAGATAAGGTAAATCTAAAACTTGAACATATGGGAATACGCCTGCAGCACCTCCAGAAGTAGAAATGTAAATATCTATACTTCCATCAGATACACCTTGTAAACACTCAGCACCTTTTGAACAAAGCTGTGTTCCTACAAATAGTTCTACAGCTATTTTTCCATTTGAAGCTGCTTCTACGTAGTTTTTAAATACAACAGCACCATCATAATCTTCATCTTGATCATTAGAGTTCATTGTCATTCTCAAGTTATAATCTGCAGCTGAAACAGATGCAGTAAAACTAATTAAGAATAATAATGAAAAAAATGATTTTATTATTTTACTCATAATTATTTCCCTCTCTTTAAATATTTATGTATATAAACTATACTTAAATTGATTTAGAGAGTCTATCGAGTAGTAAAAAAAAATATATTTATTTTGCAAAACCAGTAAGCAAAGGAATAGTCATCGATATTGATGGAAAATAGGTTATTAAAAAAATAACTATAGCTTCTACTGCTAAGAATGGCAATATAGCTTTTGCTATTGTTTCAACTCTTTCCCCAGATACAGAAGATGCAACAAATAATACAAGACCCATTGGCGGAGTTGCTAAACCAACTGTTAAATTAACGGACATAATAATTGCAAAATGCACAGGATGAACTCCCAACTCAACAAATACTGGTCCAAGAATTGGTCCTAAGATGATTATCGCTGGACCTGCATCTAAAAACATTCCAACAACAAATAATAAAATATTTATAAGAAATAACAAAACATATGGATTATCAGTTAATCCCAAAACAAATGCAGCAAGATGCTCTGGAGCATGTGATAAACTTACAACTGTTTTAAAAGCCATCGCAGCACCAACTAAAAGAAGAACTACTGAAGACACCATTGCTGCTTTTGTCATAACCTTAGGAACATCTTTCCATTTTAATGATTTCAAAACAAATAGACCTATAAACATTGCATAAGCAGCTGCTACAGCTGATGCTTCAGTTGGTGTAAAAATTCCTCCAAGTATTCCACCTAAAATTATCACAGGTGTCATTAAAGGAAAAAAAGCTTTAAGAGATGCTTTGCCTCTTTGGCTCCAAGTAGTTTTTTTTGTTACAGCAGGAAAATTATATCTCTTAGCCATAAATTTTATTGTGATCATTAAGCTTACGCCAACTAAAATACCAGGAACTATTCCAGCTAAAAATAATGCAGCAACACTTTCACCCATTACATAGGCATAAATAATCATAATGCCTGATGGTGGAATAATTGGTCCAATTACAGAACTAGCTGCAGTGATAGCTGCTGCAAATTTTTTTGTATATCCTTGTTTTTCCATCGCAGGAATAAGCATTGATCCAATTGCTGATGTATCAGCTACCGCTGAACCTGATAAACCAGCAAACAACATTGAAGTCAGAACATTGACATGAGCTAATCCACCTTTCAAGTGACCCATCATTGCTTGACTAAATTCAACTAATCTGTGGGTTATTCCTCCTCTATTCATTAATTCTCCTGCTAACATAAAAAAGGGTATCGCCATCAGAGGAAAGCTATCTATTCCATTATAAATATTTCTATAAAGCATAGCTCCATCTCTTGCTTGATCATTTAGCCAAAGTAAAATTCCTGGTGCAGCTAACAGTCCAAAAAATACAGGTAAACCAATTAACAAAAATAATAAAAACAAAGGAAGAAACCAAACTAACATTATTGTGTCTCCAGCTTTTGTTTATCGTAATCCTCAGGTAAGTCTAACTTAGTAAAATTTGTGAGAATATTTCTTAGAATTAATTCTATGTTTACAGAAATTAAAAAAATAATTCCTATTGGTAATGACATGTACATCCAAGCTAATTTTATTGGTTCTGCTTTTCCACCAATTAAATGAAAAGGAATTTTTATCGAAGAAGAATTAAATATCCATCCTGCATTAATATGTTTAAAACCTAATTCTAAACCTATTACTAAGACGAAAAGAGATACTATTAATAAAAATAAAGTTAATAATGTTGATATAAGTTTTGGTAAAAATCTCTCTAATAAATCAATAGAAACAAATCCGCCCCATCTATAGGCAGAAGGTGCAATCAATCCTGTCATCCATAACATCAAAAATCTAGCAACCTCGTCGGGCCACGGTAGTGCATTATTTAATACATACCTAAAAAATACTTGTACTAAGATAACAATCACCATCAAAAGTATTGCTATCCATGCAAACTGTCTGCCAATTCTTAAAAAAAAAGTATTTATTTTCTCAAGGATATTAAAAACAAATAGGAGAATATTAATTGTCAAATTCACAGCTAAATTTATTTTAATTATTTAATAAATACAACTTTAATCAAAAAACTAATTTACTTTATAGAATAATTTTCGTATTAAAAATGCTCTCTAAAAAATTGATATATAATTATGAGTAATAAAAAAAAGATATTAATTATTCAAAAAGTCCATGAAAAAGGTATGGAATTAATTAATAATCACCCTAACTTTGATGTTGAAGTAACTGACGACACTTCAGTAGAAAATTTAAAATCAAAATTAAAAGATTGCGATGGTGCATCAATAAGAATTGCAAAGCTTCCTGGTGAAACTTTTGAAGAAGCAAAAAATTTAAAAATTATTTCAAGACATGGTGTTGGTTACGACAATATCGATTTAAAAAAAGCTAAAGAAAAAGATATAAAAATAGCAATAACAGCTAACGCAAATGCTGTTACAGTTGCAGAACATGTAATGTTCGTTTTGTTAAATATTGCAAAAAGAAAAGACTTATTTGACAAAACAGTAAGAGATGGAAACTTTAAAGACAGAAATAAATTACCAAAAACAATAGAAGTTTGGAAAAAAAATTTTTTAATAATGGGGTTTGGAAGAATTGGAAAAGCTTTAATCAAAAGATGTCTGGGTTTCGAAATGAATGTATTTGTCTACGATCCATTTGTAGACAAAGATAAAATTGAAGAATTAGGTGGAAAAAAAATAGATGATCTAGCTGAAGCAGTAAAAACTATGGATGTTATTTCGCTCCATATGCCTTTAACGGATAAAACTGAAAATTTAATTAATTATGATTTATTAAAAACAATGAAAAAAACTTGCATTATCATTAATGCAGCAAGAGGTGGAATTATTCATGAAGAAGATCTTGATAAAGCACTCAATGAAAATTTAATTTTTGGAGCAGGAATTGATGTTTTTAAAAAAGAACCACCTGATGACAATAATCCACTTCTTAAAAATGAAAAAGTTTATTTAAGTCCACATACTGCAGCTTTTACCGATGAATGTATGACAAGAATGGGTAAAGAGACAATTCAAAATATTATTGATTTTTTTGAGGAAAAGTTAGAAAAATCTAAAATTGTAAAACTTTAATATGAAAATTAATTTCAAAAATTTTGGATTTTTAGAATTTTTAGTATCAGCGTCTGCAATCTTTGTAGTTGGTATGTTAATTTGGACAGCAAGTACAAGACCAGCTGTTGAAGCTAAAGCTAATTTAGTAAAAGAAAATCACAACAAAGTTGTTGATCTAATTAATGATGAAATTAATAAATGTGGAAATAACGATGAGGGTAAATTTACTGTTTGGGGTGATCCATGTAATGGTGAATGGATAGCTGATAAAGTTGTTAATTATATCAATGAAAATTTAAAAATAGAAAATCCATTTTCTGATGACTCGAAAGTTAAAACTGATCCTGATCCAAGAATAAAAGCTGAAGGTAAAGCTGGTCAAGCTGTTGAAATGGGAGTGATCTTTGTAATGTCTTCGAATTTTTTACCTGATCCAGGTTCAGAGTGGATTGTTGGTACTTGTTTTAAATCACCTTGTGTTGCAGCAGGAAACAACGAACTTACCTCTATTTATAGATAATCAATTTTTAAAAATCTCTATATTGCTGCTATTTAAGGTTTCAGTTAAATATTTATAACCAATCTTTGCATATTCAAAAGGATTGGCTTTTGCTGGATCTTGCTCAGCTTCAACTACCAACCAACCTGAATAATTTTTTTCTTTTAATGCATCAAATAATGGTTTGTAATCAATACAGCCATCTCCAGGCACCGTAAAAGCACCTTCTAAAAATGCTCCTCTAAAACTTAAATCTTCTTTCAAAGATTTTTCTAAAACATCTTTTCTAATATCTTTGCAGTGCATATGAATAAGTCTTTCACTGAAATCTTTTAATATTTTTAGAGAATTACCCTGAGCAAATAACATATGGCCAGTATCTAAAGTAAGTTTAACACTGTCATCAGTATTTTCTAACAATCTTATGGTATCTTCCTCAGTTTCTATAACTGTTCCCATGTGATGATGGTAAGCAAGAGGCATTCCTTCATCTTCTAAATATTTTCCCATTTCAGAAATTTTTGAATAGTACTCTTTAGCTTCATCAAGATCCATTTTTGGTCTTGTGGAAAGTCTTCTGTTTGGATCTCCTTGGATCGAACCTGAAACTTCAGCAAAAACCATACATGGTGAATTGCAATCTTTAAATAATTTTAGCTGATCTTGAATTAAATTTTTTTCCTCTGTAATGCTATTTTTTCTTAAGTTTGCTCCATACCAACCTGAGCAAAGATTTAAATTAAACTCTTTTAATTTAGGTATTAACTCCTCAGATGTTTTGGGAAATTTTCCTCCAGACTCAATTCCAATAAAACCTGCCTGACTTGCTTCTGACAAGCATTGTTCTAAAGAAGTATCACCTCCTAGTTCTGGCATGTCATCATTGCTCCATGCAATCGGTGCTATTCCTAATTTTACTGACATAAACAAGTCTTATATATATAAGTTTTTAAAAATGAAATCTAAAAAATTAAAACTAGGTATCATTGGAGGTGGACCTAATTCTTGGATTGGTCACGTGCACAGAATTTCATCAAGGTTTGATGACAAATATGAAATTGTAGCAGGAGTTTTTTCAAGAAATTCAAAACAATCAACTTCGTTTGGACAAAGCATCGGTGTGAGTGAAGATAGATGTTATTCAAATTATTTAACCATGGCCAACAAAGAAAGTCTTCGAAAAGATAAAATTGATGTTGTATCAATAATGACACCGCCAGGAAGTCATCAAATTATTGCTGAAAAATTTATCGATAAAAACATTCATATTATTTCTGATAAACCTTTTGCTGCTGATCTGAAACAAGCCAAAAGTTTATTTAATAAAATAAAAAAAAATAAAAAAATTAAATATGCTCTAACACATAATTATTCAGCTTACCCGATGGTTCGAGAAGCCAAAGTATTAATTGAAAAAGGAAAAATTGGAAATGTAGAAGATATTAATTTTGAGTATGTTCAAGACTGGAGTGAAGGAAAAACAATAAATAAAAAAAACTCTAGAAAAATGTTTCGTTGGAAACTTGATAAAAAAATTGTAGGCGTCTCTACAGTTTTAAACGAACTAGGGTCTCATGCTTGTCATCTTGCAAGCTATATGTCTGGATTAAAAACAAAAAAAGTTTTTGCTGATATTAGCCAAGTATCAAAAACAATTAAAATGGATAACAACGCTAAAGTATTAATTGAATTTGATAATGGTGCAAAAGGAATGTTTTGGACAAGTTGTACTGCAAGAGGTGGGGTCTATGGTTTAAGAATAAGAATTTTTGGATCTAAAGGAAGTTTAGAATGGGTACAAAATGATCCAACTTATTTAAAATTTAATCCATCAAAGGGAGCTGTTAGAATATTAGAAAGAGGATTTCATGACGCAAGTTTTTCAAAAAAATTTTCTAGAATAAAATTTGGTCATCCTGAAGGTTATTTGGATGCTTTTTCCAATATTTATAGAGAGTTTGCTGAGTCATTAAAATCAAAAAAAAGAACTTTTTATCCTAATGAAGATGATGGATATGAAACTGCTAAATTTATTGATGCATGTAAAAAATCTAGCAAATCAAAAAAATGGGTTAAACTATGATTAACGTTGCTTTAATTGGTCTTGGAAGAATTGGTCAAATGCATGCTGAAAATTTATTTTCTCATAAAAGTTTTAACTTAAAATATACTTTTGATATCAATACAAAACTTAATCAAAAAATATCGAAAAAATTTAACTCAACATCTATCAACAATCCTAAAATTGCTTTCAAAGATAAAAATATAGATCTAATATTTATTGCATCAAGTACACCAACGCATATCAAATTAATTGAGGAAGGTGCTAAATATAAAAAAGTGATTTTCTGTGAAAAACCTTTAGATTTAAATATTGATAAAGTTAATAAATGCCTAAAAAAAATTAAAAAACTTAATCCAAAAATACAGTTGGGATTTAATAGAAGATATGACCCGGGTCATAGTTCGTTAAAAAAAGAGCTTCAAAAAGGAAAAATAGGAAGGCTAGAAAAAATTATAATAACAAGCAGAGATCCAGCACCTCCTCCTCTACATTATTTAAAAGTTTCTGGAGGTATATTTAAAGACATGATGATACATGATTTTGATTTAGCTAGATTTTATTTAGAAAAAGATGAAGTGAGCTCAATTTTTTCAACAGGAAGCAATATTTCAGACAAAAAATTTGATAAAATTAAAGATTATGAGCTTGCCTCATGTATTTTAAGATCAAAAAAAGGTGTGCAATGTATAATTACTAATTCAAGACATTGTAGTTTTGGCTATGATCAAAGAGTAGAGTTGTTTGGATCTAAAGGAATGTTGATATCTGGAAATAAAAAAGAAAACGAGACAGAAATATTTACTAAAAATAATACTTCTCAAAAAAAACCTCTTCTTAATTTTTTTATTGATAGGTATGTTGATGCATACAAGCTTCAACTGAATGAACTGGCTAGATATACAATTAAAAAAAACAAACCTATATCCAGTTTTGAGGATGGAAGAAGAGCTCTTATCATTGCTAACGCTGCATCAAGTTCTTTGAAGCAAAAAAAACAAATTAAAATAAAATTTTAATACAACTAATAATAGAAAATCTACAATAATTATAAACTGTGTATAAAAGTTATACATTTTATAGTTGTCATCTTTACAACCTAGTTTTTTTTATGTTAACGTCAGCGCATTAAAAGTTAACTTTTATTTAAACGAGAGGGAAAAATAATGAAAACATTATATAAATCATTATTAGCTTTTGTTGCTTGGGTTATGCTTTCAGTGTCTGCTTTAGCAGTAGATGTGATCGTTGTATCTCACGGACAAGCTAACGACCCGTTTTGGTCTGTTGCTAAGAATGGTGTAGATAAAGGATGTGCAGATATGGGAATATCTTGCAAGTACACTGCACCTGCTACTTTCGACATGGTTGAAATGGCTAAATTAATTGACAACGCAGTTTCACAAAAACCAAAAGGTATTGTGATTACTCTTCCAGATGCTGCTGCTTTAGGAAAATCTGTTAAAGCTGCTATCGCTGCTGGTATTCCAGTAATTTCAATGAACTCTGGTTCAGATGACTTTGCTTCACTAGGTATCAGTGCTCACGTTGGACAAACTGAGTTTGAAGCTGGTGTAGGTGGCGGACAAAAAATGAAAGCTGCTGGTGGTAAAAAAGCACTATGTGTTAACCACGAAGTTGGAAACGTTGCGCTAGACAGAAGATGTGCTGGATTTAAAAAAGGTTTTGGTGGATCAGTTGACATCTTAGGAACTTCTAATGACCCAACAGAAATTCAAAAAGCTGTTGCTGCTAAATTAGGTGGTGGATATGACACTATTCTAACTTTAGGTGCTGGTCTTGCAGGTGAAGCTGCTCTTAAAGCTTTAGAAGCTGCAGGAAAAGTTGGTAAAGTTAGACTTGGTACATTTGATATGTCACCAGGAATGTTAAAAGCTGCTGCTGCAGGTAAAGTAGAGTTTTTAATTGACCAACAACAATACCTACAAGGTTACTTACCAATAGCAATTTTTGGTCAGTACATGAGATATGGAACTATGCCAGCTGGAGTAGTTATGACTGGTCCTGGTTTCGTAACTCCTGACAATGCTGCTAAAGTAATTAAGTGGGCAGCTCAAGGTTACAGATAAAAAATACTTTAAAAGGCCTAGCTAACTTTTAGTTAGGCCTTTTTTCTAAACAAAATTCAAATTAATGTCAGATAAAGCAAAAAGCATCGCATCAAAAAAAACTTCTGGTCAAGACGAAAGGCTAAAAGAAGTTTCTAAATTAAGATTACTTTTAAATAGACCTGAATTAGGTGCTGTTGGTGGTGCAAT
The DNA here is from genome assembly GCA_902596785.1 of uncultured Pelagibacteraceae bacterium. GTDB lineage: Bacteria > Pseudomonadota > Alphaproteobacteria > Pelagibacterales > Pelagibacteraceae > Pelagibacter. The sequence goes on along the minus strand of CACJVG010000003.1, from coordinate 37,420 downwards.
TTTAGTATTCATATTTTTTGGAATAGTTGCAGGTGATACAGGAATGTTTAGTGCTTATGGAACTCTAAACTTTTTAGATGTCTCTGCAAATTTAGGAATAATCGCAATTGCTGCAGCAATGCTAATGATTGGTGGTGAATTTGATTTATCAATTGGATCAATGATTGGTTTTGCAGGAATTTGTATAGCAATACCTGCAATTTATTGGGGCTGGCCTTTATGGATAAGTATTATTTTTGCTTTTGCTATGGCAGTACTTGTTGGTTATTTTAATGGTATCCTTGTTGTTAGAACAGGACTTCCATCTTTTATAGTGACTCTTGCAATGTTGTTTATTTTAAGAGGAGCAACATTAGCAATCACAAGATTAATTACAGGAAGAACTCAAGTTCCTGGTTTAAGAGTTTTAATTGAGAATGATCCAATCGCTTGGATGTTTGCAACTGATACATTCAAGTGGTTATTCACTTGGTTGGGTTCAATGAATTTAATTGCATTAAGAACTGATGGTACTCCATTAGCTACTGGTATTCCACCTTCAGTAATATGGTTTATTGCTGCTACACTTTTTGCAACATGGATATTGATGAAGACTAGATATGGTAACTGGATTTTTGCATCAGGAGGAGACAAGAACGGTGCAACAAATGTTGGTGTGCCTGTCGGAAGAGTTAAAATAAGTTTATTTATTGGGACAGCAGTTGCAGCAACCATTTTTGCAACTATTCAAGTTTTAGATGCTGGTTCTGCAGACACTATGAGGGGAAATTTAAAAGAATTAGAAGCAATTGCAGCAGCAGTTGTTGGTGGTTGTTTATTGACTGGAGGATATGGTTCTGCAATTGGTGCAGCTTTTGGTGCATTAATATTTGGAACTGTTTCAATGGGAATATTTTATACAGACGTAGATACTGATTGGTTTAAAGTGTTTTTAGGAGCAATGATGTTGATTGCTGTAGTGTTTAATAATTACATTAGAAAACGAGTAACTGAGAGTAAATAATGTCAGAAAATTTAATTGAATTTAACAACATTAGTAAATTTTTTGGAAAAGTAATTGCTCTTAAAGATGTCACTATGAAATTAAAAAAAGGTGAGATCATGTGTTTACTTGGTGACAATGGTGCGGGAAAATCAACATTAATTAAAACTTTAGCAGGTGTTCATAAACCCGATGAAGGTGAAATAGTAATTGAAGGAAAAAAAACTGTTTTTGACTCACCAAAAGATGCTTTGGATATGGGTATTGGAACTGTTTATCAAGACTTAGCACTAGTTCCATTAATGAGTGTTACTAGAAATTTTTTTATGGGTAGAGAACCATTAAAAGGGCCTCCTTTTTTAAAAACTTTTGATATTGAAAAGGCAAATCAAATTGCTGCAGAAAGAATGGGTCAAATAGGAATTGATGTAAGAGATCCCTCTCAAGCAGTTGGAACAATGTCTGGTGGTGAAAGACAATGTTTAGCAATATCAAGAGCTATTTATTTTGGTGCAAAAGTTTTAGTTTTGGATGAACCAACCTCTGCTCTTGGTGTGCATCAAGCGTCAATGGTTTTAAAATACGTCGTTAAAGCTGCTTCACAGGGATTAGCGGTAATTTTAATTACTCATAATGTTCACCATGCTTATCCAGTTGGAAATAGTTTTACAGTTCTAAATAGAGGAAAAAGCCTAGGAACTTTTAATAAAAAAGATATCAGTAGAGAAGAACTTTTAGGGATGATGGCAGGTGGTGAAGAATTAGACAAGCTCGAAGTAGAACTTGAAGAGATGAATCGACTTAATAGTTAATAGCTATTTTCTAAATAAAAATATATTATAATAGCTACTTATGAGTGTTCTTAAAGATAGTTTTGGCAGAAAATTTCCTTATATCAGATTGTCAATTTCTGATGTTTGTAATTTTAAATGTGGATATTGTTTGCCTAATGGTTACCAAGTAGACAAAAACGACTCTAGAAAGTTTCTTCATTTAGATGAAATTAAGCGACTTGCAAATTGTTTTTCTGAACTTGGTGTAAATAAGATCAGAATTACAGGTGGAGAACCAACAGTAAGAAAAGATTTCTTTGATATTATAAAAATATTAAAATTTGAATCAGGAATTCACAATGTATCAATTACTACTAATGGCTATAAATTAGAAAAAAAAGCAGAACAATTAGTTAACAGCGGGCTTACTGGTATTAATATCAGTGTTGATAGCTTAGATAGAGAAATATTTAAAAATATTACTGGTCATGACAGGTTACCAGAAATTTTGAATGGTATAGAAATTTTACAAAGTATAGGTTTTGAAAATATTAAAATTAATGCTGTACTCTTAAATGGAATTAATTCATCAATAAAGGATTTTAATACTTGGGCTAAATTTATAGAGAAAAATAAAATTGATTTAAGATATATAGAATTAATGAGAACTGGTGATAATTTAGATTATTTTAAAAAATACCATGTTTCATCAGGAATTTTTAAAGAATATCTAATGAAAAATAAATGGATATATCAAACATTTGGTAAAGATGCAGGACCCTCTTTAAATTATATCAACCCTAAATATAAGGGTAAGTTTGGTATTATTGCTCCATATTCAAAAGATTTTTGTAAATCATGCAATAGACTGAGGATTACATCAAGGGGAGATTTGAGACTTTGTTTATTTGGAAATACTGGAATTAATTTAAGACATCTTTTGCAAAAGGATGATCAGTTAAATGAATTAAAAGATTTAATAATGAAACAAATGCAGTTCAAAAAAGAGTCTCATCATTTAGAATTGGGTGATACTGGGTCAACAAAAAATTTATCAAAAACTGGTGGATAGTATGAAAAATTTAAAAATTGTAAGTGATAATGATTTAAAAGATTGGGCAAAAGAAATTTTTAAAAAAAATTCTTTTAAAATGATTGATGTTTCTGAAAAAAAAGAAACATTTAGAAGAGCTTTAGCTTATGGAAAAATTTACGTTGGTGATGAAGTTTTTGAGCTAATAAAAAATAAAGAAATGCCAAAAGGTGATCCAATAACCTTGGCGGAGGTCTCTGCGGTTTTGGGTGTAAAAAAAACAAGTGAATTAATTCCACTTTGCCATCCTTTAACAATTGACCATACTGCTACAAAAATTATCATGAATGAAGAAGATAAATCTCTAGAAGTTTTTTGTGTTGTTTCAACACATGCAAAAACTGGGGTTGAAATGGAAGCAATCATGGGTGTTAATGCTGCTCTAATCACAATTTATGATTTAAGTAAAATAATTAATCCACACCTCAAGATAGATAATGTAAAATTATTAATCAAAGAAGGTGGAAAAAACGGATTGTGGAAAAACCCCGATGGTCTACCAAATTTTTTAAAAGATTTATTTTAAAAATATAATGAAAGTTAAAATTGAGTTATTTGGTGCTGCAAGAGATTTCAGTGAACAAAATTTGTTAGAATTAGATTTAGAGCAAAAATCAACAATAAAGGATATTCGAAAAAAAATAATTCAATATTTAGATGAAAAATTTAATGGTAATGAAAACTATAAAAAAATTGTTAATTCCTCTGCTTTTTGTTCGGAAAATAATAATATTGTTAGCGACAATTATAAAATAACAAATAACGAAAAAATCGGTATCATACCTCCTATAGGAGGAGGTTAATGCTTCATACAAAAATCGTAGATAGTAAAGATAAAAAACTTTCAATAAATGATGCAGAAAGATTTATAACTTCTGTCGAATTTGGGGCATCAATATTTTTTACTGGTACAGTAAGAAATCTAAATAATAACAAAAGTGTAATTGGAATTACGTACGACAGTCATGATGAACTTGTCATAAAAAGTTTTGAGGAAATATATAAAGAGGCTGATAAAAAACTTAATATTCAGGATAAAGCTGTTTTTATAGAACACGCTAAAGGTTATTTAAATCTTGGAGAAATGAGTATTATAATTGCTGTTGCATGCAAACACAGAGATCAAGCTTATGTTTTGTCTAGATATATTATCGAAGAAATTAAAAAAAGATCACCTATATGGAAAAAAGAACATTATACAGACAATCAAAGTGATTGGTTAAAAGGTAACCCTATAGTTCATGAAAAAATTTAAATACTCAGAAATCACACCAGAAAAAATTTACAAAAACAGAAGATCGTTTATTAAATCTATTGGTTTAGGAGCAAGTTCTTTAGCGATTTCAACTATTCCGTTTGCAAATAAATCCTTAGCAAATGAGAGAGATAAATTAACAAGTTATAAAGATATCACTACTTATAATAATTATTATGAGTTTGGTACATCAAAAGGTGATCCATATAGAAACTCGCAAATATTTAAAACTTCTCCATGGGATATAAGCATTGAAGGTGAAGTTGAAAAACCAATTAAACTATCTATGGAAGAAATTTCTGAAATGTTTGTATCAGAGGAAAGAATTTACAGATTAAGATGTGTCGAGGGATGGTCAATGGTAATTCCGTGGATGGGTTTTTCTTTGAGTGAATTGCTATCAAAAGTTAATCCAACTAATAAAGCAAAATTTGTTGAATTTGAAAGTGTATATGATCCTGCACAAATGAAAGGACAAAGATACCCTGTTTTAAACTGGCCATACAATGAAGGTTTAAGAATTGATGAAGCAATGCATCCTTTGACTACCGTAGTTACAGGTTTATATGGCAAAAAACTTCCAAATCAAAACGGAGCACCATTTAGAATTTTTATTCCTTGGAAGTATGGTTTTAAAAGTGCAAAAGCAATTGTTAAAATTAAATTTGTTAAAAATATGCCTACTTCTTCATGGATGTGGGCTTCACCTAGAGAATATGGATTTTATTCGAATGTAAACCCAAATGTGGATCATCCTAGATGGTCACAGGCAACTGAAAGAATAATTGGAGAAGGTGTATGGGCTCCAAGGGTTAAAACTTTAATGTTTAATGGCTATGGTGATGAAGTAGCAAATTTATATACTGGTATGGATTTAAAAAAGTACTTTTGATGATAAAGTATTTTAAGCCAAGTATTTTCATATTAAGTATAATTCCATTTCTACTTATAACTTATAAAATTTTTTAATAAATTAGGACCAGAACCAGTTAAAGAAATAACTCATTTTACAGGAGAATGGACTTTAATTTTCATTTGTTTAACCTTATCGATGAGTCCATTAAAAAAATTAACTAATTTAAACTATTGGGTAAAAATTAGAAGAATGTTGGGATTGTTTGTTTTTTTTTATGCCTCATTGCATTTATTTACTTACGTTGGCATAGACTATAGATTTAGTTGGCAACCAATTTTTGATGATGTTATGAAAAAAAAATATATTTTTGTTGGTTTTGCTGCTTGGGTTTTGTTAATACCACTAACAATAACCTCTTCACAAAAAATGATGTTGTTGCTTAAACAAAATTGGAAAAAATTGCACAAACTAATATATGTAATTGCAATTTTAGGTTCTTTACATTTTATTTGGTTATCTAAAACTATTTATTTTAAACCTTTATTTTACTTTGTGCTAATAACAGTTTTACTAGCTATAAGAATAAACTTTAAAAGAATATTTGAAAAATGAGTAATTTTCCTGAAAAAAAAATATTTGAAGAAGCAGATAATTGGATAAAAAATAATAAAAAAGTTTCATTAGCAACAGTTGTCCAAACGTGGGGTTCATCACCATTGGGAATTGGTAGCAGAATGATAGTAAGTGAAGATGGAAATTTTTTAGGATCTGTTTCTGGAGGCTGTGTGGAGGCTAAAGTTGTTGAAGAATGTATATCTTTAATGAAAAATAAAAAAATTTGTAAAAAAATAGATTTTAATGTCTCGAATGAAAATGCATGGGAAATAGGATTGGCCTGTGGTGGCGATATATCAATTTATATTGAAGAAATTAAATAATGAAATTAGAAATAATCAGAGAAACTTTAAAAAATAAATCTTTAAAAAAAGAATTTGCACTCATAACAAATTTAATTAATGGCGAAAGTGAAATATTTTTTCCTGGGCATAATCTTAGTGAAATGTTTTCAAAGTATTCAGAGGAAATTGAAAAAATATTTAACTTAAATAAAAATGGTATAATAGAAAATTCAGAAATATTTGTTCAAACATATAAAAATCCAATTAAAGTAATCATTGTTGGAGCTGTAGATATTTCAATCTATTTAATTGAATTTGCTAAAAATTTAAATTTTGAGATTATTATCGTTGATCCAAGAGGGTATTTTGCGTCAAAAGAAAGGTTTCCAGATACAAAAATTATTAATAAATGGCCCAATGAAGCTTTTGATGAAATAGAGACTAACTCAAGTACGGCTTTGGTTACTTTAACTCATGATCCAAAAATTGATGATCCTGCCTTACAATATGCGTTAAAAAATAAATTTTTTTATATTGGTGCCTTAGGAAGTAAAAAAACACATGAAAAAAGATGCTCAAGATTAATAGAGGCTGGTTTTAAAGAAGTAGAATTAGATAAAATAAATGGACCAATTGGTATCAAGTTGGGAGGAAAATCACCATCTGAAATAGCGTTATCAATCATTTCACAACTTGTTTCTGAAAAATATAAAAATAAAATTTAAATTTATTTATTGTGTTGATCGTTTTTGTGATTAATAATTTATTCATGAATGATAATCAAAAAAAAGAACTTCAATCAGCGGCTTTTGAGAGATTGTTAAAACATCTAGATGAAAGAAAAGATGTTCAAAATATTGATCTGATGAACCTCGCTGGGTTCTGTAGAAATTGTTTGTCAAGATGGTTCAGAGAAGAAGGTGAAAAAAAAGGAGTAAACATGTCAGACTTAGAAGCTAGAGAGTATGTTTATGGAATGCCTTATTCTGAATGGAAAGAAAAATATCAGAAATAACTATTTTTCTTTAAGTCTTGGAAATAATTCAACAAAGTTACAAGGTTTGTGATTAATGTCTAATTGATGTTTTAAGATTCCATCCCATGCATCTGTTACACCACCTGAGGAACCAGGTAATGCAAAAATATATTTTCCATTTGATAAAACGGCACATGCTCTTGATTGTATAGAGGATGTTCCAACCGTTTTTAGACTTATTGTTCTAAAAACCTCTCCAAAACCAGGTATATATTTATCTGCAATTTCATCGATTGCTTCAGGAGTTATATCTCGTCCTGTAAGACCTGTTCCTCCAGTAGTGATAATGACGTCTATATCTTTTTGACTTGTCCATTCTTTTAAAATTTTTAAAATATCTTCTTTATTGTCTTTGCAAATTTTTCTATCAATTAATTTATGGTTGGCCTCTTTAATTTTTTCAACCAAGATTGCACCCGATTTATCATTATCAAATGTTCTTGTATCTGTTACAGTTAATAAAGCTATATTTACATCCATAATTTAAAAATGATTATATTATCAATTCTTTTCTTTGTAACTGCATTAATATACTCAAGTGTTGGTTTTGGCGGAGGCTCAACATATCTTGCAATACTTTTAATTTGGGGAATACCTTACACAATATTTCCAGTTATAGCTCTTGTATGTAATATAATTGTTGTATCTGGTAATTCTATCAATTTTATAAGATCTAAAAATATAAACATTAATTTACTTTTTCCTTATTTAATTGGCTCTATTCCTTTTGCATTTATTGGAGGATCAATATCAATTGAAAAAAGTTTATTTGAGATTTTATTATTTTGTATTTTGTCAGTTGCAGGCATTTTTTTACTAATTGAGAGTAAAGATTTTAATAAAGAGAAAATTAAAATTAACAAAATACCAAGATTAATCTCAATTTCTATTGGATCAATAATTGGCTTTATGTCAGGTATTGTGGGAATTGGAGGAGGAATTTTTTTAAGCCCTCTTCTATTTTTAATGAAAGCTGGATACCCTAAACATATTACCAGTAGTGCATCTTTATTTATATTAATCAATTCTATTTTTGGAATAGCTGGACAGCTGACAAAAGATCAGGTTTTAAATCAAGTTATTGCTTATTGGCCATTATTTTTATCGGTACTTATTGGAGGACAAATTGGTAGCATATTAAACATTAAATTTTTTTCGAACAAAATATTAGCTCTAATAACTTCTTTTCTTGTAATTTTTGTCGCAATAAGAATGGGAATTAAACTTATAGCTTAATATTGAATAAATTTGCTTTTAAGATATTTAGGGTATTATGAAAAATATTAAGCCTTTTGGCCCATCAATAGGAAAAACAAAAATTTCAAAGAAATTTTTAAATATCTTGAACAAAGAGATTGATAATAAAGTTTTAACAAAAAATAACGATTATAGCTCTAAACTAGCTAGTCAAATTAAAAAAGAAATTAAAATTTCAAATAATTTTATAAAAAAGAATTTAGAGAGAGAAATAAAAAAAAATATCAAAGATTTTCTTAAAAATGAAAAAATTAAAAAAGTTAAAAATATAAAAATATTAAATTTATGGGTAGTTAGTCAATTTAAAGATGAATATAACCCTATTCATTATCATGATGGAGATATATCTGGTGTGGGTTATTTAAAAGTCCCAAAAAATATGACTAAAAATAAACTTTTAAAAAATAAAAAAAATAAGACTAATGGCACAATTGATTTTATAAACGGACAAAGGGGTTTTTTAAGCAGAAGTATTTTTAATATTGTGCCTAAAGAAAGAGACTTGATAATTTTTCCAAACTATTTGATGCATACTGCATATCCATTTAATATTAATGCTGAAAGAAGATCTTTTTCTTTTAATGCTAAAATTATTTTAGATAAATAGTTTACAAACATTCATTTATCAATTAAAAGATAATTGCCGATTTGATCCTATTGCGGGCATAAACTGCTAAAATGGAAATCCCAAAATAATCAAATAAGCAAGGTAGTTGAACTGTATTGTGCACCTAGCATAAAGCTAAAGCACTAAAAAAGTGAGGACACAATGGATATTAATTTTTTTAAAGAGACGAGAATATTGGATGGTGGAATGGGTCAAGAGCTTTTGGCTCGAGGCATGAAGCCAAATGGAACTTTATGGAGTGCTAATGCGATACTAAATTCTGAATATCATGAATTGGTAGAGAGTACTCACAAAGATTTTGTAAAAGCTGGGGCAGAAGTAATTGTTACAACAACTTTTACCACAAGAAGAAAAAGGCTAAGTGAAAACAATATTGAAGATAAATTTGAATATCTTAATAAAAAAGCAGGAGAAATTGCTTTAAAAGTGAAAAATGAATATCCAAATATAATGATTGCTGGAGGTTTGCCACCTCAACGTTTTACTTATGAAGAGGATATAAGAAGTGAGGTTGAAATCACTAAAGACTTTAATGAACAGGCTAGATTATTAAATGAATATGTAGATTTTTATTACTTTGATGTTTGGAGCAGCATTAGAGAGTTTAAATGTGGTATTGAGGCAATTAAAGAATTCAAAAAACCTTATTTAATAGGAATTCATATTTCAGAAGGTACAAAGTTACCTAGTGGTGAAAAAATTTCAGATATTAAAAGTGTTATTGATGGAAATCTTTTAGGCGTTATGTTGTCTTGTATTTCACCTGAAAATTATGAGCACAATCTTGAAGAAATCAAAAAATTAAACGTACCATTTGGATTTAAATTAAATGGATTTATGACCACTAAACCAAAAAACGGATACACAGCTAATTATTTAAAAACTAAGGGAAATCCAAATGAGTTTTTAGGAAAAAGACATGATCTTACACCAGATAAATTTCATGAAATTGCAAAAAAATTTAAAGAAAATGGAGCAACAATTATTGGAGGTTGTTGTGAAACTAGTCCTGCTCACATAAAAGCAATGGCAAAGCTTAAGTAACGTTTTTATAATCTGCTTTTCTTGCTAAATATATTCCAATAAATACAGCAATTAATGCAACAATAATTTTTGAGGTAATTATTTCATTAAGAAATATGTATCCTAAAATAATTCCAAATATTGGAATGATATATGAAACCTGTGAATGAAATATGAGACCATTTGTTTTTAAAATTCTGAATCTCAATAACCATGCTATACCGGTAGGAAAAATTCCTAAATATATTACTGATATAATAGAGTCTGTTGAAGGATTTAACATCCAAGGTTTTTCAAAAATTAAAGTGAATGGAAGAAGTATGATTGTAGACCAAATTAAAATTGAACCTGTAACATTTTCATTTTCTTTATTGCTTATTTTTAAGGTTATTACTCCTCCAATTACATAGCAAGTTGATCCAAGTAGAATTAAAAGTGCAGCAACAAAATTATTTTCATTAATTAAAAAGTCATCTGAAAACAAAAATACTATTCCTGAAAATCCTATTAATAATCCAATAGTTTTTAACAAGTTAAATTTTTCTCCTTTTAAAAAAAAGTGAGCTAGAACTGTTGAGCTTAATGGTGTTGTGGACATCAAGATAGCTGCTAAGTTACTTTGAACAAAATTCACTCCATAAGATATTAGTATGAATGGAATAACTAAATTTACCAATCCAATGATTGCAAACCACTTCCAGTCTTTTGAGAATGCTTCAATTTTTATATTTTTATAAAAACATAAGATTAAAACTGGTATAGCTCCCAAAAAAGATCTTAAAAAACCTATTGTAATAGGTCCAAATGAATATGTCGCAATCTTAATATTAAAAAAAGCAGACGCCCATATTAATGACAACAATGTCAACAACAAATAATCAACTAATTGTGGTTTTCTCATTCTGTTATTTCGTTTATCTCACCAGAGGTTAAGGCAATTAAATTTTCAAAATTTATTTCGAATACTGCATTAGGATGACCTGCGGCTGCAAAAATAGTAGAAAATCTATTTAAAGTTTCATCAATAAAAATTTTTATTTTTGTTAAATGTCCAGTTGGAGATACTCCACCAATTGTATATCCAGTAATTTTTTTAACATCTTCTGGGTTCGCCATCGAAACATCTTTTTGATCTAAAATTTTTTTTAATTTATTTAATGAACACCTTTTATCTCCAGAAACTAAACATAAAACATAACTATCCCCTGCTTTAAAAAGTAAGCTTTTGACAATGGCTCCTACTTTACAACCTAAAGCTGTGGCTGCATCGTTAGCTGTTCTGGCAGTTTGCTCTAAAACAATCACTTTAAGATCTGGGTTAAATTGTTTTAGCGATTTTTCTGCTCTTAAAACTGGCTCTTTATTTAATATTGAATTCACAAGTTAAATATATTTATTATTTTAGTGACTAATTACACTACTTATGTGAAAATTGCATAGGTGTTATTTATTAAATAAGCAATATTTTTAAGTATTTTTTTGCTAATTAGGCCAAACAAAATTACATAGGAGACAAAATGAGTGCAGCAAACGTATTAAAATTTATCAAAGAAAAAGAAGCAGAATTTGTGGATCTAAGATTCACTGATCCAAGGGGAAAACTTCAACACTTAACAATGGATGCTTCAATAGTTGATGAAGGTATGTTGAATGAAGGTGTCTTTTTTGATGGTTCGTCTATTGCTGGTTGGAAAGCAATTAATGAGTCTGACATGATTTTAAAACCTGATACTGCAAGAATGTTCATGGATCCTTTTACGTCTCATAATACTGTGGTTTTGTTTTGTGACATTCTAGATGCAATTAAAAAAAACCCTTATGAAAGAGATCCTAGAGGTGTTGCTAAAAAAGCTGAGGAATATTTAAAAGCTTCAGGTATAGGTGATAAAGCTTTTTTTGGACCTGAGCCAGAATTTTTTGTTTTTGACGATGTAAGAATCAAAAATGATATGAATGAGTGCGGATTTAAATTAGATAGTAAAGAAGGTCCTTACAACTCAGGAAAAGAATATGAAAATGGAAACATGGGACACAGACCTCAAATTAAAGGAGGATATTTCCCAGTACCACCAGTTGATAGTGAACAAGACATGCGTGGTGAATATCTTAAAAATTTAAAAGAAGTTGGTATTAAAGTTGAAAAGCATCACCATGAAGTAGCTCCTAGTCAGCACGAACTTGGAATGTATTTTGGAACTTTAGTTAATCAAGCAGATAACGTTCAGTTATACAAATATGTTGTGCAAATGGTTACACATTCATTTGGAAAAACTGCAACATTTATGCCAAAGCCGGTTGCTGGTGACAATGGTTCAGGTATGCACATCCATCAATCCATTTGGAAAGGTGATACTCCGGTGTTTTCAGGTGATGCGTATTCTGGATTAAGTGAAACCGCATTACATTATATTGGTGGAATTCTAAAACACGCTAAAGCAATTAATGCTTTTGCTAACTCTACAACAAACAGTTACAAAAGATTAATTCCAGGCTTTGAAGCACCGGTTCTTCTTGCATATTCAGCAAGAAATAGATCTGCTTCTTGCAGAATACCTATTACTTTAAGTAAAAAAGGTGCAAGATGTGAAATTAGATTTCCAGATGCTGCTGGAAACCCATATTTAACTTTTGCAGCTATGTTGATGGCTGGAATTGATGGGATTAAAAATAAAATTCATCCTGGTGAGTCTTTTGATAAAGATTTATATGAATTACCACCTGAAGAAGTTAAAGCTATCCCGACAGTTTGTGGTTCTTTAAGAGAAGCGATGGAAAGTTTAGATAAAGACAGAGAGTTTTTAACTCAAGGCGGTGTCTTTACTGATGATCAGATTGATGCATACATTGCTCTTAAGTTTGAAGAGATACACAAATTTGAACATGCACCTCATCCTGTAGAGTTTGAGATGTATTACAGTAGCTAATAAACTTTATTACTGTCTAGTTGTTGCAATTGTATCTTTGTTAACACCTTTTTTGACTACGTAATCTTGTGTGCCGTTAGCACCGGTTTCAACTTCTTTACGCAGTTCTTTAAAGAATGTTTTTTCCTTTAAAGAGTCTTTTAAGTTTTTAACAAGATTTTTAAACTCAAATTTGTTCATATAGAATCTATACATTAGATATGCATATAATGCAATACAGATATGCAATTAATGGGATAATACAACTTATGATATTTTAAAGGACTCTCCGCAGCCACAACGCTCAGTTTCATTAGGATTATTGAACACAAATGACGAGGACAATTCCTCCTTTTTATAATCCATTTCAGTGCCAAGCAGATACATAATAGCAGCTGAGTCAACGAATACTTTCACACCCTTATCCTCAATAACTTCATCGTTAGGATTTAACTCTTTTGTATACTCCATTACATAAGACATCCCCGCACAACCACCTGATTTCACTGATACTCTAACACCAATAGAATCTTTTTCAGCATTAGACATTATCTCTTTTATTCTTAAAGCTGCGTTATCACTTAATTTAATTATCGGGTTCATTACAAATTCAATTCCAATTTTGCTGCTTCTGACATCATATCTTTATTCCAGGGTGGATCCCAAACTAACTCAAGATCAACATCCTCAATACCTTCGACTTGCATTGCGCCCTCTTTAACTTCTTTTGGTAAACTTTCTGCAACTGGACAGTTTGGAGTTGTTAGTGTCATTTTGATAATAGCAAACTTTTCATCTTTTACTTTAATATCATAAATCAAACCTAATTCGTAGATATTTACAGGTAACTCAGGGTCATAAATTTTTCTTATTTCCTCAATTATTTCATCTTTTTTTGTCATAATTTAATTCTCTGTTTTTACTTCTTCTGTTTTTTCATCAAAAGCGGAAACCATTGTATGCCAAGATAAAGTTGCACATTTAACTCTCATTGGATATTGCTTAACACCAGATAAACACATTAGTTTAGTTTTTTCATCTTCGCTTAAATACTCTGATTTTAATTCAGGATTTTCTTTAATCATGCCTAAAAAATCCTTAACTATCTCTTTAGCCTCATGTTCATTTTTTCCTTTAATCAAATCTGTCATTATAGAGGCTGAAGCCATTGAAATAGCACAACCACTCCCTTCAAAAGATGCATCTTCTACAATTTTTTGTCCATTTAGTTTTAAATAAACATGAACGTTATCACCGCAAAGAGGGTTATTACCTTTGGCGTCTTTATTAAAACCTTCTGTCTTTCTAAGATTTCTAGGATTCTTGCCGTGTTCTAATATAATTTCTTGATATAGCTCTTTTAAATTCATTATAAATTAAATATTTTTTTACAGTTGTTTATTGACTGGTTTAGCTGATCTAAATCTTCTTTTGTATTATAAATACCAACTGATGCTCTAGCACTAGCTGGAATATTTAATTTGTCATGAAGAATTTGACAACAATGATGTCCTGCTCTTATTGCAACCCCGTCTTCATCCAAGATGGTTGCAATATCATGAGGGTGAACTCCTTCTATAGTGAATGATAAAACCCCTCCTTTATTTTTTGGATTTCCAATAAGTTTAACTGAGTTATTTTTTTGTAATAACTCTTGTCCATATTCAACTAGATCTGCTTCATGTTTCATAACATTTTCTATGCCAATGCTTTCTAAAAATTTTATTGATTGGTCAAAAGCAATTACTTGTGCTGTGGCCATAGTTCCTGCCTCGTATTTGTTTGGCAATTCACCATAGGAAATTCTATCTTTTTTAACTTCATTTATCATTCCTCCGCCACCTTGATATGGAGGTAATTCTTCTAACCATTTTTTCTTACCGTAAAGAACTCCCAAACCTGTAGGTCCATACATTTTGTGACATGAAATTGCATAGAAATCACAATCTAAATCTTGCATATCTAATTTTAAATGTGGCGCTCCCTGACATCCATCGACCACGACAATTATTCCTTTTGAATGTGCAAGCTGGGTAATTTCTTTTACGGGTAAAATTGCACCTGTTACATTCGACAGATGAGTAATAGAAATTAATTTTGTTTTTGGAGTTATTTTTTTTTCTATTTCCTCAAGGGTAATTTCACCCTCTTCATTTATTTCAGCAAAATTAATTTTTATATTTTTTGATTTCCTCAAGAAATGCCATGGTACATAATTTGAATGATGTTCTAGCTCTGTAATTAATACTTCATCACCTTCCTGTAAGTGGCTTTGACCCAATGTATTAGCAACTAAATTTAATGCTTCAGTAGCACCTTTTGTAAAGACAATTTCATTTTTATCTTTAGCGTTAATATATTTTTGAACAGATGTTCTTGTATTTTCATACAAATTAGTAGCAGCAACAGCAAGATAATGAACACTTCTACCAACATTTGAAAATTGTTTGGTATAAAATTCATTAATTCTATCCACAACTATCTTGGGTTTTTGAGATGAATTCGCACTATCTAAATAAACTAGATCATTATTTTGAATTTTTTCATCAAAAATTGGAAATTCTTTTTTTATCTGATTAATGTTCATTCTTTAATTCCTATCATATTTTTTATTAAGTTTTTTATTTCTGAGTCAGTAATTTTTTCAACAACATCGAGTAGAAATCCATTAATTAAAAGCTCTCTTGATTGTTTGTAACTTAGGCCTCTAGACATTAAATAAAATATAGAATCCTCATTTAAACTACCTGACGCTGAACCATGCGAACATTTAACATCATCGGCATAAATTTCTAGTTCTGGCTTTGCGTTAAACTCGGACTCTTTATTTAACAATATTGCTTTACTTAACTGATATCCGTCAGTTTTCTGGGCATCCGAATTTACAAATATTTTTCCTTGATATACTGCTTTAGAACTTTCATCTAAAACACTTTTAATTAGTTGGTAACTTTTTGTATTTTCAGTTAGATGATTTATTATTGATCTGATTTCGTGATGTTTATCATTATTCAATGAAAAAACACCATTTACAAAAGCTGATGCATAAACTCCATTTAAATTACAATTTATCTCATTTTTAGAAAAATTTGATCCAGAGGATAAAATAAATGTTTCGGAAATACTGTTCTTATCTTGATGAATATTGTTAAAAGAATATTTAATGTTTTTATTCTCAAATTTATCTACTTTATAATTTTTTAAAACTGCATTTTCTTTTAATTCAAAGTTATAAAATATATTTAAAAAATTCTTTTCAGATGTATCATTAAACAAATCAATTAATCTTAATGAACTATCTTTATCTAGTTCAAAATTAAGTCGTAAATTAATGTTTTTAGACCAAATTTTCGAATTTGTTGTATGATAGATAATTAAAGGTTTTACTAACTGATAACCTTTTTTTACCAATATTTTAAAACATTTATTAGTAAAGGCATTGTTTAAGTCAGATAATGAATTGCTATTTTTAAATTCATTAATAGTCTCTGATTGATCAATTATTTCTATTTGATCTTTTTTTTCATATTCAAAATCAATTTTTTCAATTCTACCATTTATAAAAACTATTTTATTATGCTCTAATCCATCTACAAATACAGATGTATCAACTTTATTTGTAGATGTTTGGTCATTATAAAAACTTAGTTCTCCAATATTATTTTTTATTATTTGATTCAAATCTGAAAATTTCCAATCTTCCTCTTTTCTATTTGGAAAACCTTTATCTATGAAATTGTCTAAACAAAATTTTTTTATTTCAATATCTTTTTGAGATAAACTTAAATTTTTTATACTATTATCAAAATCTTTTTGTAATTGTTCTTTCATTTAATTAAAATTTTCATATCCTTTTTTTTCTAGCTCTAGGGCCAAATCTGCACCACCAGATTTTACAATTTTTCCATTCATTAAAACGTGAACAAAATCAGGTTTTATATAATCAAGTAATCTTTGATAGTGTGTAATAATTAAAAATGAGTTGTTTTTATCTCTTAATGTATTAACTCCATCTGCAACAATCTTTAAAGCATCAATATCTAAACCAGAATCTGTTTCATCTAAAATTGACAATTTTGGAGCTAACAATGACATTTGTAAAATTTCATTTTTCTTTTTTTCACCACCTGAAAAACCAACATTTAACTGTCTGTTTAATTTTTCTTCATCAAATTTTAATTCTTTGGATTTTTCTTTTACCAATTTTAGAAATTCAATTGCATCAAGCTCTTTCTCGCCCCTAGCTTTTCTCACAGCATTTAAAGAAGTTTTTAAAAATATATTTGTATTTACACCTGGAATTTCTAAAGGATATTGGAAAGCTAAAAATATACCTTTGTGTGCTCTTTCCTCTGTTTCAAGTTCAAATAAATCTTTTTCTTCAAAAAGAACTTCCCCTGAAACTTCATAGCCTTTTTTTCCTGACAAAATGTTGGACAAAGTACTTTTTCCAGATCCATTAGGGCCCATAATTGCATGAACCTCACCAGGATTTATATTTAAGGATAGCCCATTTAAAATAGGCTTATTATCAATCGCTGCATTTAAATTATTTATTTTAAGCATTAGCCTACACTTCCTTCCAGACTGATACCTACAAGTTTTTGTGCTTCTACAGCAAATTCCATAGGCAATTGTTGCAATACTTCCCTGCAAAAACCGTTAACAATTAAGCCAACAGCTTCCTCTGGATTTAATCCTCTTTGTTGGCAATAATGTAACTGCTCTTCACTAATCTTGGATGTAGTTGCCTCATGAGCAATATTTGACTCGGAATTTTTATTTTTTATATAAGGCACAGTGTGAGCACCACATTTATTACCCATTAATAAAGAGTCACACTGAGTATAATTAGTCGAATTTTTGGCTTTTGATGAAATATCAACTAAACCTCTATAAGTCATATCTGAACTACCAGCCGATATTCCTTTAGAAATTATTTTGCTTTTAGTATTTTTGCCTAAATGGATCATTTTGGTACCTGTATCTGCTTTTTGATGATTGTTAGTAATAGCTATTGAATAGAACTCACCCACAGAGTTATCTCCTTTAAGAATACAACTAGGATACTTCCAGGTAATTGCAGAACCTGTTTCAACTTGTGTCCATGAAATTTTAGAATTTTTACCTTTGCATAAACCTCTTTTGGTTACGAAATTATAAATTCCACCTTTGCCATCTTGATCACCTGGATACCAGTTCTGAACAGTTGAATATTTTATTTCTGCATCATCGAGCGCAACTAGCTCTACATTAGCAGCATGTAATTGATTTTCATCTCTCATTGGAGCTGTACATCCCTCTAAGTAACTTACATAACTTCCTTTATCTGCAATAATTAAAGTTCTTTCAAATTGGCCTGTATTAGATGCATTAATTCTAAAATAAGTTGATAGTTCCATTGGACATCTAACACCTTCTGGAATGTATACAAATGAACCATCTGTAAAAACTGCTGAATTTAATGTTGCAAAAAAATGATCACTTGTTGGAATTACAGATCCTAGATATTTTTTAACTAATTCAGGGTGATTTTGAATTGCCTCTGATATAGGACAAAATATAATTCCTTGTTTAGTTAATTCATCTTTAAATGTAGTGGCTACAGAAACTGAATCAAATACAGCATCAACAGCTATTCCATTTAATCTCGCTTGCTCTTGCAAAGGAATTCCAAGCTTCTTATAAGTTTCTAAAAGTTTAGGATCCAGTTCATCTAAGCTCTTTGGCTTATCTTTCATGCTTTTAGGTGCAGAATAATAATATAAATCTTGATAATCTATTTTTGGAAATTTAGGTTTCTGCCAATCTGGTTCTTTTAACACCTTAAATCTCTCAAAAGCTTTTAGTCTGAATTCAAGCATCCATGCAGGTTCTTTTTTTATATTTGAAATAAATTTAATAACATCTTCATTCAAACCTTTTGGGGCTTGAATATTTTCTATATCTGTAGAAAAACCATATTTATAGTCTTTTAAATTATTTATTTCTTTTTGCCTGTTATCCATTCTAAACTCTTGTTTCTTTGTTGTTGTTTAATAAATCTTTAAGGCTTTTATTTTCAAAAAATGTATTTATGTGTATCTCTAATTCGTCCCATAAATTATGAGTAATGCACTTTGTGGCTTTGCCGTTGCATCCTTTTTTAGATTCTTTTTTACATTGAACAGTTTTTACTTTTTCATCAACTGCATGAAAGATATTTGTTAATTTTATATCATTTGGATTTTTATTAAGAACGTATCCTCCTTGCGTTCCTCTTATACTTTTAACAATTTCGTTTTTTTTTAATTTAGAAAAAATTTGCTCTAGGTAATCTAAAGATATACCTTGTCTTAATGATATATCTCTTAGTGATACTGGATTGATATTATCAAACCTAGCTAAATCAACTAATGCCATTACAGCGTATCTACCTTTTGATGTAAGTTTCATTTTTTACCCTTAAATTGTGGGTTTTTATACATACCTGACTAAAATGGTCAAGTTTAGAGTGTAAAAAAAAACTAACATTTTGTCGCTGACTTATGATAAACGTACATTTTTTTTGAGAATAATAATCAATATCGCTTATGGACAATAAAATTTTAGAAATATTTATACCTGGTCCTGCAGGAAGACTTGAGGCTAAATATTATAAAAGTAAAAAAAATACTTCACCAATTGCTTTAGTGTTACAGCCCCATCCTCAATATGGAGGAACGATGAATAATAAAGTAGTAGTAGACACTTTCCATACATTTATGGATAACGATTTTTCGGTGTGCAGAGTAAATTTCAGAGGTGTTGGTAAAAGTGATGGAGAATTCGATAATGGTCAAGGCGAACTTGCTGATGCAGCAGCTGCTTTAGATTGGTTAGAAAGAGAAAATTTTGACAATTCACAATGTTGGGTTTCAGGATTTTCATTTGGATCTTTAATTGCAATGCAATTATTAATGAGAAGACCAGAAATAAACAGGTTTATAGCAATTTCACCTCAACCAAATGTTTATGATTTTTCTTTTTTATCTCCATGTCCAACTTCTGGTTTAGTTGCTTATGGTAAAAAAGATGAATTGGTACCAATAGAATATATTACAGAATTAGATAAAAGATTAAGTGCTCAAAAAGGTATTAAAGTAGAATTTAATGCAATATCAGAGGCTAATCATTTCTTTTCAAAAACAAGTGATGCTTTAGTTAAGCATCTTGATAAATATATAAAAAAGGAAACAGCACTATATTAAAAATTTTCTACCAGTTTTCCACCTACTGTAAATTCTTTACATCCAGTTGTTGTGCTAAAAGAAATTGGTAAATTTAAAAAAGACCTTATGGCTAAAAATCCAAATGCCTGGGATTCAATATAATCACCATTTAAATTATAATTATCTATAGATTTCAAAGTAATATTATTTTCATTTGATATGTAATTTTTTATACGATTAATTAAATTACTATTTTTTCTTCCACCACCACAAAGCAAAAATGTAATACTATTTTTTTGGCTAATATGTTTTAATCCTTCTGCAATTAAATATGCTGTAAAATCTGTTATAGTAGCACAACCATCTTCTAGCGACAAACCTCTTGCAAAAGATACATCAAAATTTTTAATATCTAATGACTGGGAGTAAGAATTTATTTTAAAATTATCTATTGCTTGGTTTAAAATTAATTGATCAACTTTCCCTACTGTAGCTAGTTCACCATTTTTATCAAATTTTTTATTTGAATTCTTTCTTACCCATTCATCAATTAAACAATTACCAGGACCTATATCAAAAGCAGAAAGGTTATATTGAAAATTATCCGATTCATTAATTACTTTTGTAACATTTGCGATACCACCAATATTTAAGAAACCTAATGGAAATTTAAGATCAAAATTTTGATTTATTTTTTTTGACAAAATATAATGGAAAATTGGTGTTAAAGGTGCACCTTGACCATTATTTTGAATATCCGCTTGTCTAAAATCATAAATGACTTTTTTTTTGACCATTTGAGATAACAATTTCCCATCTCCTAATTGATTGGTAATTTTCTCATTTGGGTTATGAAAAATTGTTTGACCATGAAAACCTATCAAATCAATGGGATCTCTATATTTTTTTAATGATTGATTGACTGCATCGGCGTGAAAAAGAGTTAAATTACGCTCTAATTCTCTTAATTTTTCTGAATTTTGTAAAAGATCTTTCTTTGTTAAAACTAAATCTCTTAATCGAACTAACTGATCCTGAAGATTTTTATCATACTCATAATAATCATCTAAAATGTTTGAAAATTCATCGTATCCATTTGAACTAATTATAGATAAATCAATACCATCCATAGATGTTCCACTCATTAGTCCAATTGCAGTATATAATTTTTTTTTCATTGATATGTTTTTTAAAAAAAATTTGTATATTGTAACTATAAACTTATGAATAAATTTTTAAAAGAATTTAAAGATAGAGGTTTTTTCTATCAATGCACAAGTGAAGATGAACTATCTAAACAATTAGATGAAGAAAAGATAAAAGGTTACATAGGTTTTGATTGTACAGCTGAAAGCCTACATGTGGGTAGCTTACTGCAAATAATGTGTTTACGACTACTTCAGAAAAATGGACATCGACCAATAGTTTTACTTGGTGGAGGAACTACAAGAATTGGGGATCCATCTGGTAAAGATAAAACTAGAAAAATATTAAGTGAGGATGAGATTGAAAAAAATATTAAAAATATCAAAAACATTTTAAAAAAATTTTTAGATAATGATGATCAGAATACAAAGCCAATATTTGTAAACAATTATACTTGGCTTAAAGATTTAAATTATATTTCGTTTTTAAGAGATATCGGAAAACATTTCACTATAAATAGAATGCTAACATTTGATAGTGTAAAACTCAGATTAGATAGAGAACAATCTCTGAGCTATATGGAATTTAATTATATGATTTTACAAGCATATGATTTTCTCGAATTAAATAAGAAAGAAAATTGTGTCTTACAAATCGGAGGTTCAGATCAATGGGGAAACATTGTTAATGGTGTTGAGCTAATTAAAAGACATTCTAATAATCAAACTTTTGGTTTAACAACTCCATTAATTACACTAGCAACTGGTGCTAAAATGGGAAAAACTGAAAATGGAGCTATTTGGTTAGATGAAAAATATTTATCAGCTTATGATTATTGGCAGTTTTGGAGAAATGTAGATGATAGAGATGTAATTAAATTTTTAAAAATGTTTACTGAAATTGAAATTAAGGAAATCGAAAAAATTAAAGATAATGATATAAATGAATTAAAAATACTACTTGCTAATAAAACTACAGAAATGTTGCATGGAAAGGATGCTGCTAAAAATTCTGAACAAGCAGCAAAAGAGGCTTTTTCTGGAAATACTCTGGGTTCGAACTTACCTAAAGTTAATATTAAATCGAATAAAATAGAAGAAAAAATAAATATAGTAGATCTTGTTTTAATATCTAAGTTAGAAAATTCGAAAAGTGAAATCAGAAGACTTATAAAAGGGAGTGCGGTAAAAATAAACGATAATATTATTTCAGATGAAAAATTCGAAATAAATAAAAATCTGTTTAAAGATAACTATCTTAAACTTTCCCTTGGAAAAAAAAGACATATTAAAATAGAGTTGAATTAATTTTTTTTAATTTTCTCTAAAGTTCTGGTAATAAACCTAGGTGTTAAAGTTTTTATAGGATTTACAGTAGTTTCTAAATCTTTAGGGGGGCCTTTAATTTTAAAGCTGACTCCAAAAACACCATCGCCCACTTTCTTTCCAATCAATAGATCTCCAAGCAAAGGTATTGAAGCTATAGATCTATTAATTGTTGTCGCTGGAACCAATGTTCCTCTTAGGCTGATTAATTTATCTTCCTCAATGTATCCTTCTAATAAAATAGATATTGCTGGACCAATTGCATATAACTCTTGAATTTTCATAAATTTATCTTGATTGGTAAAATCCATTTCAAAATCTGTGAACCTAATCCCTTCTCCTGTAAGTAAGTCCGCTATTCCTTGAAGAGATGCAAGAGCCAATAACTTGGCTAGCGCTGGAATTTCTTTAACTTTAAAATTATCAATTACTAATTTAGAAGTTGAAACTCCATCTTTTTTCAAAGAATAAAAGTCTAAATATCCCTCTCTGTCATCTTTAAATCCTTTAATGAATTTATATCTATCTACTAGCGGTTTTGCCTTTGATGAGAAAAGGGTAGTAATTTTTTCACCTAGATTATTTGTTTTAATTGTAAATTTTATATTTTGTGAATTGTTATAAAAGGCTAAAATATCCACTTCTTCTACTTTGTTATTAATAATATTTATCTTTCCTTTTAAATTCCTAACAAAGTATATTTTATCCAAGTAAACTTCATCAAAATTTAGGTCAATACTTATATTATTTTCAAAAAGATTGTTTTCTTTTTTATCATCGGCATCTAGCAAATTCGAAATTAAAGAATTTGCATTAAATAAAGTGCCATCAATTAAATATTTTTGTCCTTCTACTTTTTGTATGTTGTAATTATTTTTTTTATTTTCTGTATCTAGATAATTGAAATTTGCCTGATCAATTTTTATTATTTGATTAGAATCGTTAAGAGATAAATTCTTAATTTTAATGTTATTATTTTCTTCATTAAGAACAAAGTTATTTATATTTAGATTTTTATTATTTTCTATTTCTCCATTAATTTGAAGATACATTTGGCTATCATCTTTTTTTTCATAATTAATATTATCAAATATGAATTTTGTATTTTTTACATTTAAATTAGTGTTAAAACTTATTTTATTTTTTTCTTTCTCAATTAAATAATCAATATCTTCAAAATCTTTATCGATTTTGAATTTTCCAGACCCTGAAAAAATAAATTTATTATTTTTAAATTTAATTTTTAATTTTTGATTATTAAAATCAATTTTTTTATTACTTTGAGGGAAGAAAATTTTTAGAAAATCTTGCTGCTTTAAAACTATATTTTTTAAAAATAATTCTGAATCTATACTTAAATCCTTATCTTTTTTATTAATGAAATATTTAATTTCATCTACTTCTCCAGTATTTAACTGAATTTGTCCCTCACCGTTAATTGATAAATTTTTGTCCTTGTAATTTAAATTTAATTTATGATTATCGAGTAAAATCAGATCATCAACTTCTGGAAAATAGTTATTAATTATTTTTAAATTTTCATATTTAAGCTGAGTAATATTTATATCAGAATTTAAAATAATATTTTTAACTTTGAATTTTTCATCTATTTCCAAAGAAAATTCATTATTTGTATTAAATATAGCATCATCAACAATTATATTTTCAAAACTTAAATTTAATAACTTTAATATATTTGAATTTAAACTTGATTTATCGTTTTCAACAATAGCATCAACTAAAAAACTATTTTTTTTCTTTTTTATGTTAAGTTTTTTTGAAATAAAATTTACTTCTTCTGCTTTAAAATTTATTTCATTAAAATGATAATTATCTTTTTGAAAATTGAAATTAAAATTTATATTTTTAAAATAAGCCCTATCTAAAAAATTAATACTTCCATCTTTCATCAAACCTTCAATGATATAATCATTTTTAAGTTTACCATTTTCATCGATGTTTAAATTCAGATCTATAATTACATGACCTTTTTTTATAATTTTTTCTAATATAAATAACTGAGGTGTATTATTTGTGGTTCGAATAAATTTAATTAAATCATTTAATAATATAGACCTAGTTCTTACCTCTATATTTGATGATGAAATCTTATTTTTAATTAAAGAACTGAGCGAAACTTGCGTTTTAATGCTTTCTAATGCTAAAGGTATTTTTGATAAATATACCGTGGTATCAACTGTTTCAGCGTAAATTTTTAGTTTAAAAGGATCTAGAATTAATCTAATTTTTTTTAAATTTATATCTATATTTTTATTTATAAGTGAAATTCTTTTTTTAATTTCATCGTTAAATCTATCTGTCTCTATACCTACAGTGCTAAGGTAAATTGTCAAAATAACAAACACTGACAGAAGCAGAATAAAATATTTTAAAATATTATTTTTCATTTAATTTATAAAGAGATTGTTCCAAAAATTCGTCAATATCACCATCTAATACTTTATCAGGACTGGTACTTTCAAAACTAGTTCTATTATCTTTTACAAGTCTGTAAGGTTGGAGAACATAAGATCTAATTTGATGCCCCCACCCTATTTCAGATTTAGAGCTTTCAATATTTTGATTTTCTTCCTCTCTTTTTTTAATTTCATAATCATATAATCTTGCTTTCAACATATTCATGCATGTTTCTTTATTTTTATGTTGAGATCTTTCATTTTGACATTGAACAACAATTTTTGAAGGAATGTGTGTTATTCTAACTGCGCTATCAGTAGTATTAACATGCTGACCACCTGCTCCGCTGGAACGATAGGTATCTATTCTTAAATCTTTTTCTAAAATTTCTATATTAATATTTTCATCTACAACTGGATAAATCCAAACACTTGCAAAACTTGTGTGCCTTCTCGCTCCGGAGTCAAATGGAGATATCCTTACCAATCTATGTATTCCAGACTCTTTTTTTAACCAACCGAAAACATAGTCACCATCTATTTTTATTGTTGCAGACTTTATTCCAGCCTCGTCACCTCTATGTTCA
Organism: uncultured Pelagibacteraceae bacterium; assembly: GCA_902596785.1. Taxonomy (GTDB): domain Bacteria; phylum Pseudomonadota; class Alphaproteobacteria; order Pelagibacterales; family Pelagibacteraceae; genus Pelagibacter. The sequence goes on along the minus strand of CACJVG010000003.1, from coordinate 12,050 downwards.
CTAATCAAACTTGATTTAAAATTTTTTTTATCAGACCACTTTAAATACATTCTTCTCAGCATATCAGCCCAATCTTGACTTTCAGTGCCTCCTGCACCAGCATGTATCTCTATATAACAATTTAAAGGGTCAGCTTCATTAGATAAAAAACATTTAATTTCATTTTTTTTAACTTCACTCCTTAAGTCTTTAATATTTTGGAGAACTTCTTTTTGAACTTGTAAATTTTCTTCTTCAAACGCCAGTTGATTCAAATCATTTAAATCTTTAAGTTTTTCAACATTATTATTTAAAGAATTAGTTAAATCTTCATAAAATTTCTTTTCTTTGATTACTCTTTGAGAATTATTTTTATCTTGCCAAAAATCGGCAATTAGTATTTGTGAATTTAAAGACTGCAGTTTTGAATAGATATTGTTTTTTTCAAAGATACTCCTGTATTTTTTGATTTATCTTTTCAATCTCTTCTTTTAAATTTTGATAATTATTATCCATTAGTAAAACTTTAATATATTATTTGAATCTAATCTATCTGAATTTGTGTAAAGTACTTTTCCATCAACAATATTTTCTTTTTTAAAAACCTCAATAATAGTATTCTTTGAGTTAAATTTTGCTTTTTGACCTGTTAAAGGGTCAACAACCATCATCACTGTTCCTTTAGCAGCCTTAAATGGCCTTGCATCATATTTGTTAACAGAATCACTTATAAAACTTTTAAATATTGGTAAAGCAGTTTTAGATCCTGTTTCATATTTTCCTAGCGGAGTTGGGTTATCTGAACCAACATAAACACCAACTAGTACATTTGAGGTAAAACCTATAAACCAAGTATCTGTATTTTTATTTGTTGTTCCAGTTTTGCCTGCAATATTTAAATTTAAATCTTTTAGTTTTTTAGCTGTACCTCTTTGAACAACTCCTTCTAAAATTGAGGTCATTTGAAAAGCTGTTTCTGGAGAGAAAATTTGCGTGTAGTTATTTTTAATCTCTGGATAATCGTTGGTTAAATAAGAAATTTGATCACAATTGATACATTTTCTTTTATCATTATTAAAAACAGTATTTCCTTCACTGTCTTGAATTCTATCTATAAGTATTGGTTCAACAAGTTTTCCTCCATTAACAAAAACTGAATAAGCAGATGTAAGTTTTAATAAAGTTGTTTCAGCAGACCCCAAAGATATGGATAAAAGTTCTTCTGGATTATCATAAATTTTTAATGCTTTTGAAAAATCAACTATTTTCCCTATACCAAGATTTTGGGCTATTCTTACTGTCATTAAATTTCTAGATTTCTCCAAACCAACCCTTAAAGTCGAAGGCCCATAAAATTTTTTTCCGTAATTTTCTGGTTTCCACATTTTTAAATCATCTCCTTGGTCTAAAACCAGTGGTGCGTCTAGAACTAATGATGTTGGTGTAAAATTGTTCTCTAAGGCTAATGCATAAACAAATGGTTTAAAAGCTGATCCAGGCTGTCTTTTAGCTTGGGTTGCTCTGTTAAATTCACTTTGTTTAAAACTAAATCCACCACTTAACGCTAAAACTCTGCCAGTAAAGGGATCCATTACAACAATTCCACCATTTACTTTTGGTAGTTGTTTTAAATTGAAAATATTTTCTTTAATTTTTTCAACATATATAATGTCACCAGGTTTTAATAATTTATTAAATTCTTTCTTTGTCCAAGAAATACTCTGATACTCGATAACACCTTTGATATTGTTTTCTGTTTCTATTTCTACTGAAAATTTATTTATTTTTTTGACTATTGCTAATTTCCAATTAATTGAATTTTCTAATTTATACTTTTCTAAATCTTTTTTCCATTCTGAATTATAAATCTTGTTAGTAAGCGGTCCTCTCCATCCTTTTCTTTTGTCATATGCTAATAATCCATTTCTAAGTGATTTTGTTGCAATTGTTTGTAAATTTAAATCTATTGGAGTATTGATATTAAAACCTTGTTTGTAAACTTTATCATAACTCAAAGTTTCAATTATACTTTTTCTAACATCTTCAATAAAATATTGAGCATCTTCTAAATAAATTTTCTTATTTTTTTTTAAAATTATTTCCTCTTTTGTAAGTTTTTCATACCATTCTGAAGTTAAATAATTATTATCTAGCAAATTTTTTAAAACTAAATTTCTTCTAAATTTTGCTATATCTGGATCTCTATAAGGATTATATCTGCTAGGTGCTTTTGGTAAAGCCGCTAATAAAGCAGCTTCTGAGTAATTTAAATCTTTAATAGATTTATCAAAATATTCTAAGCTAGCAGCCGCTACTCCATATGCTCCACTTCCAAGATAAATTTGATTTAGATATAGTTCTAGAATTCTTTCTTTAGATAAAGCTCTCTCTATTCTAAAAGCTAGAATCGCTTCCTTAATTTTCCTATTTAAACTTACTTCATTTGTTAGCAAGAAATTTTTTGCTACTTGTTGAGTAATTGTAGATGCTCCCTCCAACCTTTTAGATGATAAAAAATTTGAAATATTGTTTATTACAGCTCTAATTACACCTTTAGCGTCAACACCTGGATGTTTAAAAAAATTTTTATCCTCAGCAGATAAAAATGCGTTAATTACATTTTTTGGGATTGAATTAAATGGAACAAATACTCTTTTTTCCTGTGAAAAATCTGCCACCAAATCACCATTACCAGAGTAAACTTTGCTGGAAACAGGAGGTTTGTAATTTTTAAGAAATTTATAATCTGGTAAATCATTAGAATAAGTCCATAAAACACTTATTATCGAAATTGCTGATAATAGAATAAAAGAAGTAATTAAAATAAAGATATTTCTAAAAAATTTATTCATTTTAATTTCATTATATCTTGGAATTTGTTAAAGATATGGCAAGAAAATTAAACAAAATTTTTAAAAACTAAATTACTAATGAAATTGACATTAACAAAATTATGGAAAAAAATTTATATATCGATGCTTCGCATCCTAACGAAACTAGAGTTGTTCTTAAATCAGGTGAAAATATTGAAGATTACGAGTACGAAGGTTTAAAAAATAACTTAATTAAAAACAATATTTATTTAGGCAAAGTAAGTAGAATTGAACCCTCTTTGCAAGCAGCCTTTATTGATTTTGGAAGAGAGAGGCATGGGTTTTTGTCTTTTAATGACATTCAATCAGATTATTACCAGATACCAAAAGCAGATTTAGAAAGAATTAAAGAGGAGGAAGAAAAAGCTAGAGAAGAACTTTCAAGAGAAGTTGAAGCTAAAGAAGAGGAAAATATTGCTGAAGGAAAACTAGAAATTGATGATCCTATAGAAAAGATATCAGAAGATCAAATAGAAGAAGATTCAAATAATAAAGAAAATATTACTGAAAAAGAAAATTTAGATGATGAAAAAGAAAAAAAGAAAGAGAATAGATTTAAATTTAAAAGATATAAAATTCAGGAAGTAATTAAACCTAACCAAGTAATTCTTGTACAAGTTATTAAAGACGAGAGAGGTCAAAAAGGTGCAGCTTTAAGCACTTTCATTTCTATTGCTGGTAAGTATATAGTATTAATGCCAAACACTCCTAAAGGAGGAGGTATATCAAGAAAAATATTTAATCCTGCTGATAGAAAAAAAATAAGATCAATTTTAAATGAAATTGAAATACCTAAAGAGATGGGATTAATTGTCAGAACTGCTGGAAGCAATAAAACAAAAAATGAAATAAATAGTGATTTAGAAACTTTGATTAATTCTTGGAGCCAAATAAAAGAAAATGCAATAAACTCTATTGCCCCTTCTTTAATACATCAAGAAAGTGAAATAATAAAAAGAACATTAAGAGATATGTTTGACGAAAATACCCAAAATATAGTTATAGAAGGTAATGAGGGTTATAAAAAAGCTCAATCATTCATGAAAACAATGATGCCGTCAAATGTCAAAAAAGTAAAAAAATATAGAGGAAAAATTCCACTATTTATTCAAGAAAATATTGAACAAAAGTTAAATCAAATTTTTGACTCTGAAATTAAGCTAAAGTCAGGAGGATATTTAGTTATTAACCCGACAGAGGCTTTAGTTTCTATCGATATAAATTCTGGAAGTTCAATAAAAGGAAAAAATGTTGAAAGCACTGCTCTAGATACGAATATTGAAGCTGCAGAAGAAATTGCAAGACAAATAAAGATAAGAGATTTGTCTGGTTTAATCATTATAGATTTTATTGATATGCTAAGTTATGGAAATAGGAGGTTGGTAGAAAGAAAACTTAAAGAAAAATGCAGGTCAGATAGAGCTAGAATTCAAATTGGAAGAATAAGTAATTTTGGTCTTCTTGAGATGTCAAGACAAAGACTGAGGGAAAGCGCAATAAAATGGAAAGTTACATTAACAGACGAGTCTTTTGCTCAAAAACTTTTAAAAATTGTTGAGTTAAAAGCTGTAATTAACAAAGCTAAATTTGTTGAATTAAAAGTTTGTGAAAAAATTTCAGATTTCCTTAAAGAAAACTTTGTTAATGACTTAACTTATTTTGAGAAAAAAAATAAAATGAAAATAGATATTATTAGCGATAATTCCTTAATTATACCTGAGTACATTATAGATATAAAAAATAAATCAAAAAAAACGATAGAGCTAATAGAATATTATGAAAAATTAAAAAATTTAGAAACACAAAATAAAGAAGATAAATTTTCAGAAAAAAAAGAAAATAAAAAGATTAATAAAAAAAAATATAATAAAAAAAGGTATTATAACAAGACTAAATAATTCCTTTTGATGGTGAGGATGGATTACCCATTAAAATTTTATCTATTCTTCCAGATTTGTAAGATTGTCTTCCTGCAATAACAGCATTTTTAAAAGCTAAAGCCATTTCAAATGGTTTTTTTGCTTTTGCTATAGCAGTGTTAACAAGCACTCCGTCACATCCTAATTCCATTGCAATTGTAGCGTCTGAAGCTTGACCCAAACCAGCATCAATTATTAATGGAAGTTTGGTTTGATTTCTAATTATTTGAATATTGATTTTATTTTGTATGCCTAATCCTGATCCGATTGGTGCAGCTAGAGGCATAATAGCATCAGCACCTGAATTCTCTAAACGCTTAGCCATTAAAGGATCATCATTACAATAAACCATAACCTTAAAACCCTCTTTAGCCAGAACTTCTGTAGATTTTAAAGTTTCAATCATGTCTGGAAATAAATTCTTTTTATCACCTAAAACTTCTAATTTAACTAACTTCCAACCACCTATTTCTCTTGCTAATCTTAAAGTTCTCAAAGCTTCTTTTGAATTAAAGCATCCAGCAGTATTGGGTAAATATGTAATTTTTTTTGGATCAATATAATCCATAAGCAAGGGCTTATTTTTATCTGAAATATTAACCCTTCTTACAGCAACTGTTACAATTTCTGCTCCAGACAGTTTAATTGCCTTTGCACACTCAGACATACTTTTATATTTTCCTGTTCCAACAATTAATCTGGAATTAAATTTTTTATTCGCAATAATTAGACTATCTTTTTTCAAATTAACCACCTCCAATAAAATGAACTATTTCAATTTTATCATTTTTATTTAATTTTATTTTATTAATTTTTTTTTTATCTATTATTTCCTCATTAAGCTCAATTGCTACTTTATTTAATGGTATTTTAAGATTTTTTAACACCATAGAGAGATTAGAATCTTGAATTATAGATTTGATTTTACCATTTATTTTGATTTTTATTTTTTTTATTTTTTTCATCGTATATAAGTGCTGAATGAATAATAAAATAATTATTATTAACGGTCCAAATCTTAATCTATTAGGAGAAAGAGAACAATCACAATATGGATCAACTACGTATGACCAACTTAAAGAGAATTGTTCTAAAAAAGCAAAAGAAATTGGTCTTGATGTTGAATTTGCTCAATCTAATGTTGAAGGAGAGCTTGTTAATATCATTCAAGATGCTAGGAATAAATTCGATGGTATGATTATAAATGCTGCCGCATTTACTCATACCTCTGTAGCTATAAGAGATGCTCTAGATTTATTTAAAAAACCAATAATCGAACTACATTTATCTAATATTTATAAAAGAGAAGAATTTAGACATAAATCACTTATAAGTGGTGTGGTAACTGGAGGAATTTTTGGATTAGGTGCTGAAGGATATATTTTGGCCATAATTTCATTACAAAAGACTTTGCATAATGAAAATAGATAAAAAAATAATTAAAGAATTAAGTGATTATTTAAAAGAATTTAATCTTACTGAAATAGAGATAACTGAAAAAGATACAAAAATTAAAGTATCAAAAAATAATGTCTCAATAAGTAATCAACCTCAAGTAATTTCATCCTCATCACCTGCATCAAGTTCAGCACCTACTCAAACTCAAAATATTAAATCAGGAACTGAAATTACTTCACCTATAATTGGAACTGCCTATCATGCTCCAGAACCAGGTGCTAAAAAATTTGTTGAGATTGGAAAAAAAATTAAAAAAGGCGATACAATAATGATTGTTGAGGCAATGAAAACCATGAATCATGTTCCTTCAACAGCAGATGGTATAGTAAAAGAAATTTGTGTTGAAGATGGCCAACCTGTAGAATTTGGTCAAACTATTATTATCCTAGAATAAATAATGTTTAAAAAAATTTTAATTGCAAACCGTGGGGAAATTGCAGTTAGAATTATTAGAGCATGTAAAGAATGGGGAATACCTACAGTCGCTGTTCATTCAGATGTAGATAGAGAAAGCATGCATGTTAGAATGGCAGATGAAAGTGTTTGTATAGGTTCTCATCAACCCGCAAATAGTTATTTAAATATTCCAGCATTAATGTCAGCAATAGAACTTACAAATGCTGATGCTGTTCATCCTGGATATGGTTTTCTTTCTGAAAATGCAAATTTTGCAAGAATTTTAGAAGAGAACAAAATTAATTTTATTGGAGCATCATCAAAACATATAGAAATGATGGGTGACAAAATCCAGGCAAAAAGGATAGCCAAAGATAACGGGTTGCCCGTTATTGAAGGATCTGAAGGAGGAGTAAAAGATGTATCTGAAGCAAAAGAACTTTGTAAAAAAATTGGTTTTCCTGTTTTAATCAAAGCCTCAGGTGGAGGTGGAGGTAAAGGTATGAAAATAGTTTATAAGGAAGAAGAATTTGAAACGCTGTTTTCAACTGCAAAATCAGAAGCTCAAAAATACTTTGGTAATGATGAAGTCTATATTGAAAAATTTTTTCAAAATCCAAGACATATTGAAGTTCAAATATTAGCTGGAAAAAATAGAGCAGTACACCTTCACGAAAGAGATTGTTCGGTTCAAAGAAGACATCAAAAATTAATAGAAGAAACACCAAGTCCAGTTTTAAATGATGAAATAAGAAAAGATTTATTTGAAAGAACAGTCAAAATGGTTGCAAAAATAGGTTATATGGGAGCTGGAACTGTTGAGTTTATATATGAAGATGGGAAATTTTATTTCCTTGAGATGAATACAAGAGTTCAAGTTGAACATCCTGTGACAGAAATGGTTACAGGGGTTGATATAATCAAAGAACAAATCTGGATTGCTTTTTCAGGAGAAACAGCTTTGAAACAAAGTGATATAAACCCTAGAGGACATGCAATTGAATGTAGAATAAATGCAGAAGATGCAAGTAAAAACTTTCAGCCTTCACCTGGAGTTATTACTATGTGTCATCAACCATCTGGTTTTAGAACCAGAGTAGATGGTGCAATATTTCAAGGATATAAGGTAACACCCTATTACGACAGTATGGTTTGTAAATTAATATGTCATGGAAGAAACAGAACAGAAGCAATACAAAGAATGAATAGATCTTTAGATGAATTTGTTATTGAAGGAATAACTACAACAATTCCTCTACATAAAAAACTACTAAACCACAAAAAATTTATCAATTCAGATTTCAATGTTAGTTGGCTAGATAAAGATTCAATTGTTTAATAGCATCTAACAAGCCAAACATCGTAAACAGGATGATCAAAAGGCGTGATCGAAGGACTTGATGAAAACATCCAACCATTAAAAACAAAAACTTCATCATTATTTTTATTAGTCAAATCTCGAACTTGTATATAAGCAGTTATTTCTGGATTATCATCAAATTCTGAATTTTTACATTTCAGGCTTTTAATTGATAAATCTTTGAACTTTATTAATTCTCCATTTTTAATTTTAAGTAAAGTATTTTTAGAGCTTATTTTATCCAAAATTTTTATATCAGTAAAAGCTCCCTCTAAATTACTTTTTGCATTTGAGTTTAAAACTAAACAAAAATAAAATAAAAAAACTAAATAGATTAATTTAAAATTATTCTTTCCAACTTGAGTATTTCTTTTTAATACCATCTTTATTTTTATTTGGATAATATGCTGAGTCAGTCCCAGTTAAATTTTCTTGATGTGGTTTTTGCCATTCATACTTTTCTAAGGTATGTTTTTTCTCAATTTTATTTGGTGTAAAATGTATCCAAGAATACCATTCAACAGGAATTTTTGATGCGTCAATTGTTTTTGAATAGATAACCCATCTTTTTCCGTTTTTACTTTCATAGTATTTATTACCTAGTTCATCAGTGCCAACTAGTTTTCCAAAAAAAATAGTTTTTAGTCTTGTTCCAAAAGTATCTTGATTCCACCATGTGAAAATTTTTCTTAAGAGTGTCAACATAATATTTTTTTATTTATTCAATTAAAAATTGTAAAATTTAAATTAGACTAAAATATGAATATGTATATAAATTAATTGATTCATTATTCAAATTAAAATTTAAATTGAGGTCAAATGGCAAAGTATTTAGTTGAAACTTATTATACCTGTACCTTTAAAGTAAATCATTATTTAGATGATATTAATGAGGCAGAGTTAAAAAATTTAGAAAAAAGAGATGATGGTAAATTTGAGGTTTTAGACGTAAAACTTGATAACAGAAAAACAAAAAGTCTAGATCCTAAAAACAATAAAGTCCTTGAAAACAACAAAGTAGAGGTAGTTACCGAAACAGATAAAAAAAACCAAATAAATAAAGAAAGTATAATAACAAGTATAAACATAGCTAACGAGAAGTCAGGTAAAAGATTTAGCATGCCTGACAGAAGAAAAGGATATATTCAAAAAGCTACTATTGGTGACCATAAAGTTTACCTACATACTGGAGAATATGAAGACGGAAAAATTGGAGAAATATTTATTGATACCAGTAAAGAGGGTGAACTTGTTAAGGCCTTAATGAATAACTTTGCAATTGCTGTTTCTTTAGGCCTTCAATACGGTGTTCCCTTAGATGAGTTTATAAGTGCATTTGTTGGCACAAAATTTGAACCATCTGGCAAAGTACATGGTAATGATAGAATTTTAAGTGCTACATCAATTTTGGATTATATTTTCAGAGAATTAGCTATTTCATACCAAAATAGAGAAGATCTGGCCCACACTCCATCTATTGGAGGAAATGATGCCATCAATGCAGAAGACCAAAGCTCTGAAGATCAAAATCAATTATTGAAAATTGTAAAAGACATTACCAGTAAAGGTTTCGTTAGAAATAATTATAAAAAAAATCTAGTTGATCTTTCAGATGTAAAAATAAGTTTAAAAGGAAAAAAATAAGTTATTTTTTTGTTTTTAAAGCTAAATTTAATTCTTTCAATTGATCTGGATTTACCTCAGATGGTGCATTCATCATCAAATCTTGTGCGTTTTGGTTCATTGGAAACATAGTAACTTCCCTAATATTTTTCTCATTAGCTAGTAACATTACGATTCTATCAATACCAGGTGCTATTCCCCCGTGTGGAGGTGCACCATAACTAAGTGCATTAATCATGCCACTAAATTTTTCATCTACTTGATTTTTATCATATCCTGCAATCGAGAAAAGTTTATACATAAGTTCTGGTTTATGATTTCTAATTGCTCCTGATGATAATTCTATACCATTACAAACTATGTCGTATTGATAAGCAAGTATATCTAATGGGTTTTCAAAATCTTTTTCACTTAAATCACCTTGAGGCATTGAAAATGGATTATGACTAAATTCAATCTTGTTTGTTGTTTCATCTTTTTCGAACATTGGATAATCTACAATCCAACAAAATGCGAAAATATCTTCATCAATTAAATCAAGATCTTTTGCAATTTTATCTCTTGCTAGTGCAGTAATTTTTTCTAATTCATCTTGTTTTCCACAAGCCATGAAAATACTATCCCCTATCTCACAGTTTGTTTTATTCATGATTTCAACCAATGCATCTTGAGAAAAGAATTTTCCTATAGGGCCTTTTGCTGAAATATCTTTATCTTTTTCAAAAGTAAAATAAGCTAAACCAGAAGCACCTTCTTCTTTAGCCCATTTATCAATATTATCAAAAAAACTTCTGGGTTTATCTTTTGTATTTTTTGTAACAATACATCTTACTTTAGATCCAGATTTTACTAATTTTTTAAATATTTCAAATGAAACATCTTCTCTTGTAAAAATTTCAGTTATATCATTTACAATGAGTGGATTTCTTAAATCTGGTTTATCAGTACCATATTTAAGCATTGCTTCTTTGTATGAAATCTTTGGAAATTTATCAAACATCAGTTTTTTATTTGAAAAATTTTTAAATGTATTAACCATTAACTTTTCAACAACATTAAATACATCCTCTTGTTCAACAAATGACATTTCTAAATCTAATTGATAAAACTCCCCAGGACTTCTGTCTGCTCTTGCATCTTCATCTCTGAAACAAGGTGCAATTTGAAAGTATCTATCAAAGCCAGAAACCATTATTAATTGTTTAAATTGCTGAGGAGCTTGTGGTAGTGCATAAAATTTTCCTGGATTTAAACGACTAGGTACTAAAAAATCTCTAGCACCCTCTGGGCTAGATGAGGTTAAAATTGGTGTTTGAAATTCTAAAAAACCTAATTTAGTCATTTCATTTCGGATGTATGAAATAACCTTGGATCTTAAAATAATATTTTCATGGATTTTTTTTCTTCTTAAATCTAAGAATCTATATTTCAATCTTATTTCTTCTGCATATTCTTGATCACTAAAGATTGGCATGGGAAGTTCTTTACAAGTGCCTAAAACTTCATGCTGCTCAATAACAACCTCTATTTCACCAGTGTCAATTTCAGAATTAATTGTTTCTTTAGATCTATTTACTACTTTTCCTTCAACTTTAATTACTGTTTCTAATTGCATTTTTTCTAAATCAGAAAAATATCTATTAAGGAAGAAAAGTTTATAGATGAGGTTTATTATCTTTATCAATTATACATTGGGTAATTCCATAATTATCTCTCAAATCAATAAATAATAAATTCCCATGGTCTCTTTTTTTATTTATCCAGCCTGAAAGAGAAATTTTTTTGTCTACATCCTCTTTTCTTAATTCATTACACTTATGTGTTCTGTATTTATTCAATCAAACCTCTAATGCTTCTTTTATAATTTTAAAATCGATTGGTTTCTTTCTTTTTAAACTAATTTCGTCGATTTTATATATGAAATCGGAAATTTTGCCATAAGTTCTATCAATTCTCTTAATTATAAATTCAATAAGTTTTTGGTCTATTGATATTTGACGATCAGAAAGATTTTTTAATATTAGTGCATAAATTAAATCGTCACCAGGTTTTTCAATTTGAGATAAAATAAAATTATTAGATCTTGAATTAAGATCATTTAATTCAAAATTAAAGTCAACTATTGGTATTTTTGAGGTCACTATTAAGTACTTATTATCCTGATCTATTATGTTTATAAGTGTAAATAATAAGTTTTCATTTATTTTTTCAGTTAAATCCTCAACAATAATATTTTCATATATTTTAATTTTTTGAAGAAAGTCATTATTAATATCTTCTGCATTAATTTTAATTCCTTTATGCTTTTCTAAAAATATATTTATTAAATGACTTTTTCCTGAAAACTTTTCACCTATTAAGTTTATAAAATTTTTATCCCATTTTGGCCAACTATTTAAAAGGCTAAAAGAGTGTGCGTTGCTGTTTGAAACATAAAAATCC
>CACJVG010000002.1 GCA_902596785.1 uncultured Pelagibacteraceae bacterium | reverse complement strand
ACATAAAATTAAGTCAGGAGAAACTTTTGACAAAATATTAGAAAGTTATTCTATAGAAAAATCTGAAATAATTAAAATTAAAAATTCTTTAAACAAAAAAGTAAATCTTAATAAATTAAATACTAAACAAATAATACAATTTAGTCTGGATAAAACTAATAACAAAATTGAGGAATTTATATATCAAATTTCAAACACTCAAAAAATCTATTTAAAGAGAAACATTAAGGAAGACTCATTTAATAAAGAAATTGTATCTATTAAATTAGAGAAAAAAATAGTTTATAAAGAAAATCTGATCATACAAAGTTTGTATAAAGCAGCTACAGATCAACAAATACCCGCAAATACAATTATTGAATTTGCAGGAATATATGGATTTCAAGTAGATTTTCAAAGAGATATTAGAAAAAATGATAAATTTCAAATTATGTATGAAATATTTTTAAACGAAAAAAATGAAATTATTGAAACAGGAGAAATTCTTTATGCAAACCTTAAACTAAGTGGTTTAGATAATAATTTATATTTTTTCGACAATAAAGGAAGTGAGGGTCACTATGATAAAAATGGTAAGAGTGTTAAAAAAGCATTAATGAAAACTCCAATTAATGGTGCAAGACTTTCTTCTCCGTTTGGGATGAGAAAACATCCAATAGATGGATACAATAAAATGCACAAAGGAACTGATTTTGCTGCACCTATGGGAACTCCAATAATGGCATCAGGCGATGGCGTTATTAAAAAAGCTGGTTGGTGCGGAGGAGGAGGAAACTGTGTAAAAATTAAACACAACTCAACTTATCAAACAGTATATGCTCATATGTCAAAATTTGCACGAGGCATCAAACCTGGGGTAAGAGTTAAACAAGGACAAACTATTGGTTATGTTGGTTCAACTGGTAAATCTACAGGCCCACATTTACATTATGAAGTGATTGTAAATGGAAAAAAAGTTAATTCTCAAAAATTAAAATTACCTTCGGGTAAAATTTTAAAAGGTAAAGAAAGAAAATTGTTTGAAACTAAGAAGATAAAATTAGACGTACTAAAATCTGAAAAAATACTTGGTATAAATTAATTTATTTCTAATTGGGACTTTTCACTATTTTCAACAGTGGCTTCATCATTGGATGTTTCAGCTAAATTTTTTGATACATCTTGACCAGAGCTTTCGTTATTCTCTTCTACAGCATTAAATTTATTATCTGAAAACTTCTCTCTTTTAAAACTTTCTCTTTCGTTAAGTATTCTCGTGAAGTGATCTGCATGTTGCAAATAATTTTCTGATAAAATTTTATCACCATTTGATAGAGCCTCCCTAGCCAAATCATTATATTTTTCAATTAATTTAGGAGCATTATGGTTGTTTCTTCCAGGAGCCTTTCTTTTAAAATTATCATTATTAGAAAAATTTGAACCAAACTTAGAAGTGTCGCCATTAGATTTAAAATTTCTGGTATTTCTTCTAAAACTGCTTCTTCTATTATTATTATTATTATTATTTCTAAATGTTACCATAGCTTTAAACAATTATATTTTTGTACTAATAATACACCTATCATTATTTGCAAAATCTTTTTGAGTACTATTTATATAAAAGCCTTTTCTGTTTAATAATTCAATTACTCTATTTTTTTGATCAAATCCAATCTCTAAAATAAATTTTCCATTTTTTTTTATCAGTTCAGAGGTTTTTTTAATTACTTTTCTGATTTCTGATAAACCATCTAATCCACCATTTAATGCTAGTCTTGGCTCAAACTCAGCAACATCTCTTTCCAAATATTTTAAGTCAAATGTTTTAATATAAGGAGGATTAGAAACAACTAAATCATATTTTCCTAAATTGAATTTGTCAACATCTGATTTATATAATTTTAATCTAGAACTTACCTTAAGTTTAACCGCATTGATTTTGCTTATATTGATACATTTTTTACTTATATCTATGCCTGTTCCATAAAAATTTTTTCTCTCTTTGAGAATTGATAATAAAATGCAGCCTGAACCAATTCCAATATCTAAAATGTTAATTTTGTTTTTTTGTTTCGTTGAATTTAATACATTTTCAATGATTAATTCTGTATCAGGTCTTGGTATTAACGTATCATTAGTAACAAAAAACTCAGAATTCCAAAAAAACTTTTTGTTTGTCAAATAAGCAACTGGACTACCTAAAGACCTTTGTTCAATTAACCTAAAAAAGTAATTTAAGTCATTTTTATTTAAAACACTTTCTGAATTTAATAAAATATAATTTCTATCCTTTTTGATAGTTTTTGCCATTAAAATTTCAGAATCTAACTGATGACTAGGTATAAATTTATTTCTTAAAATTTTTGAACCACTAATGATTGCTGAAGTAATATTCATTGATTATTTTAAATTACCAAGACTTTCCTCTTGTGCCTGTAATGTTAGAGACTCAATCATTTCATCAAATGCTTCTCCTTCTAAGAATTCATCTAATTTATGAAGTGTTAAATTTATTCTATGATCTGTAACTCTTCCTTGTGGGAAATTGTAAGTTCTTATTCTTTCTGACCTATCTCCGGTACCAATTTTTGTCTTACGATCTTGAGACCTTTCTTGGTCTATTCTGGATCTTTCTAACTCATAAAGTCTTGCTCTCAAAATTTTCATACCTTTAGCTTTATTTTTATGTTGTGATTTTTCATCTTGTTGAGATACAGATAAACCTGTTGGAATATGGGTAATTCTTACTGCGCTATCTGTTGTATTAACAGATTGTCCCCCTGGGCCACCAGCTCTAAATACATCTATTCTTAAATCAGAGTCATTTATTTTTAAATCTACCTCTTCTGCTTCAGGCAGGACAGCAACTGTTGCTGCTGATGTGTGTACTCTTCCTTGTGTTTCGGTATCTGGAACTCTTTGTACTCTATGCACTCCACTTTCATATTTTAGGGTTGAGTAAATATTTGTTCCTTTAATTGAAGCTATAACTTCCTTTAAACCTCCTGCATCACTTCTTGATATAGAGATTAATTCTAAAGACCATTTTTTTTTGTGACTAACTTTTTCATACATTTTAAATAAATCTGATGCAAATAAACTAGCCTCTAAACCACCTGTTCCTGCTCTTATTTCAATAATCGCATTTTTTTTATCTGCCTCATCTTTTGGTAGCAAAAATAACTTCAATTTTTTTTCATTAATTTCATGTTGTAAATTTAAATCTGTCAGTTCTACATCAGCCATTTTTTTAAGTTCATCATCTGATGTTTGATCATTTAAAATTTTTTCTAATTCCTGTTTGTCGTTTTCAAATGAGATGTGTTTTTTTGCAACATCTATAATTTCGTTGATATCTGAATACTCTTTAGATTTTTCTGCAAACAATTTGTTATCTAATTCCCCAGAAGAAAGTTCTTTTTCTAAAGTTGAATGTTTTACAATTAACTCATCAATTGTCTTTTTTGGAATCATCTTTTTATTTTTTTTCTATTTCAGCTGCTTTTTTTTCGACTTCTGATACTACTTTATTTATAATTTCACCTGTTAAAACCTTTTCACTTTGAACACCTGATAAATAAAGCATATTATTTCCTTTTCCACCGCCAGTTATACCAATATCAGTCAAAGCAGCTTCCCCCGGACCATTCACAACACATCCTATAATAGACAGTGTTATTGGAGTTTTTATATGAGATAATTTTTCCTCCAGTATTTTTACTGTATCAATTACTTGGAAAGCTTGCCTTGCACAGGATGGGCAGGATACAATTTTTACTCCTCTATTTCTTAATCCCAACGACTTTAAGATTTCATTTCCAATTTTAACTTCTTTTACAGGATCATCAGATAAAGATACCCTTATGGTGTCACCAATACCATCCAAAAGAAGTGATCCAAGACCTATAGCAGACTTAACACTGCCTGTAACAAACCCTCCTGCTTCTGTTATTCCTAAGTGTAATGGGTAATTCATGGCCTTGGAAAGTTGTCTGTAAGCTGCAATTGATAAAAATACATCAGAAGATTTTACACTTACTTTAAAATTGAAAAAATCTTCATCCTCTAAAATTTTTATATTTCTTAAAGCACTTTCTACCAATGCCTCTGGACACGGTTCTTTATATTTTTCAAGAATATCTCTCTCTAAAGATCCTGCATTAACACCTATCCTAATTGAACAGTCATTATCTTTTGCAGCTTTTAAAACATCATGAATTTTTTTTTTATCACCAATGTTTCCTGGATTGATTCTTAAACACTTTGCACCGTTTTCTGCAGCTTCAATAGCTCTTTTATAATGAAAATGGATATCAGCAATTACAGGAATTTGAATATTTTTAGTTATTTCTTTTAAAGCTTTTGATGAGTCTTCATCTGGACAAGACACTCTTACGATATCAGCACCCTCCTCATGAATTTCTTGAATTTGTTTTATTGTTGCTGATACATCAGTTGTCAATGTATTGGTCATAGATTGAACTGAAATTGGATTATCTCCTCCAACTTTTACATCGCCTACATTAATTACTTTAGTTTTTTTTCTATCAATATTTCTAAAAGGCCTAAGGCTCATAAAGTTATTCTAGTTTAAATTCTTTGTGTAAGACTGCTATAGCTTTTTTAACACTCTTAGAGGAAATAAGTACTGAAATTTTTATTTCAGATGTAGATATAACAAGAATATTTATTTTTTTCGAAGCTAATGCTTGAAACATCCTATAAGTTATTCCAGGTGTAGTTATCATCCCTACTCCAATAATAGAGACTTTTGATAAATCTTTATCAAAAGACAGTTTTTTATATGATATTGACTTATTCTTTTTTATTAATCTCTCAGTTTTTTTCAAATCCTCAGACTTAATTGTAAATGTTAAATCTGTTTCTTTTCCATTTTGAGAAATATTTTGAACAACCATATCAACATTAATTAAATTTTTAGATAATGGTCTAAAAATTGATGCTGCTACTCCAGGTCTATCTTTAACACCTACAATCGTGATTTTAGCATCATTTTTTGTAGAAGATATCCCAGTTATAATTTGATTGCTAAAAACCTTATTTGAACCTGTTATTAAAGTTCCACTTTTTGAAACAAAAGAAGATTTAACTTTTATATCGATTTTATTTAGCTTCGCATCCTGTACCGAAGTAGGTTGCATTACTTTTGACCCAAGGGATGCCATTTCCAACATCTCATCATAAAGAATTTTTTTAATTTTTTTTGCTTTGTTATGTTGCCTTGGATCCGTAGTATAAACTCCGTCTACATCAGTGTAAATTATACATTCATCAGCTTTAATAAATTTTGCAAGCATAATTGCTGTTGCATCAGATCCACTTCTTCCTATGGTAGTAATTCTAAAATCATTATTAATTCCTTGAAAACCAGTGATTATAGGTATACCGCCTGACTTAATGTATTTATTCAGTTCTTTAATACCTACTGAGCTAATTCTTGCACTTGAATAAGGACCATCTGTTAAAATAGGTAATTGCCAAGATGTCCAAGATCTTGATTTAAACCCATTATGTTTTAATCTTCCAGCAATAAGTGCACATGATACTTGTTCTCCAGTAGAAACTAATACATCATATTCTGCTCTATCAAAATTGTTACTAATTAATTTAGATTTATTTACCAATTCATTTGTTACACCACTCATTGCTGATGAAACAACAACTACTCTATTTCTATTCTTTTTGTAAAAAGCAATTATTTTACATACCTTTTTTATTCTGTCTATAGACCCTACAGATGTTCCTCCAAATTTTAATACGACAGTTTTCATGCTAGCTTTAATTATTAATATTTAATAAATAAAGGATAAAATACATCTAAATTATTATGTCAACTATTTATCTCAATGACTAGTGTAAATAAAAAAGAAATAGATAAATTTTCTAAAATGGCCGATGAATGGTGGGATCCAGAAGGTAAATTTAAACCACTTCACAAATTTAATCCATCAAGAATTAAATATATAAAGGAAAATATTATTAATAGTTTTAAATTAAAAAATAAATCCAAACCTTTGTCGGGAATAAGTATTTTAGATATTGGATGTGGTGGAGGATTATTATCTGAACCAATGACAAGAATGGGTGCTAATGTAACTGGTATTGATGCATCTGACAAAAATGTAAGAATTGCAAAACTCCATTCAAAAAAAAATAAATTAAAAATTAATTATTTGTGTTCGTCACCTGAAAAAATGAAAGTTACAAAAAAATTTGATGTTATTTTAAATATGGAAATTGTTGAACATGTGGAAGATATAGATTTTTTTTTAAAGTCTTGCTCAAAACTTTTGAAAAAAAATGGACTAATGTTTGTTGCAACAATAAATAAAACTTTAAAATCTTATATTTTTGCAATTGTCGGAGCAGAGTATGTTTTGAGATGGCTTCCAATTGGAACACACGATTGGGAAAAATTTGTTAGACCTGAGGATCTTAAAAAAATTTTAATGAAATATGATTTATCTCTCGAAAAATTAGAGGGTATGAATTTTAACATTATTAAGGATGAATGGAGTATTTCTAGAAATTTATCTATAAACTATATAGCAAAGTTTATTAAAAACTAATTTTCTTTTTCATCTATCCAAGGGATCATTTGAGCGTCTATACCTTCTTCTTTTAATTCTTTTAAATCTTCCTTAGATGCACTGCCGTAAATACCCTTTGTTTTTTTTTTACCATTATAATGAATTGACCTTGCCTCATAAGCAAAATTATCACCAACATAATTAAAATTGTCTTTAATAAATTTTTGATAATCTTTTATGGTTTTTTTTACTTTATTATACTTTTCTAAGTTTATTTTTTTATCAGTTTTTGATGTATTACTTATTAGCTGAGGTGACATAATTGTTTTTTCAACTTTTACTGAATTGCAATTATGGCAATTCAAAAGTTTTTTCTTTTTTAATCTTTCGTACTCACTTGAAGATGCAAACCAACTATCAAATTTTAAATCACATTCTTTACAAAAAAGTTTATATTTAATCATGATTATTAGTTAATCATACAATTTGGATTTTCAATAAGTTAACTTCTGTAATCTGCATTAATCTCAACATATTTTTTGGTTAAATCCATAGTATAAGCTGTGAAACATTTGTTTCCCGTAAAGGTTTCAATATTTATCTCAATATTTTCTCCTTTCATGTAATTTGCTGTTTGTTTTTCATCATAACTTTGATCTAATTTTCCACCTTCCACAATTGTTATAGCTCCAAACTTTATTGATAATTTATTTAGATTAATTTTAGGTCCTGCTTTACCAATTGCCATTATAACTCGTCCCCAATTTGGATCTTCTCCAGCAATTGCAGTTTTTACTAATGGAGAATTTGCAACTGACAAGGCTATTTTTTTTGCATCTATCTCATTTTTACACTTACTAACATTTATTGTAATAAATTTTGATGCTCCTTCTCCGTCTGAAACAACCCTTTTAGCTAAATTCAAAAGAACATTATTTAAAGCTTTGTCAAAATTTTTGATTTTATTTTCATTTATACTTTTCACTTGATAATTTTTAACTTCATTAGTTGCAAAAATAGTTGCCATGTCATTGGTGCTAGTATCCCCGTCACAAGAAATAGCATTAAATGTATTGGTTATATTTTTTTTTAATAACTTTCCTAAAATATCATTAGATAAAGTTGCATCAGTAAATACGTATGCAAGTGTCGTGGCCATATTTGGATGTATCATTCCTGATCCTTTGGCTATTCCATATATTTTTACTCTTTCACTTCCAATATAACATTCCTCCATAGCTAATTTTGGCTTAGTATCTGTGGTCATGATTGCAAGTGCTGCCTTCATCCAAATAAATTTATTTTGGGTATAACGAATTTTTTTGATTAAAGTTGGAATATTGTTAGAAATTTTCTCATATGGAAAAATTTCTCCAATTGTACCAGTGCAACCAAAAATTATATTTTTTGAAGAAATTTTTTTAGGATTATTCTCATCTTCATCTTGTTTTTTATTTAGTTGTTTAGCTGTTAAATCGGCTATTTTTTTTAAACTTTCATATCCTTGTTTTCCAGTGAAAGCATTGGCGTTTCTTGTATTTACAATGAGAGAATATATTTTTTTTGGTCTTTGGTTTAAATTCCATTTTATATTTTCAGATACTATTTTTGATTGGGTATAAACAGATGCATAATTAGCACCTTCTCTGAAATAGAACATTGTTAAATCATCTCTAATATCTTTATATAAATTTGCTGAAACAAC
The DNA here is from genome assembly GCA_902596785.1 of uncultured Pelagibacteraceae bacterium. Classification (GTDB taxonomy): domain Bacteria; phylum Pseudomonadota; class Alphaproteobacteria; order Pelagibacterales; family Pelagibacteraceae; genus Pelagibacter. The sequence goes on along the minus strand of CACJVG010000002.1, from coordinate 83,794 downwards.
TGAAATTGAAAGCCCATCTAAATGATCGAGGTCTTGAAAATCAATCATTTTAGTATTTTTTGATTGAGATGATAAAAAATTTGTTAAATTAATTCCCATATTGTTTAAAATATTTATTTAATACATATATTAAACAATATAAGTAAAGAATAAATCAAATAGTCATGTTTAACCCATTAAATTTAATTACAAAATTTATCAAGTCTAGTAATCAAAAAGAGCTAGATAGAATTGGTAAAATTGTTGAAAAAATAAACTTACATGAGGAAGATTTAAAAAATTTAAATGACGACGACTTTCCAAAAAAAACTAATGAATTTAAAAATCTGATTAAAAATGGAAAAACTTTAGACGAGTTACTTCCAGAGGCTTTTGCTTTAGTCAGAGAGGCTGCTAAACGAACACGAAATGAAAGACACTTTAACGTTCAGTTAATTGGAGGTGTAGCCTTGCATGAGGGCAAAATTGCTGAAATGAGAACTGGAGAGGGAAAAACTTTAACCATAACACTAGCTGCCTATTTAAATGCATTGAGCGGCAAAGGTGTTCATATAGTAACTGTAAATGATTATCTTGCAAAAAGAGACTCTATTGAAATGGGACAAATTTATAATTTTCTAGGTCTTTCATCAGGATTTATAAACAACTATCAAGATGATGCTGAACGTAAAAAAAACTATAATTGTGATATTACCTATGCAACTAACAGTGAATTGGGCTTTGATTATTTAAGAGATAATATGAAATTTTCTGAAGAGCAAATGGTTCAGAGAGATCATAATTTTTCAATAGTAGATGAAATAGACTCGTGTTTGATTGACGAAGCAAGAACTCCTTTAATAATTTCAGGAGCAGCTGAAGATAAAACTGCTCAATATCTAGCAATTGATAAACTAATTAGAATCTTAAATAATAAAGACTTTGAAATAGATGAAAAAGATAAGAGTATTTTATTGACAAATGATGGAATTAATAATGTTGAAAAACTTTTTTCTAAAGCTGGTATTTTAAAAAATAATAATTTTTATGACCCAGAAAATTTACATTTAGTTCACCATGTTAATCAAGCTTTACGAGCAAATCATTTATTTGAAAAGGGTAGAGACTATATTGTTAAAGATGGAAGTCTTAAAATTATTGATGAACTTACTGGAAGAATTTTAGAAGGTAGACGTTTTGGGGATGGTTTGCATCAAGCATTAGAGGCTAAAGAAAAAATTCAAGTACAAGCTGAAAATCAAACTTTAGCTTCAATAACTTATCAAAATTATTTTAAACTTTATAAAAAAATATCTGGTTGTACTGGAACAGCCGCTACAGAGTCTGAAGAATTTTTTGAAATATACAATCTACCTGTTGTTGTTATTCCAACTAATAAAGAAATGATCCGAAAAGATTTTAATGATTTGATTTTTAGAACAGAGAAAGAAAAGAATGATGCGATTATAGAAAAAATAATTGAAAGAAACAAATTAGGTCAACCTATTTTAGTATTTACATCAAGTATTAATAAATCTGAAGTTTATTCAAATTTATTAAATCAAAAAAATATTGAACATGTAGTGTTAAATGCAAAAAACCATGAAAATGAAGCTGAAATAATTGCAAATGCTGGAAAAGAAAACTCATTAATTATTACAACAAGTATATCTGGAAGAGGAGTTGATATTCAACTTGGTGGTAAAAAAGGTTCTATTCCAGAAGACCAACTTAAAATAAATAAAGATAAAATTAAATCCTTAGGTGGTTTATTTGTAATTGGTACAGAGAGAATGGAATCTAGAAGGGTTGATAACCAGGCTAGAGGAAGATCTGGAAGACAAGGAGATGAAGGAAGTTCTGTATTTTACGTTAGTCTAGAGGATGATTTGATGAGAATTTTTGGGTCAGAATCTATGAATAGTATGCTCGAAAAACTTGGACTTAAAGACGGTGAAAGTATTGATCATCCATGGATTAACAAAGCTTTAGAGAGAGCCCAGCAAAAAGTAGAAGCCCGAAACTTCGATATTAGAAAAACATTAATCAAATTTGATAATGTTCTTAATGATCAAAGACATGTTGTGTTTTCACAAAGAAAAAATGCGATGAATAGTGAAAATATCTTTGATTATTCAAATGAATTTTTAAAAGAAATAGCTGATGATTTAATAAAGTTAAAAATTTCAAATTTATCCAATCCGAAAAGTAATGAATTTTATAATAAAACTAAGCAAATAGTTGGGAAAAGCTTTGAAGAAAGTGAATTTAAGGATTTAATTGAGTCAAAAGATAAAGATTTCAGAGAAAAAATTTCTAATAAATTTCAAGAAACTAGAAATGAAAGGATTAAACTTTTAGGTGAAGATCATGCAAAAGAAATTGAAAAAAGAATTTTTCTTCAATCAATTGATTTAAACTGGAAATCACACATTCAATATTTGGAGCAATTAAGACAAGTTATAGGTTTAAGATCTTATGGTCAAAGAGATCCATTAGTTGAATATAAAAAAGAAGCATTTGAGTTATTTTCAAATCTTTTAGAAAAATTAAAATTAGATTATGTAACTATTTTAATGAACTTAAAGGTAGTAATGGAGCCAAATAACGAAGAAAAAAATTCTAAGAAAATAAATCCATCTGATAATCCAAAATGTTTATTGTTAATAAAAAAAAATCAAAAAATTTCTAGAAACGATAGATGTGAGGCTACAGGAAAAAAATTTAAAAACTGTTGTGGAGCTTTATAGAATTTAAATTAGTAAAAAGATTGAAGAAACTAAAATTAATCCACCAATAATCGCTAGTAATATTTTTTTTGATTTAAAAATTTGATCAAAGTTATTTTTCTTAATTGTTAATGTACTTAGATCTTCAGTACTAGTCATAAAACCATCATTCCTTCCAATTTTTAGAAATTTATTTTTTCTCTCGGTCATTATTTCTTCTGAGGATAATTCGTCAAAATAATTTAAATTTTTTGTTAAAGTTTGTCTAACATTGTTTAATATTATATCTCTATCTCTGTGGGCACCACCTAATGGTTCGTCAATTATTTCGTCAATAACTTTTAACTTAAGTAAATCTTTAGCTGAAAGCTTCATAGCTTTCGCAGCATCAAGCATTTTTTTTGGATCTCTCCATAGAATAGTCGCGCATCCCTCGGGGGATATTACTGAATAAATTGCATTTTCTAGCATAAGGACTTTATTTGATGAAGCTAATGCAATTGCTCCGCCAGAACCACCCTCGCCTATAATTATTGCAATTGTTGGAACTTTAAGCTCCATACAGCATTCGATTGATTTTGCAATTGCTTCGGCTTGTCCTCTCTCTTCTGCTCCTACACCTGGATATGCTCCTGGAGTATCAATAAAAGAGATTATGGGAATATTAAATTTGTTTGCTAAGTTCATTAATCTTATTGTTTTTCTATAACCCTCCGGTCTCATCATCCCAAAATTTCTCTCAATCCTACTATCTAAATCTTCTCCTTTTTCTTGACCTATTACTAAAACAGATTTTCCATTGAACTTTGCAAATCCAGTTAATACTGATTTATCCTCTCCATAATATCTATCCCCAGATAATGAAATGAAGTCTTCAAACAAATTATCAATAAAAAATTTTGCTTTAGGCCTATCTTCATGACGAGCAACCATAGTAGTCTGCCAAGGATCTAAATTAGAATAAATATTTTTTAATTTTTCATCTATTTCTGTTTGAGTGCTTGAAATTTTTTGAGTATCGACTTCTGATAATCCCTCTTGATTGTAAGGATCTTTCAATTTTTCTAGTTCGTTTTCTAGATCTTTAATTTCTGCTTCAAAATTTAGATAATTTTTCATGTTTTATTTATAGCGGATGGTTAAAATACAAAAAAGGCAATAAAATGATATTATATAAGGTGTAATTCTTATTAATTGACTTAAATCATTTAACAGATACAAATTCATTATCGGGAGAGACTATTTATAGCGCCGAAGGAGCAACCACCCCGGAAACTCTCAGGCAAAAGGACCGATTAAAGCATAACACTCTGGAAAGAGATTGATTTCCGCCGAAGGAGTAAAGCTCTCAGGCAAAAATACAGATGGGGTACGAATTAAGTGCTATGCAAGAAAAATACATTAAAATTAATAATCTTCAAGTATCTGAAAAGCTATCAAACTTCGTAAATGATGAATTATTAAAAAACACAAAAGTATCTTCAGAAAATTTTTGGTTAGGTCTAGAAAAAACTCTTGATGACTTAGCGCCAAAAAATAAACAATTAATTAAATTAAGGGAAGATTTACAGAAGAAAATAGATGATTGGCATATCAAAAATAAAAGTAAAGAATTTAATTTAGATGAGTACAAAAAATTTTTATTAGAAATTGGTTATTTAAAAAATGAAGGACCTGATTTTAAAATAGAAACTGAAAATGTTGATGAAGAAATTGCGAGTATAGCTGGACCTCAGCTAGTTGTACCTGTCATGAATGCGAGGTATGCATTAAATGCTGCTAATGCAAGATGGATGAGTTTATATGATAGTCTTTATGGTACAGATGTAATTGAACAGTCTGAAGACAGCGTATCTGAACGGTATGACCCTTTAAGAGGTGAAATGGTTATAAAATATGGAAGAGATTTTTTAGATAAATACTTTCCATTAGCTGGATTAAGTTGGAATAAAATTACAAGTTTTGCTGTAAAATATGGGAAATTAAAAGTTTTAAAAGGTGCTGATATTTTTGATTTAGAGGATGAAAATAAATTTGTTGGGCACCGAGGCGAAAGTGATAATCCGTCTGCAATTATTCTAAAGAATAATAATTTGCATATTGAAATTCTAAAAGACTCAAGAGCTTTTGCTGCTCAACAAGATCATGCAGGTATAAGTGATATTATATTAGAATCTGCAGTGTCAACAATTTGTGATAATGAAGATAGTGTAGCAGCCGTTGACTCAGAAGATAAAATTATTTGTTATCGAAATTGGCTAGGTCTAATGAAAGGAGACCTCAAGTCAAAATTTGAAAAAGAAGGAAAATTATTTGAGAGAAAATTAAATCCACACAGAAGCTATATCTCAAAAGATGGGAAAGGTTTAAAGTTACATGGCAGAAGTCTTTTACTTGTAAGAAACGTCGGTCATCTAATGACTAACCCTTCAATTTTATTGAGTGATGGAAGCGAAATACCTGAGGGTATTATGGATGCATTTATAACTACAGCAGCTGCGCTGCACGATATTAAAAATAAAAATAATTCAAGAACTGGATCAGTTTATATTGTAAAACCTAAAATGCATGGTCCAGACGAGACAGCATTTACAGATTTAATTTTTTCTAAAGTTGAGGAAGTTCTAAATTTACCTAAGTACACATGTAAGATTGGGATTATGGATGAAGAGCGAAGAACATCGGCAAATTTAAAAGAATGTATTAGAAGTCTTAAAAATAGAGTTTTTTTTATCAATACTGGTTTCTTAGATAGAACTGGTGATGAAATGCATACATCAATGGAAGCTGGTCCTATGATTAAAAAAGGTGATATGAAATCATCTAAGTGGATTACTGCATACGAAAATAACAATGTTGATATTGGTTTAAGTTGTGGGTTTTCTGGTAAAGCTCAAATTGGAAAAGGAATGTGGGCAATGCCAGACAAAATGAAAGATATGATGGAGCAAAAAACAGGACACTTAAAAGCAGGTGCAAACTGTGCGTGGGTTCCTTCTCCAACAGCAGCTGCTTTACATGCTTTACATTATCATGAAATAAATATTTTTAACGAACAAAAAAAATTAATTGATAGAGAACCTGCTAAGCTTGATGATCTCTTAACCATCCCAATAGCAGATAGACCTAATTGGTCTGTTGAAGATATAAATAAAGAAATTTCCAATTCTGCACAAACTCTGTTAGGGTATGTTGTGAGATGGGTCGATCAGGGTGTAGGTTGTTCTAAAGTGCCAGATATTAACAATATAGGTTTGATGGAAGACAGGGCCACTCTGAGAATTTCATCTCAGCATATAGCAAACTGGATACATCATGGTATTACAACCAAAATACAAGTAACTGAAATAATGAAAGAGATGGCAAAAATAGTAGACGACCAGAACAAAGATGATCCACTATATGTTAAAATGAGCAGTGATTATGAAAACTCTATAGCATTTCAAACTGCGTGTGATTTAGTGTTTAAAGGTAAAGAACAACCTTCAGGTTATACTGAACCATTACTGCATTTAAATAGATTGAAAAAAAAATCTAATCTGAGTTCGAAACCAAATTAGATCGATTTTTAAAAGCAGAAAATAAAGTTCCATCATCTAAACTTTCAATTTCTCCGCCAACAGGTAATCCTTGTGCTAATTTAGTAATCTTAACATTCAAATTTTTTAAACTATCTTGAATATAATATGCAGTTGTTTGACCTTCAACAGTTGCACTAGTTGCGAGTATGACTTCTTCTATCTTATCTTTTTTAACTCTTTGCACTAAAGAATTAATTAATAAATCCTCTTTTTTTTGTCCAGCTGATGAAATAGTGCCTCCTAAAATGTGAAAATAACCTTTATATATATTTGAACTTTCTATACTCCACTGGTCAGATATATTTTCTACTACACAAATTTTTTCATATTTTTTATCTACAATTTTACAATTTTCATAATCACACTCTATTGAAATAGATTTTAAGGCACCACAAATTGTGCATCTAGAAATATTTTTATAAACATCCGCTAATGATTTTGCTAAAGGTTTTACTAGTTCATCTCTATTATTAATTAACTTTAATACAATCCGCTTTGCTGATTTAGGACCCAAGCCAGGCAATTTTGATATCAGTTTAATTAAATCATCTATCTCATTACCATTTTCCATATTTTATAAGGGCCATTTGAAACCTGGAATTCCAAACCCACCTGTTGCTTTTGAAATTTCCTCAGTTGTTTTTGATTTAAGTTGAGATTTAGCACTATTATGTGCTGCAACAATTAAATCTTCAATGATGGTTTTGTCCTCTTTCATAATTTCATCAGATAACTTTATTGTTTGCATCTCTCCCTCACCATCCAAAGTTATCTTCACAGAATTTGAACCCGAAACTCCTTCAACTCTAATTTCCTTAATTTTTTGTTGGCTTTCTTTCATTTTTGCCTCAAGTTCTTTTGCCTTGTCTAATATTTTACTAAAATCAGTCATTATTAACTCCATCTTTCTTTGAATTTACATCTATTAACTCGGCATCAGGAAATTTATCCATCACACTTTTAAATATTTCTGAATTTTTCATTTCGTCGATTAATTGTTTTTTAACATTTTTTTGTTTATCTTTTATTGACATTTGCCCTCTCAATTTACTAAACGTAATAATCCATCTTTCACCGGTCCATTCAAAAAGCTTTGATGATAAATCTTTTACAAAATCTTTATCTAAACTTTCATTAAAAGATATTTCAATTCTATTTTTTTCAAATTTTACAAGGTTAACATTTTTTTCTAATTCGTATTTAAGTTTAATCTCCTTTTTTTTTGCACATATTTCAATTAAATCCTCGAATGCATTTATATTAATTTTATGTTCTGCTTTAATTTCTGTCTGAACTTCTGGTTTGGTTTTTTCTTCCTGTGCAACATTCTTGATTTGATTAATTGTTTTAGAGGATAATTCACTTTCTGTGTTCTTTACAAAATTTTCACTATTCAAATTAGTCTCAACATTTTCAATTTTATTTTCAGATTTTACAGAACTTAAATGCATTAGTCTTATCAAGAACATCTCAATTGAAAGGTGTTGATTAGATACTATGTCTATCTCTTCGAGAGAAGAGATGGCAAATTGCCAAAATAATATTAATACGTCTGGGTCAATTTGATTTGATAAATTTTTAATTTTAGAAAATTCTTCATCATTTAATGAGAAGTTTGTACTTTCTAAGTTTAGAGAATTAATATTTTTAAAGTAATAAAGTAACTCTAAGAAATCATTAATAAAAACCTTTGGTTCAACACCTTGGTCATAAATTTTTCTATAAATACTTATTACTTTTGTTTCTTCACCTTTTAAAATTAACTCAAACAAATCAATTAATTGAGATTTATCGAAATATCCAAAAATTTTCTGAGCTGAATTTAAATCTAATTCTTTTCCATCATCCAAACTTAATAATGCTCTATCCAATAATGATAAAGCATCTCTAACAGAGCCCTCTGAAATTTTTACTATAAGCTTTAAAGCATCATCGCTTATTTTTCCATTTTCCTTGTCTTTAATTTTTTTAATAAACTCGAATAATTCTGAGGATTTAATTCTAGATAGATCAAATCTTTGACATCTAGATACAACTGTAATTGGAATTTTTTTAATTTCTGTAGTTGCAAAAATAAATTTTAGATATTCTGGTGGTTCTTCTAAAGTTTTTAATAAAGCATTAAATGCTTGTTTGCTTAACATATGAACTTCATCAATAATGAAGATTTTATATTTAGCCGAGGTCGGCCCATATCTTGAAAATTCGATTAAATCTCTTACGTCATCAACACCTGTTTTGCTTGCCGCATCCATCTCAAGAACATCGATATGATTTGAGTTTGTAATCGCATCACAATTATCACATTTAATTTTACATTTATTTTCTATTCCATTTAAGCAATTAAGTGCTTTTGCAACAATTCGTGCTGTTGTAGTTTTTCCTATTCCCCTTATTCCAGTAAACAAATATGCATTAGGTATTTTGTCAGCTTTAATCGAGTTGGTAATAGTTTCTGCAACAACCTCTTGACCAATAAGATCATCAAAAGTTTGTGGTCTATATTTTAAAGCTAATACTTTTGAGTTATTATTCATATATCCATAAGGAGACTAGAACCTGAATAACTGTCTCTACGACTGCTTCCGTTAAGATCTGGTCGGGTTCAAGCAGCATTCACCTCTAGCCTCCAAAACCATTATAGCAGTTAAAATTTCTAATCTACAAGAAAAGATTCTTATTTTTTTTGTCTCAAGTTATCTGCTTCGAAAACACCTAGAACGTGAAAATCCTCACAATGTAGACCTAGCTCTTCAAGAGATTTCTGAACTTTTGGATCTTCGATGTGTCCATCCAAATCACATAAGAAAAAATAAGAGTCGAAACTATTTTTTTCTGGATAACTTTGTAGTTTAGTTAAATTTACACCATTAATTGCAAAACCTCCAAGTGATTGATATAGGGCGGCTGGCTTACTTTTCAATTTAAATAGAAAAGAGGTTATGTAAGTTTTATCTTTAAATTCTGGTTGAGAAATTTTTTTTCCCATAACCAAAAATCTTGTCAAATTTCCACTTTCGTTTTCTATATTTTTTTTAATTACTTCTAAACCATAAATTTCGGCACTCAATGAGGACGCAATAGCTGATTGCTTAATATCTTTTGTTTTAGAAATCATTTCAGCAGATCCAGCTGTATCTGCTCTAATATGTTCTGCTAAATTATTTTCTTTTATAAATTTTGAACACTGAGAAAGTCCTTGAGCGTGTGAGTATACTTCTTTGATATCTTTTAATTTAGCACCAGGTTGTCCTAATAAGTTGTGTTCAATTTTTTGAAAATGCTCTTTATAAATATTAAGCCTGTGTTTAAATATTAAATATTCAATTCCAATGTTACCAGTGATTCTATTTGACTCTGGGATTATAATTCTACTATCTGGCTCTTCAGATGCTTTGTTAAAACAATCATCAAAAGTTTTGCAAGGCAAGATTTTTGCTTTAGGATCGATAGAAAGTGCTGCTAAGTGTGAATACGCACCAAAGGTCCCTTGAAAATAAATTTTACTCATCAATTCTTATATTCCATTATTTTTTTCAAGGCTATATAATCTTCCTCTGTATCTACTCCTATTGGAGATGACTTTGCAAGTGATACATTTATATCAATATTATTGTCTAACGCTCTTAATTGCTCTAACCGATTTTCTATTTCATTTTTAGATTGACTTAATTGAACAAATTTTTCGAGTGAATCTTTTGAATAACAATAAACGCCAATATGATGATAAATATTATTTATCCTCTCAGAATTTCTTAAAAAAGATATGCTCTTTGGAAAATTGTTGTCCCTTAAAGTATTTTCTGTAATTACCTTTACAATATTTTCATTTTTTAAGTTTTTGTTGTCTTTTATTATTGCAGCAAGAGTTCCTATTTTAGAAGGATTTTGTAACATTTTATCATTCAGTCTTACTAAATCTTGGATATCGATTGCTGGTTCATCGCCTTGTAAATTCATAACAAAATCAACATCCCTAATATTTAATTTTTTAAGTGCCTCATAAATTCTATCTGTACCTGTTTTGTGTTTATTGCTAGTTAAAATAGCATTAAAACCATTTCCTTTAACATCGTCAATAATTTCCTGATCCTCAGTGGCTACAATCACATCTCCAATATTGGCCTCTTCTGCCTTTTTAGATACATGTGAAATAATTGATAAACCATTTATTTTTAACAAAGGTTTACCTGGAAGCCTAGTGGCGGACATTCTAGAGGGTATAATTACTAAAGTTTTCATTATATTTTCAAATTATTATACTCATTAAACAACTATAGAGGCAAATTTATACATTAAATTTTAGCTTTTTTTTAATTTATCATGTTATACGTTCACTACAAAATTTAGAAAAAATGGATTCTTTCGAAATAAATAAAATAGTTGCTGCAGTTTTAATGGTCGCTTTACTTGTTATCGGTATTGGAAAATTATCTGATGTTATATTTCATGTAGAGAAACCTGAAACACCTGGTTATTCAGTTGAAGTTGAAGTTGCCACTACTGTATCCACAACCAGCTCAAGCACGACGTCAGATAAAATTGATATATCAGCATTAATGGCAATGGGAGATATTGCGCATGGTGAAAAAGTTTTTAAAAAATGTGCAGCTTGTCATTCAATTGTTAAAGGAGGAAAGAATGCTATAGGTCCAGCTCTGTATAATGTTGTAGGAAGAAAAGTTGGAGCGATTGAAGACTATAAATATTCCAAAGCCCTAGTAGCATATGATAAGAATTGGACTTTTGAAGAACTGAACGGATTTTTAATTAAACCCGCTAAATGGATAAAGGGAACAAAAATGGCATATGCGGGTCTTAGAAAAGAAAAAGATAGAGCCTCTGTAATAAAATATCTAAACGAAAATTCAGATAGCCCTTTGCCGCTACCTTAATTTTCCAAAACAATATAATAAAATACTTTTTTGTACGTGAACTCTGTTGAGTGCTTGTTGCCATACGTGTGATTTATTTCCCAAGAAAACATCATCACTCACTTCGTCTCCTCTAGGTAAACAATGTAAAAAAATGCAGTTTTTTTTTGCATGACTCATTAATTTTTTATCAATTTTAAAATTTTTAAATGCTTTTATTTTTTTCTTCTTATTAACTTTGTCATTTAAAGAAATAACTTTATCTGAAAAAATTACATCTGCATTTGAAACTGCTTTTTTTGCATCATTATAAATATAAATTTTTTTATTATTTTTTTTGACCCAATTTCTAACTTTTTTTCCTGGTTCAAATTTTTTTGGACAACCAATACTTAACTTGAAAGAAAATTTTACTGATGCAGCTATCAAACTATCCAAAACATTATTTGAATCACCAATCCAACAAATATTTAATTTTGAAATAGGTTTTTTTATTATTTCTTCAACTGTAAAAATATCAGATAAAACTTGTGTAGGATGTGAAGACGGGCTTAGACCATTAATAATTGGTACTGATAAATATCTTTTGAAGTCCTCTATCTTTTTATCACTATCAGTTCTCATCATAAATCCATCACCATAAGTAGATAGAATTTTAGCAGTATCAGCAATACTCTCACCTCCTTGACCTAAATGAAGCTCATTAGATCGAAGTGTTAAAGTCCCTCCTCCTAGTTGTTTAATTGCTAAATAAAAACTAATCCTTGTTCTTGAGCTAGCCTTCTCAAACATTTGTATTAAAATCTTACCTTTAAGAGGTGCACCTTTATCAACCTCAAGAGTATTTAGTTTATTTCTTGAATTCTTTCTTTTCTTAGCATCACTAATAATCTTTCTAAGATCTTTTGCAGGAATATCTTTTAAATTTATGAAATGTTTCATATTATTTTATTTGTGAACAAACCTTTTCGATAATTTTTATTGCTAAATCTATTTCTTTTTTTTTAACATTTAATGGAGGTAAAATACGAACAACATTTTCTGCTGCTCTAATAGTCAATAATTGATTATTCATTAATTTTTTAATAAACTCAGATTGATCTTTATACAACTGTATCCCAATCAAAAAACCCTTTCCTCTTATTTGCTTAATTATATTTGGATATTTTTGTTGAATTTTATTTAATTTAAATAAAAAATATTTAGATAAGCTTTTTACATTATTTAAAAATTTCTTATTTGATATAATATCCATTACAGTATTTCCAACAGACATAGCTAATGGATTTCCTCCAAATGTTGATCCATGAGTACCTGGCGTCATGCTTGATGCAACTTTTTTATTCATTAAAACTGCGCCAATAGGAAATCCTCCGCCTATACCTTTTGCAATTGGTACAATATCAGGTTTTACTTTAGATTTTTCAAAAGCAAAGAAATCACCAGATCTTCCAATTCCACATTGAACTTCGTCGAGTATTAATAATATTTTTTTCTTGTTACATAATGCTCTTAATTCTTTTAAGCACCAATCTGGAATCACTTTAATGCCACCTTCGCCCATAATTGTTTCAACCATAATAGCAGCGGTATTTTTATTAATTTTTTTTTTAAGAGAATTATGATCCCCAAAGCTAAAGTGATCAAAACCTGTTACTTTTGGACCAAATCCCTCTGTCATTTTCTTTGATCCACTGGCAAAAATTGCTGCTAAAGTTCTTCCATGGAAAGAGTTTTTAATACATAAAATTCTATTTTTATTTGGTTTACCTATTGAATAAAAATATCGTCTAGCAACTTTAATTGCTGCTTCTGTAGCTTCTGCCCCACTATTTTGAAACATTACATAATCAGCAAAAGTTTTTTTACATAACTTTTTAGCCAATTTTTCTCCCTCTGGAATTTGAAATGCATTTGATACATGCCATAATTTTTTTGATTGATCTTTTATAGTTTTTATTAATTTAGGATTTGCATGACCTAAAGAATTAACCGCTATTCCCTGCACAAAATCTAAATATTTTTTTTTATTAGTGGAATACAAATAACTACCTTTGCCATATCTAAAGGAAATTTTTTTTCTATTATAATTTTTAGCCAAATAACTCATAAATTTAATTTGTTTTATAAAGTTTAATTATTAATACAAGTTGGGATTGAAAATATATACATACTTACTAACTTAATTTAATGTTGATAAGTCTCATTTTTTGATTGTTTAATTTAATTTTATATCAGTATATTGTTGTTTTATATAAACAAGATACAATATATTGATTATGAGTTGGACTGAGGAAAAAGTTACAAAATTAAAAGAACTCTGGGGCAAAGGAAATACTGCTAGCCAAATTGCGGAAATCATTGGCGGTATAAGTCGAAATGCAGTGATTGGAAAAGCACATAGGTTAAATTTATCAGCAAAAATTAAAACCAGGACAGCTACCTCAAGTCAAAACTTTGATAATTCTTTTGAAGAAAAAAATGGAAGAACAAGAAAAAGTCGGAGAAGTAAATTTAAATCACTAATAATAGAAAAAGACTTTGAGCCCGAAAATCCAAAACAATTAGAGGAGCTTGATGAAAGCTCTTGCAAATGGCCTGTTGGTCATCCAGATGAAAAATCATTTTACTTTTGTGGAAGATCATCTTTGAAAGATTTTTCTTATTGCAAGCTTCATTTACTATATGCTTATCAACCAAAAGGTAAAAAAGAGGATTTATCAGAAAAAGAGGAAGTTCCAGAATTGATTGACAAAAAAATTCAATCAGCTTAAGAATTTAATTAGCTTTATTTTCTAAATCGTTATTTGATATATATTTTTCTGTTGAAAACTGCCCACCATCTTTCCACATATAACAATATTTTTTTACCTCTTCATTAAAATATCTTAAACTTGGTATGCCAATTTCAGAATTTGTTTTATATCTGCCAGACGGAATATTATCATATTTTAGTAGTCTTAATTGATCCCTAGTAAGTAAAGGATTTGGCAATAATTCAAATAAACTTGCAGAAATTTGAGCTAAAGGTAAAGGAAATGGTAACAAAATTCTTTTTTTACCAATAAGAATAAGTAATCTTTGCAAGATTTCTTTGAATGTAATTACTTCAGGACCTACACATTCAATTATTTTAGAATAAATATTATTTGAAATAATATGATAAATTATATCTGTAACGTCAGAGCAATGTATCGGTGAAAACTTAGTCTTTCCATTGTAATAAATTGGGAATAACGGAAGTCTATTTAATAAAGTCATAAAATTTGTTGTAAAATTATCATCTACTGAATAAACAACAGATGGTCGTAAAATTGTTGCTAAAGGAAAGTTTTTAAAAATTCTACTTTCACCTTCAATTTTACTTTGTGCATAAAGTGAGTCATTAGCTTTATCTACTGCTAGCGCTGATAAATGAATAAAGTGTTTCAGATTATATTCTTTAGAAAGTTTTGCTAATAGTGATGGAAAGACAGTATGAATATTTTGAAAAGTACTTCCTTTTTTTTGCTCAAATAAAATTCCAACTAAATTTATGCAAATATCTGACTTTTTAAAAAGTTTTCTAATCTTTTCCTCATCAAAAATATTTGCTTCTACAATATCAATATAACCTGCGTTAGCTTGTGTTTTTATAATTAGGCTTTTTTGGTGAATATTTCTTGTGACAACAGTTACTTGATAATTATTTTTTGTTAATTTTCTAATTAAGTTTCTACCTATTTGGCCACTACCACCAAAGATTAGACAATTTTTTGCTTTCATATATATATGTTTAAAAATGAGTAATATTCAACTTCACAAAAATGATCTACCAGATGATTTGAAATTAGGCAATATATTAGCTGTAGATGGTGAATTTATGGGTTTAAATGTAAGACGAGATCCTCTTTGTTTAATTCAAATATCATCAGGCAATTCAGACGCACACATCATCCAATTTGATAGAAAAAATTATCAGGCTCCTAATTTGTCAAAAATACTAAGCAATGAGAATATAATAAAAATTTTTCATTACGGCAGAGCAGATTTGGCTCATATAAAGTATTATTTAAAAACTGAAACTAAAAATATCTTAGACACTAAAATTGCATCAAAACTTGCAAGATCTTACTCGGATAATCATTCATTAAAAACTTTAATTAAAGAATTTATTAATATAGATGTAAGTAAACAATTTCAAAATTCAGATTTTGGGGGAGAATTGAGTGCTGCTCAATTAAAATATTGTGCAAATGATGTAATTTATCTTCATAAAATTCATGAAGAACTTAACAAAATACTTGAGAGAGAAAATAGAATAAAACTATATCATGAATGTTTAAAATTTCTTAAAACGAGAGTTGATCTCGATTTAGCTTTATTTAAGGATGATATTTGGTCTCACTAATGAAAAATAAAAAATTTATATCTATTGCCAAAGATGTAATAAATCTTGAAATAAAAAGTTTACAGCAACTTAAAAAAAAAATTAATAAATCATTTAATGATGCAATTATTCAAATCGCAAAATGTCAGTCTAAAATAATTTTATGTGGTGTTGGTAAGAGTGGTCTAATTGCATCAAAGATAGCTTCGACTTTTGCATCAGTTGGAACACCATCCTTTAACCTCTCTGCAAGTGAAGCATCACACGGGGATTTAGGAATGATTTCAAAAAAAGATATATTAATTCTAATAAGCAATTCCGGAGATACAAGTGAACTTAAAAATATAATACAATATGCCAACAGAAATAAAATTTTATTAATAGGAATTGTTTCTAGAAAAGACTCTATTTTATATAAAGCTTCCGATATAAAATTACTAATCCCTAAAGTTGAAGAAGCAGCTGGTATCGTACCAACTGCAAGTACAACAGCTCAACTTGCATTAGGAGACGCCTTGGCAATAGCAACAATGCACCATAAAAAATTTGATAAAATGGATTTTAAAAAATTACATCCTGCAGGAAGTTTAGGTGCTCAATTGAAAACAGTTGAAGATATAATGTTGACAGGAAATAAAATACCTTTTGTTGATACAAAAGTTCAAGTTAAAAAAGCTTTAAAAATTCTTAGTGAAAAAAAATTAGGTATTTTGATTGTTAGAAATAGTAAAAAAAAAACTGTAGGTATAATAACTGATGGACAAATAAGAAGAATGTCTCAAAAAAATTTAAATTTTCAAGATTTATCTGTTGAAAAAATAATGACAAAAAAACCTATTGGAATTGAAAAAAACGAATTAGCAGCGAAAGCTTTATCATTGATGAATAGAAAAAAGATAACATCATTGGCAGTATTCAATAAGAAGAAACCTTATACAACTATAGGTGTTGTACACGTTCATACAATTTTACAATCAAATATTTCTTAAATGGATGTAAAAAAAGTTGTAAAGATATTCTTATTTTTTATTTGTTTAATCAGCTTATTGTATTTTTTTTACTTTAAATTTTACAGGATAGATAATAACACTACAATCACTCCTACTACAAATATCAATAATGATACAAACTTTTCTTATAATTCAAATATAATTGAAGATGTAAATTACAAATCAATGGATGCAGACGGTAATCAGTATATAATAAGTGCAAAAAAAGGTGAGATAGATTATTCAGAACCTAATACTATTTTCCTAACAGATGTTAGTGCGGTAATAAAATTGAAAAATTCAGATAATATTGAAATAACTTCAGATTTTGGAAAATATAATTTGAATAATTTTGATACAATTTTTTCTAAAAATGTTTTAATCACCTATCTAGATAACAAAATAAAAGCGAATTATTTAGATTTTTCTTTAGAAAAAAACTTTATGATAATTTCTGGAAAAGTAATTTATAATAGCCTAGAGAATATCCTTGAGGCTGATGTGGTTGAGATTAATATAAAAACAAAAGACACAAAAATTTTTATGTATGAAAATAAAAAAAAAGTAAATATTAGAAGCATTAACTAAAATGGCAATAATTAAAAAATTTAGAATTAAATCTTTTAAAAATATTAATACAATTATTGAATTTGAAAATGTCTCGCTTGCATATGGAAATAGACTTATTTTAGATAATATAAATTTTAAAATTAATGAGGGTCAAATTTTTGGCATGCTTGGTCCAAATGGGGTAGGTAAGTCAACCATTTTTAATTTAATCACTGGTTTGATTGTTCCAAAAACTGGTAAAATTAAAATTCAAGGTGAAGATGTAACTAAATTTCCAATATATTTAAGAACAAAAAAATTTAAAGTGGGATACGTTCCACAATATGGAGGCTTTTTTAATGATCTAACACTCCATGATAATTTGAAAGCAATCAGTGAAATTGTAATAGAAAATAAAAATTACAGATCTGAAAGAATAAATTACTTAATTTCAAAATTCGAGTTAGATAATCTAAAGGATATAAAAGCAAAGTTTTTATCCGGAGGTCAGAAAAAAAAATTAGTTATAGCCTTATCTTTATTAAGTGAACCAAAAGTACTTTTATTAGATGAGTGCTTTGCAGCACTTGACGTTTTAACAATTAAAATGCTTCAAGAAATAATTGTCAATTTACAAAACGAAAGTAAAATTACAATTTGTATATGTGATCATCAAGCAAGAGATCTTTTAGCGTGCGTTGATATCGCAATGATTCTAAGTAATGGTAAAATAATTGCTGAAGATACTCCATCAAATTTAGTTAAAGATATTAATGCTAAAAACGCATACTTTGGCAATAACTTTAAATTTAACTAAAATTTAATGAAAAATTCGATATTAATAAATAATAAATTAGGCAAATTTAATAAGATTATAAAAGTTAGTGGAGATAAAAGTATTAGTATTAGATGGGTTCTGTTTTCATCATTAGCAAACGGTATTTCTAAGGCAAGAAATCTGCTTTTATCTGAAGATGTATTTGCCGCAATAGATGCTATAAAAAAACTAGGAATTAAATCCAAGGTTTTTAAAAATTCATGTAAAATTTATGGCAAAGGCATAAATGGCTATAAATATAAAAAAAATATTACAATTGATGCAAAGAATTCTGGAACTTTAGGAAGACTTATTCTTGGATTATTAATAAATACAAGTTATCCAATAAAATTGATAGGTGATAGAAGCTTATCAAAAAGAGATTTCAAAAGAATAGCTGGTCCACTAAGTAAATTTGGAGCAAAACTTAAATTAAACAAAAACAAAAACTTGCCTTTAATTATAAAAGGCTCAGAAAATTTAAAACCCTTCACATACATGGAAAAAAGAGGATCTGCACAATGTAAAAGCTCGGTAATTTTAGGAGGATTAAGAACTAACGGAACAACAATAATTAAAGCAAAAAAATCGAGAAATCATACAGAGTTGTTGTGTAAATATTTAAAACTTCCAATAACAATAAAAAAAACTAACAAAATTGATGAAATAAAAATCCAAAAAGTTAAAGAAATTAAACCATTAAATTATAATATTCCATCAGATATAAGTTCTTGTGCTTTTTTTATGGTACTAACTGCCTTGTCAAATAATTCTAAATTAACAATCAAAGATGTAAATATAAATCCGTCAAGAACAGGCATTATAACAATACTTAAAAAAATGGGAGTAAATATTATATTTAAGAACAAAAAATTTTATAAAGGAGAAATATTAGCAGATATAAATATTGTTAGCCCTAAATCACTAAGATCAATCAATTGTCCCTCCAAGTTAAATAGTGCAGCTATTGATGAGTTTTTGGTTATTTTTTTAGTTGCAGCTAAAGCCAAAGGGATTTCTTACTTTAGGGGCTTAGAGGAATTAAATCAAAAAGAGAGTCCAAGACTAAAATGGGGAAAATATATTCTTAACGAAATGGGTATCAAAACAGTTACAACAAAAAACTCAATTAAAATATATGGCAATCCTGACTTAAATTTAAATAAAAAAATTACAATAAAAAATTTTTTAAAAGATCATAGAGTCTTTATGACAAGTGTTATAGCGGCATTGTCATTTGGAGGTCAATGGAATATTCATGATAAAGATTCAATTAAAACATCTTTTCCAAATTTTTTAAAAATAATAAATAATATTAAAAATTAATGATAAAAAGAAAAGATATTTTAAAAATAGCAATTGATTCTCCTGCAGCCGCAGGTGCTGGAACGATAGCAAAAGCAATCTCAAAACATTATAATCTTTTCTATCTTGATACGGGAAAAATTTATAGATTTATTGCATTCTTAAAATTAAAATTTCCAAAAAAATTCAATCATAAATTTCTTAAATTAAAAATAAAATCACTTAAAATTAAAGATTTATCTAATAAAGCTCTACTCTCTGATAATGTTAGCACTGAAGCATCTTCAATTTCAAAAATAAAAAAAATAAGAAAGTTAGTGCATTCATTTCAAGTAAACTTTGCGTATAATCCACCAAAAAAATACAGCGGTTCTTGCCTTGATGGAAGAGATATAACTTACAATATAGTTCCTGATGCAGATTTTAAATTTTTTATCACGGCAAATATTAAAACAAGAGCTTTGAGAAGATATAAAGAATTAAAGTCATTGAATAAAATGATTTCCTTTAATGAGGTCTTAAAAAGCATTAAAAACCGTGATAAAAGCGATATAAAAAGAAAAATATCACCCTTAAGAAAAACAAAAGATTCACTATTGATTAATACAACAAACCTTACTAAAAGAGCATGTTTTTTAAAAATAAAAAAAATAATAGACAGGAAATTTAATAATTAATGGAAATTTATAAAGATTTATCAAATCCAGCCTCCCAAGAATTCGAAAAATTACTTAATAGCCAACTATCAAAAATTCAAATTGAAGAGGGAAAAATTATAGAAGGTAAAATCAATAAAATTACAGAAAAATTTGTATTTTTATTTGTAGAAGGTCTTAAATCTGAGCCAGTGCTAGATATTAATGAATTAAAAAATATTGGTTTGTCAGAAAAAATAAAAATTGGGCAAAATATTCCTGTGCTATTAGAAAAAATTGAGGATAAAAATGGTGAAGTTTTAGTTTCTGCAAGTAAAGCTCAAAAAATAAAAGGATGGGATAAACTGGTTGAAGCTTATGAAAAAAATGAACCAATTATGGGTAAAATTACATCTAAATGTAAAGGAGGATGTATTGTAGAGCATATAGATACTGGATCATTAATGTTTCTTCCTGGATCACAAATTAGCGATAAACCATTAAAAGATATAAGTCACTTAATGCATGAACCACAAAAGTTTGCCCTAATTAAATTAGACAAAGTAAGAGGTAATGCTTGTGTTTCTAGAAGAGAAATAATTTCATCATTTAAAAAAGAAGATAAAGCTAAATTAGTTGCTAAGTATAAAGTTGGTGACATAATTAAAGATGCAGTTGTAAAAGGATTTTCAAGTTTTGGTTGCTTCTTTTCAGTAAATGGTGAGCTAGATGTTTTGACACATCTTCAGGAACTAAGTTACACAAGAATTGATCATCCCTCTGATATTTTAGAAATTGGAGAGAAAAAAGATCTAAAGGTAATTTCGGTAGATGAAAATAAACTTCAAGTAGGTTGCTCTATAAAACAATTATATCCAGATCCATTCGATAATATTGACAATTATAAATTAAATACTCAGTACACTGTTAAGGTTGAAAAAATTTCTGATTTCGGTGCTTTTTGCTCTCTTGAAGAAGGACTAACAACTTTATTGCATAATTCTGAATTATCCTGGTCAAAGAAAAATATTTCTGCAAAGAAAATGCTTAAAGTTGGACAGGAGATTCCATGTTTTATAACAGAAATTGATAAAGATAAGCGAAGAGTAGCGATCAGTCACAGATTGACCCAAGACAATCCTTTTGAAACATTTGAGAAAAAATATCCTGTAGATACAATTGTTGAAGGAGAAGTTGTAAACAAAAATGAATATTCTTTATTCGTTAAAATTGAAGACACAGACATTGACTCATTTTTGCATTGCAATGATTTAACGTATTTTAATAACGGCGAAGAAGAACTTGCTAAATATAAAAAAGGTGACAAAATTAAAGTTAAAGTATTAGAAATTAAATCATCAGAGCAAAAAATTAGAGTTGGTTTAAAACAAACACTACCAGATCCTTTTGATTTCTTCAAAGATAAGGAAAAAGGAAGTACAATTACAGTCAAAGTAGTTAAGACTGATAATAAAGGTTTAACTGTGAGACCAGAAGGATGTGAGATGGATTTTCAAATCAAAAAATCGGAGATTGCACTTAATTCTGCTGATGCAAGACCGTCGAGATGGACGGGTGGGGAAAAAGTTGACGTTGGTATTAAAGAAATTTTAATGGATAAGAGAAAAGTTACATTAAGTATTAAATACTTGGAGGAGCAAGCTCGAGATTTAGCTCTTAAGACCTATGGAAGTGAATCTAGTGGTAAAAACTTGCCATTTAGTTCTCTTTCTGAAGACCTGAAGAAAAAAGAAGAAGAAAAATAATAATAAAAAAGATTTAAATTGGCTATTGTAAAATCAAAGCTTTTAAAACAACTCTCAAATAACTACCCTAATTTTCTAAAGAAAGATCTGTCCAAGTTTATAGATATAATTTTAGAAGAAATTAAAAGAGCTCTTAGACGTTCAGACTCAGTCGAATTAAGGAATTTTGGGCGTTTCAGTGTAAAAACTCAAAAAGCATCCATCAGAAGAAATCCCAGAACTGGAGAGAAAGTTTCAGTTCCAGAGAAAAAAGTAATTTCTTGGAAGATGAGTAAAGATATGTTTAAAAAGATAAACAATGAAGAGTAAGATATTTATAGCGGTAGATACAACTCTCGTTTCAAAAGCAAAAAAAATTATAAAAAATACTCAAACATCGAAATTGAAAATTGGTTACAAATTTGGACTAGAATTTTTAAACTCTAAAAATGGGAGAAAGTTTGTATCTAAATTAAAAAATCAAATCACATTTGGAGATTTTAAGTTTTCAGATATTCCTAACACTTGTGTATCAGCAGTAAAAGCAATTAAAGATCTTAATTTTAATTATTGCACTATGCACTTAAGCTCAGGTTTAGAAGCATTAAAAGCAGCCAAGAAAGTTTCTGGAAAAACTAAAATAGTTGGTGTTTCAATTCTAACTTCTTTAGATAACAAGGCTTTAAAAGAAATAGGTTACAATATAAATGTAAAGAAATTAGTAGCTCATCAGGTGAAACTTGCACAAAAAGCAAAGTTGGATGCTGTTGTCTGTAGTGCTCAGGAAGTAAAAATTGTAAGAAAATTTTTTAAAAAAGAAATTATTACGCCCGGAATAAGGTTTAATTCAAGCAAAGGAGATCAAAAAAGAGTTCTCTCTCCAAAAGCAGCATTTAGAAATGGCAGTGATTGGCTTGTAATTGGAAGACCTATCACTAAAGGAAATATTAAAAATAATATTAAAAAATTAATTGATCATTTAAAATGATGATCAAAGGATGTAAAATCTGTGGGATTTCAGATCCAATTACTTTAAATTTTTTAATTAATCACCCTCACCCACCTAAGTTTATAGGATTTATTTGTAACTATCCAAAAAGTTCTAGATATGTTGAATATAAAAATTTAAAAAAACTCTTAAACATAAATCCAAAACAATGTTACTATGTTGCCGTTCTTGTTAAACCAAATAGAGAAATTTTAGAGAAAATTCAAAAGTTACCTTTTGATTACTATCAATTATACGATTGCTCCCCAGAGGAAATAAAAGAGATAAAACATAAATATCAAAAGAAAATTATTACAGCTTTTACAATAAAATCAGAATCTGATTTGACCAATTATAAATTATTTTCTGATGTTACTGACATTTACCTTTTTGATAGTAAAGGATATGAGAAAAGCCAATCTTTTGATCATAACCTGATTAAAAATATTAAGTTAAATAAGGAATTAATGATTGCTGGGAATATTCAATACAATGATGATCTTGAAAATTATAAAAATTTAGCAAATTTTATAGATTTATCTGGTGGTGTAGAAACATCTGGATTAAAAGACCTATCCAAAATAGAATTTTTTTTAAAAAAAGTTAACGAAATTAAAAATGAAACTTAAAAAAGGTATTCAATTAATTGATCAACACAATCAACAAGGTTTTTGGGGTGGAAAGTTTGGTGGAAGTTTTATACCTGAAACTTTAAAAAAACCTGTAGAAGATTTAACAAAAGAATTTAAAAAACTAAGGAATGATAAAAGATTTTTAAAAAAAAGAGATTATTATTTTAAAAATTACATTGGCTCTCCGACATCTTTTGTAAAATTAGAAAATTTATCTAATCATTTAGGTGGTGCTCAAATATGGGCCAAAGTTGTATCAGAGGCTAATGGTGGTGCCCACAAAATATACAATGCAACTGTTCATGCCTTAATTTGTAAGGCTATGGGAAAAAAATATATTGTTGGTGACACTGGTGCTGGTTATGCAGGTAAAATGTTAAGTATGGCCGCAAAGGAATTTGGTCTTAAATGTAAAATTTTCATGGGTGCCAAAGACATCAAAAGACAAAAACCAAATTGTGACGCTATGAGAAAAAATGGTGCTGAAATAGTTCCTGTATATTCAGGAAGTCAAACTTTAGTCGATGCGGTAAGTGAGTGTATGAGATACTGGGTATCAAATTGTGACACTACACATATGTGTGTTGGAAGTACAGTTGGTCCAAATATTTTTGTAAAAATTTGTGGATGGAGTACAGCACAAATTTCAAGAGAATTAAAAATACAAATTAAACAAGAATTCAAAAAAATTCCAAAAAAAATTAAATTAATTAACTGTGTGGGTGGTGGAAGTTCAGCATATGGTTTTTGGAGTGAATTTATAGATTTTAACAAATCACAAATAGAATTAATTGGTGTAGAAGCTGGAGGTCCAAAAAAATCAAAACTCCATGCCGCTCCTTTAAGTAGAAATGCCAAAATTGGAATTTTACATGGTGCAGCTTCTTATGTTTGTCAAAACAAAGAAGGTCAAATTAATGACACTGAATCAATTAGTGCTGGATTGGATTACCCAGGTGTTAGTCCAATACATTGTTTTTTAAAAGATACAAAACGAGCAAGATACACTTATGCAACTGATGAAGATGCATTAAAAGCACATGTGATGGTAACAAAATTTGAAAAACTTAATCCAAGTTTAGAACCTAGTCATGCATTTGCTGAGGCGATAAAAATTGCACCAAAATTAAGTAAAGACACAATCATAATCGTTAACTCTTGTGGTGACGCTAAAAAAGATAGAGATATTTTAAGAGAAAGATTGGGTAAAAATTAATGAATTCGTTAATTAGCAAAGCTTTCTCAGCTGCAAAAAAAGAGAATAGACCAGCTTTACTGACATATACTGTTGCTGGTGATAATACTAAAAAAAAATCCTTAGAAATATTAAAATCAATTTCTAATTATGCAGATATTTGTGAATTAGGTTTTCCGCATAACACTCCTATAGCTGATGGGGGACAAATACAAACAAGTGCTTACCGGGCAATTAAAAACGGTATTAAAATTAATGATGTATTTTCAATTGCAAAAAATTTTAAACAAATAAAAAAAAATAAACCTATTATCCTGATGGGTTATTACAACATGATCTATCAATATAATGAAAATAAATTTTTAGAAAAATGTAAAAAATCAAAAGTTGATGGTTTAATAGTTGTTGATTTACCTTATCCTGAAAATAAAAATTTTGCATCAAAATGTAAAAAAAAAGGAATTAATTTTATTCAATTAGTTTCACCAACTACTTCACAGATAAGACTAAAAAAAATCATAAAAGACTCACACGACATGATTTATTATATTAGCATGTTATCTACAACGGGTGGAAAGCTTAAGGTGTCCCCGAGGAAAATTTTAGAAAAATACAATAAAATAAAAAAACATAATAAATCAAAAAATGTTGTTATTGGCTTTGGTATTACAGAAAAAACCATCCAATCTCTTAAAAAAGCTGATGGTTTGGTGGTTGGTAGTGCAATTTGTAAGGAAATCTCTAAATCAATTGAAAAGAGACAAAATGCTGTCACAAATGTTACTAATATCGTTAAGAGATTAAAAAATAAAATTCAATGAACTGGATAACTAAAATTATTAAAGCAGGTGAAAAAATTAAAACTGCTATCCGAGATAGAGCTACTAAAGAAGATATCGCAAAAAGTGATTGGACCTCATGCTGTAGAGGCCCTATTCTTAAAACTGATTTAGAAAAAAATCTTTGGGTTTGTCCTGATTGTAATAAACATCATAGAATAAAGCCAAAACAAAGATTTGATATATTGTTTGGAAAAAACAATTACGAGATTTTCAAAACTCCAATACCAAAAGATGATCCGCTTAATTGGACAGATTCTAAACCTTACAAAGAAAGATTGAAAAGTGCTCGAAAAAAAACAGGATTAGAATGTGGAATGATGGTTGCTTCTGGAACAATAAATAATATTAAAATTACAGCAGTGGCATCTGATTTTGATTTTTTAGGTGCGTCTATGGCTGCCGCAGAGGGAGAAGCTTTTTTATATGGGATACAACATGCCATAGAAAATCAAACACCGTTTTTGTGTATTAGTGCTGGAGGAGGAATGAGAATGATGGAAAGTTTAATTTCTTTATCTCAAATGACAAGAACAACACTTGCAATTAATGAATTAAAAAAAAATGGACTACCATATTTAGTTTGCATAACTGATCCAACAGCAGGCGGTATTACTGCATCATACGCTATGTTAGGTGATATTCATATTGCAGAACCAGGGGCTTTAATTGCATTTGCGGGTGCAAGAGTAATTCAAGGAACTGTTAAAGAAGAGCTACCTGAAGGTTTCCAAAAAAGTGAATATGTTGAAAAAACTGGTTTTGTTGATTTAATTGTTGAGCGTAAAGAGCTTGCATCAAAAATTGGAACTTTATTATCAATATTGTTAAAGAAAAACTCTGATATAAGTGCTGAACAAAATGAAACTTCAGAAGATAGTCAGTCGCTTACAAAAGTTGCATCCTAAAGAAATAGATTTAAGTCTAGATCGTATTCAAAATCTCTGCAAAAGACTAGGGAGTCCTCAAGACAAAATCAAAGCAATTTCAATTGTTGGAACTAATGGAAAATATTCAACTATCCAAGCAATGTTATCAATTTTAAAAGAAGCAAATTTAAAATGTAATGTCTATACAAGCCCACACATCAAAAGTATTAACGAAAGGTTTGTTTTTAATAATGAAGAATTGAATGATGATGATTTAGCAAATTTACTTGAGGAAATTGAAAATGCTAACAATAATGAACCGATTACTTTTTTTGAAATACTTACTGCAGCTTATTTCTTAAAAGCATCTCAATACCCAGAAAATATCAATTTAATTGAGAGTGGATTATTCTTTAGATTTGATGCTACAAATATATTAAAAAATAACCTTGCTAGCGTTGTAACCTCTATTGGACTTGATCATTTAGATTGGTTACCTGAAAATGATCAAAATGTTGAAAGAATTATTTTTGAAAAAACATCAAGCCTTTTAAACTCAAATATTATAGTAGCAAAACAAAGCAATAAAGAAATTGCGGATAATATTAAAAAAACAATATCAAATAATAGATCAAATAAAATTTTTCATAACGAAAATTATAGTTTTACAATGCAAGAAAATGACTTCTTTTATTATGAAGATCAATTTGGAGGAATAAAATTACCTATGCCAAATGTAAAAGGTCAATTTCAATTAGAAAATGTCTCAACAGCTATTGCAACCCTAAGAACTTTGAAAGATTTAAATATTAAAGATGATCACATTAAAAAAGGTGTTTTAAAAATAAATAGTATTGCAAGATTACAAGAAATTAAATCTGGAAAACTTAAAGCGCTTGTAAAAGATCACAAACTTTTTGTTGATGGATCACATAACCCTTTGGGTGCAAAGGTTTTGAATGAATACTTGGAAAGTTTAGATTGTAATAAACATATCATTCTTGGAATGATGGCTAATAAAGATCATAATGAATATATGAGTTTCTTTAAGAATATTGCTACATTGACTACAATAGATATACCCAATCAACCCAATTCAATTAAAGGAGAAGTGCTTAAAGATAAGCTAAAAAACTTTTCGAATATAAATTATAAAAAAAGTATAGAGGATGCTATAAAGTCAATCCCAGTAAAAGAAAACGATATAATACTCATTACAGGATCGTTATATCTTGCTGGTGAAGTTTTGAATTTAAATTAAATATTTTTTTCTAAAAATTCCTTCATGTGACTTTCAGGAACTCCACCAACTTTTCTATCTACTTCAACACCTTTTTTATAGATAATAACTGTTGGAACACCTCTAATACCTGCAGCTGAACCTGTGTTAATTCCACCATCTTCAACATCAGCATAATAAAAACCAGCTTTATCTTTATATTCATCAGATAATTTATCCATTACTGGTTTTAGTGCCTTACATGGACCACACCACTCAGCTGAAAACTGAATGACTGAAACATCTTCATTTTTAATTTTAGTATCAAAATCTTCGTCTTTAAAATTTGTAAGCATATATCCTTTCTATAAATTGCAGTCTTAAAGTCAACTAGGCAATTTCATATTTTTTTTCTATAGACATAATAAATTCATTTATTTCGTCTAATTTTTTTAATTCCTCTTCATCATCTCGATTAGAAGCCTGGTCTCTTAAAGTGTCAATTTCTTGGTAGGCCATTCCTATAGTTTGCCACTTTTCTCTATTTTTACTTAAAATTCGTCTAGCAATTTCACTTTTTATATTTTTATATAAATCTGGTGGCAAAATATGTGGTGCTTCTTGATAAATAATTTTTTGGCCAAACCAACTACATCTTTTATCTTGAAACTTATCCAACATTCTTAATTTATCTTCCCAAGATGAACTATGCCACGTTTTAAACAATTGAGTATCTTTATTTGGAATAAATTTTTCATATAAAGTTTCCTCTGGTAACAAATCTTCTTGAGTTTGAGTTTGAGCTTTTTCTTCAGCTGCTTCTCTATTAATTATTTGAATATTTTTACAGAAATTTTCACTATTTCTAACCATTTTTGCTCTTTTCTGGATTGTTTCTAAATCTAAGTCAGCATACGCTTTCTCTTTTAATGCAAACTTTTTATCTAAAACTACAGGAGCTTTGTTGGTTTTGATTACTCTAAGCGCTTTTGGACTAAACTTTTTTAAATAAACTTTAAGATCATTTATTGATAAATTTAACAAAGGTTCAGGATCTCTTCTTAAATCAAATAAATATCCCCAAGATGCATATGATGGATGAAAACAATGATCTGGATGTAATGTAGAGACAAGATACATCATATTTTTTCCCTTAACATTTTCGAAAATTGAATAAATCCCCTCACTTTTTAAGATAGTTTCAACGCTATTTTTTGTTGATGTACTTAAAAAATTTTCCCAATTGTCTTTATGTTTGTCTTTTATAATTCTTAGAATTTTTAAACTTGTGAATGCATCATGATAAGCGGTGTGTTGTTGAGATGTATCAAATCCTTGTTGTCTAGCTAAACCTTCTAAAGCTAAACTTTCATTTCCAGCTTCTGTTAATTCAGTCTTTAATGTTTCAGGATTCAAGGTTTGTGCTACTCTTGCAACATGCAAACCATCATGTTCTTTATTAGGTGATGAATGTGTAATGTATGGATATCTGTTTCCTTTAAAAAAATTAAAATGAAACATCCTCCTGTCAAAATTTAAGTTACTCCAACCCATAAACAATGCTGGTGCAGCTTTTGAGAAGAAGTTTTCTACAGCTCCTAAAAAATCATAATGCGAGTAATTGCCTTTGGTAAGTAAATCAATACTTGTTGAGTTAACTAATAAGGCCTTTGCGCTTGGAACCTCGCCCTCAGGCATTCTGCCACGAATATTTAGCTTACCAATTTCTTTTAAGTTTTTATCGACAACTACAGCACCTACTTCAATTATTGAGCCCCAAATTGTGCTATTGGTTGTTTCTGTATCGTAAATTACTATTTTATCCATAAAATCCTAAGTTAAATTCGATAGCTCATTAAATTTTTTTAATCTTCCCAAAAACAAATTTTGATAAACAATTAAATCATGCCCTTGAATTTTAAACTCTTGGAATAATTTATCTACTGTGCAAACCAAAATTACACAAGAAGTGATATTGGAGTTATACACAATGTTATGTGCTAAAGAATATGCACTTGTTTGAAGAAGCCATGAATCTATATATTCAGCCTTTTTAGGTTTATTACTTTGTTTAAAATCAATTATTGTTTCTTTTCCTTCATAAACTCCAACACAATCAGCAGTACCTGCATACTTCTCTGGGTAATAAAGAGTGCATTCAACACCCCAGATTTCATCCAATCTATTTTTCAAACCTTTTTCTATAATTTCTTTAGCCATTAATTTGTATTGTTCGTTATCTTCAAAAAAGCTTAAATTTTCTCTTCCAAGTAAATAAGACTCTAAATAGTTGTGCATTTGAGAACCTCTACTACTTGCTGCTTTTGTAATTGCCTCAGCCTCTTTTTGCCCAGTTCTTTCTCTCCAATTGGCTAATGCTGCTTTATCTTCTTCAGATCGTGTTGCATCTAAAATTGAAGTGACACTTGGTAATTTTGTTTCCCCTAATAAGTATCTTCTAATGCCATCTACTGTTGCTCTTGATGATTTTGGATAATCATATTTTTGATTCCACTGCATGAGATTTCTTATAGACGTTATTAAGGAAAAAAAGAAATTAATTTTTAAGCTGCCTATTTCGTTCAACAAATTTTTCCACGTTTTCAGTTTGTACAGCTTTCTCAACCTGCTCGGGATCTTTAATATTTTCTAAGGTTCTTGAAATTGATCTTGCATCCGTTCCAAATTTATCAACAACTCCCATAGCATCTTCTAATTTTTTTCTAAGAACTATAATGTTGTCAAAATGTTTAGAAAATCTTGTACTGATTGTTTTTAAATGATTATAAATTTCTGTTGCACCTTTTTGTACCTTCAATGATTGAAATCCCATATGTAAAGACTGTAAGTAAGCAGAAAGAGTATTAGGTCCACATATTACAACTTTATATTTTTTCATTAACTCTTGAGTTAATAATTCTTTTGTACTTGGATCTTGGTATTCAGTTAACTCTTTATATAAACTTTCTGTAGGAGCATATACGATTGCAAAATCAGTAGTTTTTGGTGGAACAATATATTTTTCATTAACACTTTTAGCTTTTGCTTTAAACGCTGAGGCTAATTTTGCTCTAGCATCTGCTACAGCCCTTTTGTCTTCCGCGTCATGACCATCGGTAATTGCTTTGAATTTTTCTACTGGAAAATGACTATCAACAGGAACTAAAACATCTCCTTGAAGCTTTATTGCAAATTCAACATTTTCACTGGTGTCCTCTTTCATTTTAACATTCGTCATAAATTGAGAGGCTGGTAGCAAATCTTTAATTAGAGCATCTAAGCTAAATTCTGCAAGAGTTCCATATTTCTTAACTCCAGCTAAAATTTTTGTTATCCCCTCTTGGCTTTGATTTAATAGTTGAACTTGTTGATTAAAATTACCAACCTTTTCCTCTACCTTAGTTAAAGTTTCAGTCATATCTTTAGTAACCCCAGTTGATAGATTATTAAATGAAGTCGACATTGCACCAAGTGAGCTATTGATTGTAGTGTTTAATGTATCTTTTAAACTTGATATTTCTGATTTTAAATTAGCTATTTCCTCAGCTTCTTTGTTTTCATTTTCATCTTTTGGCTTAGTTTTTAAATTAAGATAAAGAATAGCTAAAACGCCACCTAATAACAAAACTAGTAAAATTAACAATATATTATCCATGATTCTAATTTTTTATTTTATCGTAAATATTTGATTAATGTATTTAAATATTTAAAAATACTTTATGGAACTAATTTTAGTATTAAAAATATTCTTTATTATTTGTGTTATTGTTGCACTTTATGCAATTATTAGAAATCTAGATATTATCAAAATTATACTAATTTATTGGAAAGACTTAATTTTTAGAAAGTAATTTTACTATTTTTTTAAGACCCATTTTATTATTGGATGACTTAGAAATCATCATACAAGCCTCTGATCTAAGTATCTCTCCATCCTTTAAAATACGTAAATTGTTTGCTTTTAACGTTTCTCCGGTAGAAGTGATATCTGTAATTATTTCCGATGAGCCTGTAAAAGGATAAGCTTCAGTTGCACCCAAACTATCAATTAATTTAAATTGAGTAACACCCTTTGAAAACAAAAATTCCCTTGTTAAATTCGGATATTTTGTTGCCACTCTTAATCTTTTCTTTTTCTTATCTTTAAATTCAAATGCAATTTCTTCTAAATCTGCAACTGTTTGTACATCTATCCATGGATCAGGAATTGCGACTACTAATGTAGCCTTACCAAAATCATATCTTTTTAAAACATTAATTTTCTTTTGAGTGTTAATTTCACTTTCCTTTAATAAATCAAAGCCAGAAAAACCTATGTCCAAAGATCCGTCTCCAAGTCTTTCGATGATCTCTCTTGCATGAAGATATAAAATCTTAATATTTTTAAATTGTTTTATAGATCCTAAAAGATCTCTTTCTCCTCTTTCAGAAATGAGATTTAATTTATTTTTTTTAAAAATATTTAAAACATCTTTTCTAAGTCTACCTTTGCTTGGAATTCCAATATTTATAATATTTTTTATCATTAGTAATTTAAATTTAAAGCAGCACCTACTGCTGGAGTTTGTTTTTTTGATCCTAAGTCTGAAATTAGACCATCATAACGACCACCATTAATAATATTTTTTAATGAATTTTTAGATTTAATATCAATTTTAAAAACCATTCCGGTGTAATATTCTAATTGTCTTCCAAAGGATGCTGAAAATACTACATTTAATTTTGAAACCTTATTATTAGAGATTGGAAAATATTTTTGATCTACAGCTAGATTTATTTTGTTTTTTTTAAAAAATTTATTTAACTCAATTGCTGCTTTATTTATGGGACATTTAATTTTTAAGAAATCTTTAATTATTTTTGAAACATTCTTTCCTTTACTAGCTCTTCTAGGATCTTTTATTTTCTGATCAAACCTTTTTAATATTTCATTAATTGTTCTTCCTGCAACAATATTTGATAAATCCTCTTTAAGCATTTTCACGTAACGCTTTTTATCTATTTCTACAATTGTTGGATCAACATCTGAATTAGTTTCTAATCTTTTTAATAAATCATTAAAATATTCCTCTCTCCAGAAGTGTCTGGCTAATCTTAGCTTCCATCTCTTTGGAATGTCCAATTTTGAAATTAATAAATTAAATATTTCAACATTTCCAATAGTAAGCGTTCCTGAAGAATATTTGATATTTCGAAGCGATTTAAGGGATGTATTTATAATTTCTTTATCATCATTTTTCTCATCCTTAGATCCTAAAATTTCAAATCCAATTTGATTTCTAATGATTGAGTCTTTTTTGTTTTGTGATTTTCGATAGGCTTGACCACTGTAAAAAATTTTTTCCTTACCTTTTAAATTATTTTCTAAATATCTTAAACAAGATGCAATTGTTAAATCTGGTCTTAAACACAACTCGCTTCCATTCTGATCAGTAAAGGAGAAGATAAACTTTCTAAAATTTTCTCCTGATCTTTGAACAATGTGATTAGCCTCAATTACTGAAGGTAAATCAATATATTTAAAACCCTTAGATTTTACCGATCTAAGGATACTTTCAGATAAGTTTTTTGACTTCATCGATTAAATTTTCTTTTGGAAATGTTTTATTGTTTTCACCCTTAACACCTTTAAGACTTTTTATCGTGACTGTATTTTCATTAAATTCATTTTCACCACATATAATTGCAACATCTAATTCACGTTTATTTGCTAAGGTCAGTTGCTTACCTAAATTTTTCTTTGTATCTAAAAAAATTTCAGCATTGATATTATTATTTCTCAATTGATCTAAAATTTCATAATAATTTTTAAGATATTTTTCATCCATTACGCAAACTAAAACTGGTTTTTGACTATCTATTTTTATTTGATCTAATTGCATTAAAGCAAATAACAATCGATCAACTCCAAAACTAATTCCGGTGCCTGGAATATCCACGCCTTTAAATCTAGAGATTAATTTTGCATAGGCTCCTCCAGAACAAATACTGCCTATATCGACCTCTTTACCTTTGTTATTTGTAACCTTAAAATTTAGATTTGTTTCAACAATGAAATCTGAATAATAAGCTAATCCCCTAACAATTGTAAAATTTGTTTTGACTTGATTTAAATTTGAACTGTAACCCAATACTTCAAATACTTGTTCTAATTCCTTTATACCTTCTTGAGACAGTGGATTTTTTAATGTTTCTTTTAATTCTTTTAAATCTTTAATTTTTAGAAAATTAAGTATTTCAGACGCTTGTTCATCGTTTAGATCTGCACCCTTAGTGATTGCACCACTTATATCTTTTCTTTCTTTTTTAAGCAGATCTTCAACACCTTTTAAACCAAAACCTGGTTTATATAATTTATCAATAGCCCTAATTACTTTTACTTGCTTTTCTTCTGATATTTTTAAATCATCAATTAATCCTTGAACTATTTTTCTATTACTAATGTTGATTGTAAATTGATCTTTTTTAAGACCACAATCTAACAAAGTGCTTGATATTAAATTGCAAAGCTCCGCATTTGCTTGCGCAGGATTAACATTTCCCACGATATCAAAATCTGCTTGCATAAATTCTCTGTATCTTCCATTACCAGCCTTTTCATTTCTAAAGACATTTTGAATAGCATACCTTTTAAAGATTGATGGAAGCTCTTGATTATTTTGAGCAACAAATCTAGCTAGTGGGCTTGAAAGATCGTACCTAAGAGTAATGCTTTTTTCTCCATCCTGAAATGAGAATACATCAGACATAGGGTTAGCATCATCTTCTGCCAAAAAAGATCCTATATTTTCACTTATCTCAAACGAAGGGGTTTCCAGAGCCTCTGCTCCAAATTTAATAAAATTATTCTCAATAGCTTTTAAAAGCTTTTTTTTGAGAAGAAGTTTTTTATCCCAACGATCTTCAAATCCTGAAGGTAATCCAGGAATTAATTTTTTTTCTTTATTCATTTTTTGGTACCCGGGCTGAGAGTCGAACTCAAACTTAAAGTTCCACAAACTTCCGTGCTAACCATTACACCACCCGGGCTTATCCTCTTTGTTTTTATCTTATTTTATGTGGATTTAAAATTATAATATAAATAAATAGCCTACTGGCTATGGAAACAGTTTCTGTGAGTACTTCTAAAAGTCTTTCTGAATGTTATATTTATATTCATGAGCAGTCTTTTAGACAAAAAAAATTAATATTCAAGGTCTAAATATAAAAAGGACGTTTATCTATTTCATAGATAAAGCGCCCTTTTAAATAATTTCTAAATTAGTCTATTTTTTTTAAATTAACTGCAGAAGGACCTTTGGGACCATCTTCTAATGTGAATTCAAGTTTATCACCTTCATTGAGATATCTCATACCAGCAGCTTTTACCGCTGAAGCGTGAACAAAGGCATCTTTTTCATTATCATCTCTTTCAATGAAGCCATATCCCTTTTTACCATTATACCATTTAATTTTTCCTTGTAGTGTACTCATCTTATTTCTTAGTCCTTTTGTTATTTATTATCTCTTAAAGTTAATTTCTTTTACGATTATTTCAAGATGAAACTTTTTGGTGGTGGCTGAGGAAGGATTCGCACCTCCGACACAAGCCTTTTCAGGGCTCTGCTCTACTCCTGAGCTACTCAGCCTTATTTATCCCCTAAAGATAATTCTTCCTTTAGTAAGATCGTAAGGTGTCATTTCAACTGTCACATTATCACCTTGGAGAACTCTAATTCTATTTTTTCTTAACTTACCAGCTGTATGGGCAGTAACTGTATGTCCATTTTCTAATTTTACTCTAAACATAGCGTTAGGAAGTAGGTCTATCACTGTACCTTTGAATTCCAGTAAGTCTTGTTTTGACAAATTTATTTTCTCCTTATTCGTTTTACTACAGATTGGGCGTGTCCAACCAACCCTTCATAATTTGCAAGTGTTATAACTGATGGTCCAAGACTTTCAATACCCTTTTTTTGATAAGTTTATGTATGAAATCCTTTTATAAAATTCATTCACACTTATACCACTTGAGTATTTTGCAGAACCATTAGTTGGCAACACATGGTTAGATCCAACATTATAATCAGTCATTGCCATTACCGCATATCTTCCTAAACATATTGATCCTGAATTTTTTATTTTTGGAACTAGTGATTTATAGTTTTTAATATTTAATTCTAAATGTTCTGGTGCAATTTTATTTACAACACTTATTATTTTAGTGTCTGAGGAAATATACATAAGAATTCCATTGTTGACTAAACTTCTTCTTGCAACAGAAGCTCTTGGAATTTCTTTTAATTGTTTAGTAATTTCAATTTTTACTTTCTCTAGCAAACTTTTATCTTTTGAAATCAAAATGCATTGTGCGAGAATATCGTGTTCAGCTTGTCCAATTAAATCACTTGCAACCCACTCAGGATTTGAGAACTTATCGCAAACGACTGTCACTTCTGAAGGGCCTGCAGTCATACCCTCAATTCCAACTACACCAAAAACTTCTTTTTTTGCTGCCGCAACATATGCGTTTCCTGGACCAACTATTTTATGAACTTTTTTAATTTTTTTAGTCCCATAAGATACTGCCGCAATAGCAGAAGGGCCACCGATAGAATAAATTTCTTTTATTCCGCATTTTTTTGCGGCGTATAATACGGCTGGATTTTGTTTTCCTTTATGGCCTGGATTAATCATAACTATTCTCTTAACACCTGCTACAATTGCTGGAATAGCATTCATCAACACACTCGATGGGTATGAAGCACTAGAACCAGGAACATAAATTGCAACAGACTCTAAAGGTACATATTTATATTCAAGTTTGTTTTTTAATTTATCTGTATAAGAAATATTTTTAAATTTTTGAAGTGAATGAAATTTATAAATTCTATTATAAGCCGTATCAATTGCTTTCTTTACTTTTTTATCAAGTGAATTTATAGATTTTTTTATTTGTTTTGAACTTGGAATAATTATGTTGTTTTGATTAAATCTTTTCTCGTATTTTAATAAAGCTTTATCTCCATTTTTTTTAACATCTTTAATTATATTTGTTACAGAGACAGAGTCTGATTGAATTTTTTTTTTTCTCTGTAAAAGCAAATTCTCTAATAATTTATCAAAATTTTTACTTTTACTATTAAGTATGTTCATATTATTTAATTTCACTTTGATCCTCTAATCTTGCTTCAATAGTTTCTGTGGTTAAAGCAATATGAGCATTGTCATTAAAAATAAGATTTATTTCATAAACATCATTATTTTTCAAATAATCTATGCCTACTAGTTCTAAAACTATTTCTTGATTTGATTGATCAATGTTCTTTGATCTTACTTTATCAACAAAATCAAACCTACAAATGCTATTGATTTTTTTATCTTCTTGATCACTTTCAACCTTGGTTCTTTCAATTGATAATAAAAAAACCTTATTGGATGAGAGATATTTTATATCTGAAATTTTAACCTTAGCCCCTGAACTACAAGCTGAAATCATCTGTAACCCTTCTTGGTCACTTGCTATTATTTTTGTTAAATATTTATTCACTATTTTAATCTTTTAATTTTAACACCTATTTTTTTTAATTTATTTTCTATTTTTTCATAACCTCTATCTAGGTGATAAATTCTGTTAATATATGATTTACCATTAGAAACTATAGCTGCTAGAACCAAAGCAACAGAAGCCCTTAAATCACTAGACATTAATTCGGCACCAATGAATTTAGTATTTCCTTCCATCGTAGCAGTATTATTTTTAATATTTATTTTTGCTCCCAGTCTTTGCAATTCCGCAACATGCATAAATCTATTTTCAAAAATACTTTCAGTTATTGAGCTTTTGCCAACTGCTTTGCACATTAAAACCATTAATTGTGCTTGAAGGTCTGTTGGAATACCTGGAAACTCTTTAGTTTTAATGCTTTTTATTGATTTTATTTTTTCAGGTCCTTTAATTAAGATTTTATTTTCACTAGTTTTAATTTTAGCACCAACTTTTTGTAGTAATTTTATTTCTGTACTTATAATTTTAGGATTTAAATTATTTATTTGTAAATTACCTTTTGCAAGTGTTGCAGCTACACAAAATGTGCCTGCTTCTATTCTATCAGCCATTACAGAATATTCTGTTTCATTTAAAGAATTTACACCTATGATTTTACAAACTCTTCCTGTCCATTTTATTTTCGCTCCAGCTTTATTTAAAAAATTTGTAAGATCTTTAATCTCAGGTTCTATTGCACAATTTTTTAAAACTGTTTTTCCTTTTGCTAAACATGCTGCTATTATAGAATTTTCAGTTGCCCCAACACTTATCTTTGGAAAATTTACAGTTGTTCCGCTAAGTTTTCCTTTTGATTTTGCTAAAATATATCCATCTTTTAGTTCATATTTCATACCAAGTTTATTTAATGCCGTTAAATGATAATTAACTGGTCTAGCACCAATTAAACATCCTCCGGGTAAAGAGATTTTAGAATTATGGTATTTTGAAATAAGAGGACCTAAAACTAAAATAGAACCACGCATTGTTTTGACTAAAGAATAACTAGCAAAAGTTTTCATATTTTTTTTATTTATGATTTTTGCTGTTTTTTTATCTTTTGATAATATTATTTTAGAACCAAGAGACTTTAATAAATTTAACATTGTATTAATGTCTCGAACTCTTGGTAAATTTTTGATAACTATAGGTTTATCAAATAATAGTGTTGCTGCTAATATTGGTAAGGATGCGTTCTTTGAACCCGAAATTGAAACGCTGCCCTTAATTTTACAAGGGCCATTGATCAGAAATTTATCCATAAATTACTTTTTAATCTTAGCAACTTGAATTGTAGTTTGACCCTGATATTTGCCGTTTTTTGATTTATAAGTTGTTTCTGGCTGAGTATCTGATTTAAAAAATAAAAATTGTGCTATTCCCTCGTTTGAATAAATTTTTGCAGGATTAGGCGTTGTATTACTTAACTCAATTACAATATTTCCCTCAAATTCATTTTCAATTGGAGTAACATTACAAATTATTCCTGTCCTTGCATAAGTGCTTTTTCCAACGCAAATGCATAAAACATCTTTTGGTATTCTAAAATATTCTACTGTTTTAGCTAAAACGAATGAATTTGGTGGGATAATACAGTGTGATCCTTTTCGTTCTATAAAGTTATCATCAGAAAAATTTTTTGGGTCAACTAAAGAACTGTTTACATTCGTAAAAATTCTATATTCATCAGAGATTCTTACATCATATCCCATACTACTTAGTCCATAAGAAATTTTTCCTTCGGAAACTTGATGATCCAAAAATGGCTCTATCATATTGTGCTCTTTGCACATTTTTTTAATCCAAGAATCGGTTTGAATTGACATTATTTATTTTTTTTTTTATTTTTTTTTTGGAAAATTTTTCTTTTCTTCAAATTTTTTCTAAGCGCCAAGCTTAAACGCTCATTTTTATCTTTTGAACTCATTCTTTATTTGGGTTAGTCAAAAAGTCTAGAGAAATTGGTTTGTTGGGATCTAATGCAGGTGTTTTTTCCTCTTCTTTTTTTGGGCCTTCTTTAGCTAAACGTTTGGCTTTTTTTTCAGCAAGCTTTTTTTCTCTTTTAGCTTGCTTTTCCATAAGCTTGTTACCTTTAGTTGATTTATAGTCGTAATGAATTCCCATAACATTTTCCTAAAATAGATATAAATCATATTCATCAAAAAATTAAGGCAATAATTTGAAAAAAATGCTTTATTATCAATAAAGTATAATTTGTTTTTAAGCTCCTGTAGTTAAATGGTATAACAAGTCATTGGTAATGACTAGTTCCCTGGTCAGTACAGGGTGGGAGCACCACTAATTCGTATAAAAAAATTTTCTAATAAAAATAGTCAACGAAATTAATACAAAAAAAGCCAAAAGTGGAACATATATATCTGGAGAAAGAATAATATCTGATATACCAGGAACTTCTGTATTTTCATCAATAATTTTCTCCAAACCGCTTCCTATTGAAGTTAATAAAAAAACTCCAGGTATAACACCAAAAAATGTAGAAAAAAAATAATTTCTTAATCTAACATTAAATAAAGTTGGCAAAAGAGATTGAAGCTGCCAAGGAATTCCCCCAACAGTCCGATAGATTAATAAAAATATAAATTCAGATTTTTTAAATTTATATTCAAGATTTTTATATTTACTTAAAAATTTTTCTCTTATTAAGTCTTTTAGAAAATAATTACAAAAAACATACATAAAAGTTGCTCCCACTGATAAACCTGTAACAACTAAAATAGTTCCTAACCATTTTCCAAAAATAAATCCTCCAACTAAAGAAACTGGTGTTCCAAATCCCAAAAATGGAAATACCCATATTATTGTTAATAATAAAAACGAAATAGAAACAAAAAATAAATTTGAATTTTTGAGTTCTATAAAATAAGATCTATTATTTCTTAAAAAATCATAAGAAGTAATTTCTTGGATGCTAAATTTAGAAAAAAAAATATACAAAAATAAACAAAGTATAAATAAATAAGACAATCCTAAAAATAGTTTAATTTTTTTTGTTTTTTCCATGTATATTGTTATTTTATTAATAAATCTTCTATTTGCTATTTTTATTATTGCTACTATAAAGGGCAAAATTTATTAAAAACTAAGTATATCTAATTATGAAAAGAACTTATCAACCCTCAAATAAAAAAAGAGCTCGAAAACACGGATTCCGTTCAAAAATGAAAACTAAAGGTGGTAAAAAACTTTTGGCCAGAAGAAGAGCTAGAGGAAGAAAATCACTAACTGTTTCTGTATAGAAGAATGAAAAGCAAAATACTTGCTCTTTCAAAAAACGAAGAATTTAAAAATTTACTTAAACAAAAAAAAATTACAAATAAATACGTAAGTATTTTTTTTGGAAAATTACTAAATAAAGATAAAAAAAGACTAAATATCAGTTTTGTGACTAAAAAAAAAATTGGTAATGCAGTTAAAAGAAATAAAATTAAAAGAAGATTAAGAAACATCATGAATGAAGCTGTTAAAAAAATAAAGATAAACTTTGATTATTCATTTCTTGTTATCGCTAAGTCTTCTATGCTAAATAATGAATACAAAATTATAAAAGAAACTCTTTTTCAAGATTTTGAAAAAATAAAATAATGAATATATTTACTTTAATTTTAATTAAATTTATCAAAGCTTATAAATATTTGATTAGTCCATTATTAGGTCATTCTTGTAGATATTTACCAACATGTTCTGAATACAGCATAGATGCTTTAAAAGAATTCGGTTTTTTTAAAGGTTTATTTATTAGTATAAAAAGAATTTTATCCTGCCATCCAATAAAATTTTTAGGGGGTGGCGAAGGGTTTGATCCGGTTAAAAAAGAAATGAAGGATAATAAATAATGGAAACTAGAAATATAATTGCTGCCATAAGTTTATCAGCTGCTGTAATTATATTATACTCACTATTTTTCGCACCACCTCCCGTAACGAAAGAAAATTTAGCCGAAAAAACTAAGACTGAACAGAATTCAGATGCGCCTAGTCTTGATCAAAAAGAAAACGTAACTGAAATTTCACGAGAAGAAGCGTTACAACAAAGTGAAAGAATTCAATTTGAGAACCAGAGTATTGTTGGATCTATTTCATTAAAGGGAGCCGCAATAGACGATCTAACTTTCAAAGAATATAATGTTAGTTTGGAAAGCGATGAAAAAGTAAAATTTCTTGCACCTAGAAGCTCTAAAGAAGGTTATATAATTGAAAGTGGTTTTATAACTAGTGATAAAAATATCAATATTCCAAATGCAGATTCAATTTGGTCAGTTTCTGGGAATAACAAATTAACTGATCAATCTCCTATAAAACTAAGTTGGACTAATGATCAAGGCATCACTTTTGAAAAAGAAATTACATTAGATGATAAGTTTTTATTCACAATAAAACAAAGAGTTATAAATTCTACTGATAAAAACTATGACTTCTATTCTTATGGACAAATTATAAGAAATCAAATCCCAGAAGGTTTAACCGATTTTTATATTCTTCATGAAGGTCCTATTGCTACATTAGATGAAGAATTAATTGAGGAAGATTATGACGATATTGAAGAGAAAAAATTCTCAAGAACTGCCCAAAAAGGATGGTTAGGTCTAGGAGATAAATATTACATATCAACTCTAATTCCACCAAGAGAAAAAGAATTTAAAACTACGATGGATTACAAAAACAAGTACAGAATAAACTTTGTTACAACAGAACCATTAGAGTTAACTGGAAACTCCTCTATAGAAGAAAACTTGCAAGTAATAGTAGCTGCAAAAAGAGTTGACGTAATTGATGGGTACGCAGAATCATTAAAGATTGATAAATTTGATCTTACAATTGATTGGGGATTCTTATACTTTTTAACACGTCCTTTGTTCACCGCTTTAGAATATTTCTTTAAAATATTTGGTAATTATGGATTAGCAATTATTGCTGTTACTGTTTGTATTCGTGTAGCATTTTTTCCACTTGCTAATTTTTCATTCAGAAGCATGGCTAAGATGAAAGCTCTTCAGCCTGAGATGGCAAGACTTAAGGAAGTACACAAAGATGACAAGATGAAATTGCAACAAGCAATGATGGCTCTTTACAAAAAGGAAAAAGTAAATCCCATGTCTGGATGTTTGCCAATTCTAATTCAAATACCTGTATTTTTCGCTTTGTATAAAGTTTTATTTGTAACGATAGAAATGCGTCATATGCCTTTTTATGGTTGGATCCAAGATTTAAGTGCTAAGGATCCTACTTCTATATTTAATTTATTTGGATTGTTTCCTTATGACGTACCTTCTTTCCTTGTAATTGGAGCGTGGCCAGTTGCTATGGGGGTATCAATGTGGGTGCAACAAAAGTTAAATCCCGCTCCAACAGATCCAATGCAAGCTAAAATATTTATGTTCTTCCCTTTATTTTTAACAGTAATTCTTGCACCATTCCCAAGTGGGCTAGTAATTT
Source organism: uncultured Pelagibacteraceae bacterium (assembly GCA_902596785.1). GTDB lineage: Bacteria > Pseudomonadota > Alphaproteobacteria > Pelagibacterales > Pelagibacteraceae > Pelagibacter. Next base: position 41,501 of record CACJVG010000002.1, on the reverse strand, counting down.
ATTGGACAGTTAATAACATTTTAACAATGGCTCAGCAGGTTGTAATAATGAAACGTACAACAGTTAAAACTGTAACCTAATTAAAAAATAATAAATGGACCTTGAAAAGATATTACCTAAAGATGGGCCACCAATTAATGAAGTAACTAAATATATTGAAAAATATAAAAATGATTTAATAGTAATTAAATACGGTGGAAATGTTTTAATTGATAGAAACGTATTTAATAATTTTATAACTGATCTTAGTGTTTTAAATAAATTAGGCCTTGCAACTGTGGTAATTCATGGTGGTGGACCTAGGATTAAAAGAGAGCTAGAAAAATCAAATATTCAATCAAAATTTATAAGAGGACTAAGAGTAACTGACAAAAATATAATTGATATTGTTGAATCTGTTTTGATTGATTTTAATAATGACATTGTTAATTCTTTAAAAGACAAAGACACAGGGGCAATCTCTATTCACACAAAAAATAATAATGTTATAAAAACTATACCAGAAGCAGAAGAGCTAGGATTTGTAGGAATACCAAATGAGATTAATAATGAACAAATATTAAATATAATTAATCAAAATAAAATTCCTATAATTTCTCCATTAGGATTAGGTAAAGAAAACCAAACATATAATATTAATGGAGATACAGCTGCGATGGCTATAGCAAAATCTTTAAAATCTAGAAGACTATTGTTAATGACGAATGTTGATGGTGTTTTAGATAAAAATAAGAAATTAATAGAGGAAATTTCTTCATCTGAGGTTCTTAAAATGATTAAAGATGAAACTATTACAGAAGGTATGATACCTAAAATAAACGCATGCTTAGACGCCGTAAATAATGGTGTAACAGCAGTTGGTATAATCAATGGCACAAAGCCACATTCATGTTTATGGGAAATATTCTCTGACAAGGGCTCTGGGACCCTAATAAGACAATGAAAGAATTAAAGAATATCAAAAACATATTATTTGATTGTGATGGGGTACTCTATAGTGATCTTGAAGGAGTATTTGGTCAGGTAAGTAAAAAAATGACTCAATATATTTCGAATAAATTAAATGTAGATTTAAAAGAGGCAAAAGAATTACAAACAAATTATTTTCATAAATATAACACTAGTCTTAATGGTTTAATGATACATCACGATATACCTCCAAGAGAATTTTTAGACTATGTGCATGATATTAATTTAGATTTTTTAGAAAAAGATACTGGTTTAAGGAATGAGCTTGAAAATATTAATCTGAACAAATTTGTCTTTACAAATGGCAGTAAAGAACATGTTAAAAATATTACTACTCACTTAGGAATTGATGATCAATTTGACGGTGTATTTGATATTGTTGATGCTGAGTACAGTCCAAAACCTGAGGCAAAAGCATTTGATCTTATGGTCAAAAAATTTCAAATTGATCCAACTGAGACACTTTATATTGAAGATATCGCAAAAAACTTATCTATTGGAAAAGAAAGAGGAGCAAAAACAGTTTGGTTAATCAATGATGAATACTGGGGGAAAAAAGAGTCTGATGAAGAGTATATTGATTACAAAATTGAAAATCTTTCTTTATTTTTAAAAGAAATAAGGTTATTAAAAAACTCATAAAACTATGAGTATTGAGAAAATTATAAATGAAGCTTGGGAAAATAAAGACCAAGTAAGTCAAAATTCAGATAAATCTTTAAAGGATGCTGTTAATCAAATTATTGATGATTTAGACAGTGGAAAAGCAAGAGTAGCTGAAAAGATCAATGGTGAATGGGTTACACATCAACATCTAAAAAAAGCTATCATGTTAAGCTTTAGAATGTACCCAATGGAAAATTTAAATGGTCCATACAGTAGCTGGTATGACAAAGCTCATTTACTTAAAGGAAAAACAGCTGGATGGACAAAAGAAGATCATGAAAAAGCTGGTTTTAGAATGGTACCTAATTCACCTGTAAGAAAAGGATCATTTGTAGGAAAAAATGCGGTTTTAATGCCATGTTATGTAAATATTGGTGCTTATATTGATGAAGGGACGATGATGGATACGTTTAGTCGTGCTGGAAGCTGTTGTCAGATTGGAAAAAATTGTCATATCTCAGCTGGTACTGGAGTTGGAGGAGTATTAGAACCTGCTCAAGCATTACCTACAATTATTGAAGACAATGTTTTCTTAGGAGCAATGTCTGAAGTAGTAGAAGGCGTAATAGTTGGGGAAGGCTCTGTTCTTAGTATGGGAATGTATATTGGACAATCAACAAAAATTGTTAATAGAAAAACTGGTGAAGTAACTTATGGAAAAATTCCACCTTATTCAGTGGTAGTTCCAGGATCTTTACCAGATAAAAACAATCCACAAGCGCCATCTTTGTATTGTGCAGTAATAATTAAACAAGTTGATGAAAAAACGAGATCTAAAACATCAGTTAACGATCTTCTAAGAGATTAAAATGCCAACAATAAATGAATTACAATTAGCTAAAGAGCTAATTAGGTTTCCATCTGTTACAAAAACTGATGCTGGTGTTATTAAATTTTTAGAAAAAAAATTAAAAAAAATTGGCTTTAAAACTAAAATTCTCGAGTTTAAAGATAAAAATAGTTATCCTGTAAAAAATCTTTACGCAAGACTTGGTACCGCAAGTCCAAATTTTTGCTATGCAGGTCATTTAGATGTAGTACCACCCGGTAATTTGAATGATTGGACTGTTAATCCATTCAAACCTGCTGTTAAGAAAGGATACCTAATTGGCAGAGGTGCAAATGATATGAAAAGCTCAATAGCTGCATTTGTTACTGCGGTAAGTAATTTTTCTAAAATAAATAAAAAATTTGATGGGTCTATTAGCCTTCTAATTACTGGGGACGAAGAAGGAATTGCAATTAATGGAACAAAAAAAGTTGTTGAGTATTTGAGAAAAAGAAAAGAAAAAATAGATTTTTGCTTAGTAGGAGAACCTACAAATCCAAATAAATTAGGAGAAATGATAAAAATTGGTCGTAGAGGTAGTATGACTGGAAAATTGTCTGTCATTGGTATTCAAGGTCATGTCGCTTACCCAAATAGAGCTAACAATCCATCAACAGCTTTAGTCCAAATACTAAAAGAGTTAAAAGAAATTAAATTTGATAAAGGAACAAAAGATTTTCAACCTACAAATTTAGAAATAACAAAAATTAACATTGATAATTCAGCTGATAATGTAATTCCGGGATTAGCTGGTGCTTCTTTTAATATTAGATTTAATAACAAACATACATCTTACAAATTAAAGAATAAAATTAATAAAATAATAAAACAAATTTGTAATAAAAATAAATCAAAATATAAAATTGAATATAGTGTTTCTGGTGAGGCTTTTTTAACTAAACCTAACAAAACTACATTTATGATACAAAATACAATTAAGAGAATTACAAAAATTAAACCTAAATTATCTACAACTGGTGGTACATCGGATGCTAGATTCATAAGAAAAATAGCTCCATGTTTAGAATTTGGATTAGTAGGAAAAACTATGCATAAAGTAGGAGAATGTGTGTCACTATCTGATTTAAAAAGATTAACTTTAATTTATACTAAAATCTTAGATAATTACTTTAAGTGAAAACTGGTTTAATTACATCAGATACATCTCAAAATCATGATACAGGTCCTGGACATCCAGAACAAATAGCAAGGGTATCAGTCATAGTAGAAAATTTTAAAAAACTTAATAATAAAAATCTTATATGGAAGAAACCATCTAAGGTTTCAGATGATATTCTATTAACCACACATGAAAATAATTATTTAAATTTAGTAAAAAGTTCTTTCCCAAAAAAAGGTTTTTCTTCACTTGATGGTGATACAATCATTTCACCTGGAAGCAAAGATGCAACTTTCGATGCAGTTGGATCAATAATTGCTGCAATTGATGGAGTAGAAAAAAAAGAATTTAAAAATGCATTTTGTGGTGTTCGACCTCCTGGACATCATAGTTCACAAAATAAAGCAGCTGGTTTTTGCATTTTAAATTCAGTGAGTATTGGTGCAAATTATTTGTTAAAAAAATATAAATATAAAAAAGTTGCAATAATAGATTTTGATGTACATCACGGTAATGGAACACAGGATATTTTTTATGAAAATGAAAATGTTCTTTTTATATCAACTCACCAATATCCCTACTACCCAGGAACTGGTTCTGAAAAAGAAAGAGGTAAATTTAACAATATCTTTAATATACCTTTGCCAGCTGGTATAAGTTCAGAAGAATATTTAAACGTATTTGACCGTGTATTAAAAAAATTAGAAGAGTTTAGACCAGAGTTTATATTGATTAGCGCTGGTTTTGACGCCCATGAAGATGACCCTCTCGCTCAATTTAATTTAAAAACAGAGGATTATTTTACTATTACTAAAAGAGTATTAGAGACCTCTAAAAAGTTTTGTAGTGGAAAAGTTGTTTCAATTTTAGAGGGCGGTTATGACCTAAATGCACTTCGAGACAGCACTAAAAGACACGTTGATGCTCTTTTAGAATTTAATTGATAATTCTTAAGAAAACTCTAAATAAAAAATTTCATGAAGTTATATAAAATAAAAAAATCTGGCATTGATAATAAAGGAAGAGGGCTTTATGCAACTCGTGACATTAAAGAGGGAACAAAAATAATAGACTATGTTGGAAAACTTATAACTAAAAAACAAACACAAGATTCTGATAAGTACGATAATAGTAAACCAATATATTTATTCACAATAAATAAAAGATACGATCTAGATGGAGATTTTCCATGGAATACCGCAGGTTTAATTAATCATTCTTGTGATAATAATTGTGATTACGATGGAAAGGGATTGAAAATTTGGGTCAAAGCAATCAAAGATATTAAAAAAGGTGAGGAGTTTACATGTGATTATGGATTTGGTTATGATGAAAACTACAAACAATTTCCTTGTAAATGTAAATCAAAAAACTGTTGTGGGTATATTGTAAGAGCTGAGTCTAGATGGCGAATAAATAAAAAGTTTGCTATGAGCAATAAAAATAAATTAATAAAGAACTCTAAATAAAAATAAACCACTTGGTGGTGCAGGAGGAGCACACAGTGTTCTTTTTTTTGACTTAAATCTCTTTTCAAAAGTTTTCAAATCCCATTTCTTTTCCCCCAAATATTTTAAACAACCAACCATAGATCTGACCTGATGTTGTAAAAAAGATTGAGAACTAAATTGAAATTCAATTTTGTTTTTTGATGATTTAATATTTATTGATTTTAAAGTTTTAATTGGACTTTTTGCATGACAACTTGATGATCTAAAAGTTGAATAATCATGGGTTCCTAATAACTTTTTTGCACCCTTTTTCATTAATTCTAAATCTAAAGGCTTACGAACATGCCATGCTCTGTTTTTTTCAATTATTGGTTGGCTTATTTGATTAAAAATAAAGTATTTATAAATTCTTTGTTTTGCTGAAAATCTAGCATGAAATTTATTATTTCTTTTTTTAATATTTTTAATTGCAATGTCTTTTAAATTTAAAAAATGATTAATGGATTTTAAAAATTTAATTGTATCAATTATTTTAATTTTACAATCGAAGTGTGCAGATTGCTCAAATGCATGAACCCCTGCATCAGTTCTTCCTTGACCATGTAAAACAATTTTTTCTTTTAATAATTTTGATAATTTTTCTTGAATTAATCCTTGAATTGTTTGGCCCTTTTTTTGAATTTGCCATCCTCTAAAATTTGTCCCTAAATATTCAATAAGTATTTGGTATCTATTCATTATAAAAATGAACCCTTTTTAATTTGTGTTCCTAAAACAAATTCTCCAATACTTTGAGGCTTTTTTCCTTGTCTTTGTATTTCTTTAATTTTTATTGATTTTTTATCTCCACATGAAATTTCTAAATGGTCAGATAAAACCTCACCTGGTTTTCCTTGTGCTTGTCCAATTTCTGCTTTTAATATTTTATATCTCTCACCGTTAAACATGAAATAAGCGCCTGGAACTGGATAAAGTCCATTTATTTTACCAATTATAATTTTAGCATCTTCTTTCCAATTAATCTGCCCATCTAATTTTTGAATTTTTGATGCGTATGTAGCTGATGAGTGATCTTGTTCTATAAAGTTTGCTTTATCCTCATATATATCATCTATATTATCTAAAATTTTCTCTGCAGCCAAACTTGATAACTTTTTATTAATATCTTCAGCATTTAAATTATTTTCTATATTAATTTTATAAACATTACATACTGGTCCTGTATCTAGTTCCTCCCCTATTTTCATAATACTAATTCCTGTCTCTTTATCTAAATTCATAATTGATCTTTGAATAGGAGCAGCGCCTCTCCATTTTGGAAGAATAGATGCATGTATATTAATAAATCCTTTTTTAGTTAAATTTAAATATGACTTTGGTATAATTTGACCATAAGCAACAACTATTGCCAAATCTGCCTCTAAAGATTTAAAATACTCTAATTCATCTAAATTTTCTTTTAATGAATTTGGTGTTCTAAATTCTATATTTAAAGTCTCTGAAATTAATTGAATTGGTGACTTGTTAATTTTTTGACCTCTTTTAGATTTTTGAGGTGGTTGTGTATAAACACAAGAAATAGGATATCCATTTTGATAAAGTGATTTTAAAATTGGAACAGCGAACATGGGAGTACCCATAAAAACTATTTTTTTTAACATTGATTAAGCTTCTACAGAAGTAGATTTTAATTTTGATAATTTTTTAATTATCATTGACCTTTTTAATTTTGAAAGATAATCAATAAATAGGATTCCCTCTAAATGGTCCATCTCGTGCTGAATACATGTTGCCAGAAGACCATCGGCCTTTAGCAATTTCTTTTCTCCATCATAATCAAGATATTCTACTTCACACTTACTAGGTCTATCAATTTCTGCAAACTGATTTGGTACAGAAAGACATCCTTCTTCATAAGTTGCTTTTTCTGGATCTTTATTTTTAATAACTGGATTTACGAAATATCTTGGCTCTTTTTTATTCTCATCTTTACTTATATCCATAACAATAATTCTCTTTGGTACACCAACTTGTATGGCCGCGAGACCAATTCCATTTGCGTCATACATTGTCTCCAGCATATCATCCATCAATTTTTGTTCTTCTTTACCAACGCTATTGACTGGTTTAGATATTTGCCTAAGTAATTTATTAGGTTCTGTTATTATAGTTCTGATGGCCATAACTTGATTTTATTATAATTTTTATACTTTTAAAGGAAGAACTTTTAGCAATAGTTTGTTTCTAATTAAATCAACATTTAATTGATTTAAAGTATTGATAATAAAATAAACTGTATCTTCATCAATATTTTCAATTTTATCAGGTCCAATTACCTCAATTATTCTCAACAATGCGGCACCCATCTCATTATTATCTATCATTGTTTGAATATCGGCAGGCATTTCTGATTGCTTCACCTCATAAAGACTGTCATATTTTTTTGAAATTTCAACTCCATCAGATTTAAGTGCCTCTATAAAAATTATATCTTTTTTTGATAAAAAATATTTTTTATCTTTTTTAATTTTCTTTAAAAATTTATCTAGATCCTCTTCAATTTTAGATTTTGCATAGTCCCCATTAAAATAATTTATAAGTTTTGATTGATGTAAAATTTTACTATTATATTTAATCTTTTTATCTGCTGTCTCTTTCTTGTTTAGATTGCTATTATAAAATGTTGTAAAATTTGAAGGCACATCCTCAACATTAATTTCACCTAAAAATTTTTTTAATTCTAAATCAAAGGCATCACCTATTTCATCAGATATAAATAGATCCTTTAATATCTTTATAAATTCTAATTTGATTTTTGGTTCTTCAGCTAAAAGAATTCTTTGATATAAAAGAGCGCGTCCCTCGATTGAAGATAGGGATTTATATGCCTCTTTTGCATTTAAAAATTGATTAATATTAAATTGGAATTTTTTATAAAATTCGAATAACTCCTCTTCAGAATAATTTTTATCATTAACAGCTTTTTCTATTGTAGAAATTTTTTCTACATCCGTAATCTCTATATCTTGAATTTTAAAAAGTAAATTAGCAGCTGAAAGATATTTCCAAATTATTTTAGGTGTATCTTCGCTTGGTTCATAAGAAAACTCAGGGTTAGTTCTATGAGCCAAATGAAAATCTAAAATTGAATTTATTGATATTTCTTTATCTGCCTCATCTAAATATCCAAATAAATAATTTATTTTGTTTTCGTAATAACTATCTTCAAAACCTAACTCTTTTTTTAAATCTAAGATTAGTTGTGCTTCTTCATTTTTTCCATAATTGATTAAACAATATAAATTAAATTTTGATAAATATTCATCTTGAATGGGTTCAGAATTTTTAGAAAAAATCTCACATGATTTTTTTACGTTTGATTCTGATAAATAAGTATCTACCAAATATCTTGTTAAATTTGGATGCAAATTTATTATTTGGTTTTTAATTAAATATTCTTCTATTAATTCTAAGTTTGCATCTTTTATTAACCAATCAGATTTGAAGTTCATAAATTCTTTCTCAGTAATATTCTGAGTTGGAGAATAAGCGTTGGTTAATAAAGATATGTGCATTATATCAGATGCATCCTCTGAAAGATTAAACTTATTAATATTCTGAAATAAATTTTTTAATTTAGTTCCATCAGAATTTGACCACATATCCATACTCAAACCGTATTCACTAGGATCATATAGTCCAACAATTTTAATTTCTTTTGATGAAAATTCTTTCTCAAGTTTAATAGTATCTGTTTGTTTATTTGTTTGTAGTTCATAAACACTATTCTGAATAGTACTGCTTGAATTTTCACTTGAAATATTTGTTTCTGAAATAGCTTGATTATCTTTTTTTTCTATATTCCAAATATCAATCGGTTTCTCTTCAGCAAACGCAGGTGTAAAAAAAATAAGACAAACTAATTTAATTAAAAGAATTTTCTTATTTAACAATTTTAAAATTTTCATTTGGAATAATTTTTTCAATTTCTTTTTTAGGTGCAGGAAAATCAATTGTACTTAGAAAAAAAATAATACCTAAAATAACCCCTAATCCGATTATAGATTTAATCACAAGTCCTATGATACTTGCTTTGCCTGAACTTGTGTTTTTAATGAATTGCATATACTTTTAGATAATTTCAAATTAAGACATATTTATGTTTTTTCAATAAAGAAACTTATGAAATCAAAAGAAAATCTTGTTTTTTTGGGGATGATGGGTTCTGGTAAGACCTCTATTGGATCCTTAGTAGCTAAGAAATTAAAATTAAAATTTGTAGATATCGATAAAGAAATTGAAAAAAATTTAAACATTACAATAAAAAAAATCTTTGAAGTTAAGGGTGAGAATTATTTTAGAAATATTGAGGAACAAACAACTTTAAAAAAACTTAAATTAAACTCTACTGTGATTTCACTTGGTGGGGGGGCTTTTACAAATAACAATATTAGAAAAGAAATTTTAAAAAATCATTTATCTTTTTGGCTAAATTGGGATGATAAAACATTGTTAAATAGAATTAAAAACAGTAAAAAAAGACCATTAGCGATTAATGCAACCGATGCTGAGTTAATTGATTTAATTAAGAAACGATCTAACATTTATTCTAAAGCTTTATTTGAGATAAAGTGTGATAATCTTACTAAAAGTGAAATAGTAAATAAAATTGTAAAAATTTATGAAACAAACTAAATTAAATATAATAACTAAAACCGAAAAATATCCAATAATTATTGGATCAAATTTAACCTCAAGCATATCAAAAATTTTTAAATCAAATTCAATTGATTTTGATAAATGTTTGATTGTTGTTGATAAAAATGTTCCAAAAAAATTTGTTTCAAATATTAAAAGGTCTTTTAAAAATAAAAGTATTTTTGTGTTATTTTTTAATGCTAGTGAAAAAAACAAAAATATTAATAGCGTTAATAAAATTCTAGAAGTTTTATTAAATAAAAACTTTTCAAGAAATGATGTTTTAATTTCTTTAGGAGGAGGAATTACAGGCGATGTAAGTGGTTTTGCAGCTAATCTTTTCAAAAGAGGCATTAAGTTTGCAAATATTCCAACAACTCTTTTAGCTCAAGTTGATTCATCAATCGGGGGAAAAACTGGAGTTAATTCTAAATATGGTAAAAATTTAATAGGAAGCTTTTATCAACCATCACTGGTTCTCTCAGATATTCAATTTCTTAAATCTTTATCAAAAAGAGAAATAATTTGTGGATATGGAGAAATATTGAAGCATTCATTAATTGATAACAAAAAATTATTTAATTTCTTGAATAAAAATCTTAAAAAAATTTTAAATCTTTCATCTCCATTTATTGAAAAAGCTATCTATGAAAGTTGTAAAATTAAAAAAAAGATAGTCGAAAAAGATGAAAAAGAAACAGCATTAAGAAAGGTATTAAATTTTGGTCATACATTTGCCCATGCTTATGAGGCAGGCTTAGGGTACAGCCATAAACTAAATCATGGTGAAGCCGTGATACTTGGAATGAAGACAGCACTTAATTTTAGTTTAAAAGAAAATATGCTCAGTAAAAATGAATATAATTTAATTATAAATCATATTGATAACTCTAGTCTACCTTCTTCCATAAAAAAATATTTTTCTATCAGAGATTTAAATAAGATTTTATCTTTTATGATCAAAGATAAAAAAAATAATTCTGAAAAAATTAACTTAGTTTTGTTAAAAAAAATTGGTAAACCAATTTTTAATAAACAATACTCCAAAAAAAAGTTAAATTTATTTTTAAGAAAATTTTTAACTAATTAAAATTTGGATTGAGTGAATAAATTCTTTTAATTCTTGGTCTAAAATCTTGTAAATTTTTTTATTACTTTCAATTTTATTCATTTTTTTTAGTTCTTCAGAAACAATAATTAATTTTAAATGATATTTTCCTTCTTGATTTCCTTTATGATTTTTATGAAGAAAAGATTTATCTTCAATATTTATACTTTCAATATTTATTTGATTTAATAATTTATTTTTTACAATTGTAATTAACTCATTTATATCCATATATGTTATTATATATCATGAAAAATATTTGTGACTGGAATAATTGTAATGAAATAGGTGAATATAAGGCACCAGTTGAAAAAGATAATAGCAGAAAATTTAGAATGCTTTGCCTTGAGCATGTAAAAGAATTTAATAAAAATTGGAACTATTTTTCAGGAATGAATGATGACCAAGTAATGGATTTTTTAAAATCTGACATGACTTGGCACAAACCCACGCAAAGCTTTAGCTCTTCAGATAATTTTTTTAAAGTGTTATGGAATACAACTTTGAGAGATGAGTTCGATAAAGAAAAAATAAATGGAGATTATAATCATATGCGTCAATTTAAATTCGATCATAAAGATATAAAAGCTTTTGGAATATTGGGGGTTTCTGTGGGTTTAAAGTGGAAGAAAATACAAGATAAATTCAAATTACTTGTGAAAAAATTTCACCCTGATATGAATTCTGGGAATAAAAAATACGAGGAAAAACTTAAACTTATAACATTGGCTTACACTCAATTAAAAAATACCTATAGAGAAAAAATTGACACCAAATCTTAACACAGAACCAGATATTAAAGTTTCACTAAAACAAACTTTTGGAATTGATTCAGAAATGGAAGTTGACGCATTTTCAAAAAAAAATGAATACGTTCCTGAGATTGATAAAAACTACAAGTTCGATAGAGATACTACTTTAGCTATTATTTCAGGATTTGCATTTAATAAGAGAGTTTTAGTTCAAGGGTATCATGGCACTGGAAAATCTACTCACATTGAGCAAATAGCTGCAAGATTAAATTGGCCGTGTATCCGTGTAAATTTAGATAGTCATGTTAGTAGAATTGATTTGATTGGCAAAGATGCGATCGTTCTTAAAGATGGTAAACAAGTAACTCAATTTAACGAGGGAATTTTACCATGGTCTATACAAAATCCAGTTGCACTTGTTTTTGATGAATATGATGCTGGTAGACCTGATGTAATGTTTGTAATTCAAAGAGTTTTAGAAGCTGAGGGAAATTTTACATTACTAGATAAAAACAAAGTAATTAAACAAAATAAATTTTTTAGATTATTTGCTACTTCAAATACTGTTGGACTTGGTGATACGACAGGTCTTTACCATGGTACCCAGCAAATTAACCAAGGTCAGATGGATAGATGGAATATTGTTACTACTTTAAACTATCTAAGCCTAGATAGAGAAATGGATATTGTTTTGTCTAAAAATAAAAACTTAAATAACGCAAAGGGAAAAGAAAAGGTTGCTAACATGATAAAAGTAGCATCTTTAACGCGTAAAGGATTTATTGCAGGAGATATTTCAACAGTGATGAGCCCAAGAACGGTGTTACATTGGGCAGAAAATGCAGAGATATTTAAAGACACTGGTTACGCTTTTAGAGTAACATTTCTTAATAAATGTGATGATATTGAAAAGAATACTATCGCAGAATATTATCAAAGATGTTTTGGTGAAGAATTGCCAGAGTCTTTGATTAATATTCAAATCTAATGAGCACTAAAGAAAATAATTTAAAAGAAAAATTTAAAATTGCTTTAACTTCTACGGCAAAAGTAATTGCTGATGATTTTGATTTAAATAAAACAAATTCTGAAGAAAAAAAAATAAAAGAATTTAATTTTCTGGAGATTGATAATTTAAATAGTCCAGCTGATTTTATAAGATTACGTGCAGAAACAGACTCCTCTGCTTTGAAAAAAAAATTTTGTAATGAAGCAATTTACAAAAAAAACCTTCCCTCAAATACCTCTTCTAGATCTCTTTATAATATCGCTGAAAAAATACGTTATGAGACTCTGGGAGGAAAAATGTTAAAAGGAATTGAGAAAAATTTTCAAGAAAATTATCATCAAATAATAAATCGTAAACGCAAAGATCAATTAAAAACTAAAGAAGATGTATCTGTATCAGAGGCATTCGAGTTATATATGCTTAAGAATTTTCATAAAATTAAGCTAAATCCTCTAGCAACAAAAATGCTTAATTTTTGGGAAAAAGACTTTGAGGACGCTATAGAAAAACATAAAGAATTTTTGCTTAAAAATCTTGAAGATCAAAACATTTATAGCTCAAAGTTTTCAGAAATATTGGAAGAAATGGATATTTTTCAAAGTGAAGATGAAGATGAAAAAAAAGAGGAAAATCAAGATCAAGGACAAGATAATCCATCAAATGAAGATGAAAATAATGACAAAGAAGATAATAAAGATGAAAAAGATGAAAATGTATCTGAAGCTTCACTAGATGCTGACTATAGTGTAGATGAATTTAACTTTGACGAACAGCTGTCAGACACAGAGTCAGATGAACAAAGCTCTGAGCAAGTAGCTCAAAAAAAAATAGATAATATAAATTTAGATTATAAAATATTTACAACTCAGTTTGATGAGGTTGTAAAAGCTGAAAATCTAGAAAATGCAGATGAAGCGACAAAACTAAGAAAAAATTTAGATCAACAATTAATTGGCTTTCAAGATATTATAACGAAACTTGCAAATAAACTTCAAAGACAATTGCTTGCAAAACAAAATAGAGCATGGGAATTTGATTTAGAGGAAGGATTATTAGACAGTTCAAAACTTCCAAGAATTATCATGGATCCATATAATTCTTTATCATTCAAAAAAGAAAAAGATTTAGATTTTAAAGATACAGTAGTGACTCTGCTTATAGACAACTCTGGATCTATGAGAGGAAGACCAATCACTATTGCAGCTATTTGTGCGGATATCTTATCCAGAACATTAGAAAGGTGCTCTGTTAAAGTCGAAATTTTAGGCTTCACAACCAAAAATTGGAAGGGTGGACAATGTAGAGAATTGTGGACTAAAAATTCTAAACCAAAAACACCAGGAAGATTGAACGACCTAAGACATATAATTTACAAAGGAGCAGATACTCATTGGAGACAAGCAAAAAATAATTTAGGACTAATGCTAAAAGAAGGATTGCTTAAAGAAAACATTGATGGAGAAGCTATATCGTGGGCCTATAACAGAATAAAAAAGAGAAAAGAAGAAAGAAAAATACTAATGGTTATTTCTGATGGAGCCCCTGTAGATGACTCAACTCTTTCTGTAAATTCAGGAGACTTTTTAGAAAAACATTTAAAAAAAATTGTGAAGTTTATTGAAAATAAATCAGATATTGAAGTTTTGGCTATAGGAATTGGTCACGATGTTTCAAGATATTATAATAAAGCTATCAAAATTACCGACGTGAATGAATTGGGTGATGTTATGATATCTCAATTAAGCTCATTATTTGAAACAAAAAACAAATACCACTAGATATTAAATAGTTCTTTATTCTTCCATCTAATAACAACCTCAGCACCATTACGCGTTTTTGAATTTCTACAATTAACTGATGCAAAATTTTTTTCTAATAAAGTTTTTCCAATAAACAAGCCTAGACCTAAACCCTCTTTAGATTTGTCTTTAGAATAATTTGATTTCAAATATGGCTCACCAATTTTTGAGATTATATCTTTAGGATAACCATCACCATCATCTTCAACTGTTATTTCAGTTATTTCACTATCACTTTTCAAATTAATAAAAATTATTTTTTTGGAAAATTTATTGGCGTTTCCAATAAAATTTCTTAACCCATAAATTAATTCTATAGATTTGGTTATCTTTTTTGGATTTGAATCCTGGTCAAAATTGAAGACAAATTCCTTTTTACTTATTTCCTTAAATGAAGAAATAATTTCATACAAATAATCTCGAACACTAATATCTTTATCAATAAATTCATCTTCTTCCACAGGATTTAATGTTAATCGCTTTAAAATTTCATTACATCGCTCGACTTGACTATTCAATAACTCTATATCTTTTTCTAAATCTTTTTGCCCCTTAAATTGCTTCATTAAATCATGCGTAATTATTGTTATCGTTGAAAGCGGCGTACCTAAAGAATGTGCCGCTGCAGCAGCTTGACCACCTAAAGACAATAGTTCATGTTCTTTAGCCATCACCTCTTCCATTTTTCCTAATGCTTCTTTTCTTAATCTGGATTGTGTACCAAATGTCATTGCAAAATAATTTAAAAAAACCAAGGCAACAATTAAGGATGTTGGTATAGAATAGTAAAAATAATGATTGTTATGAAAATCACTGTTTAAATTAATTGGCAAATCTTTATAGTTAAAAGTTAGAAATATAATTATAATTATTGTTAAAGTTACTAATAATATATTAGTTCTTAAGCTCAAATTTGATGAAGAAAAAACACTTGGTATTAATATAAAAATTACAAATGGATTAGTTATTCCTCCTGATAAATAAAGAAGAACACCTAATTGCAAAATATCTATGAGTAAGAAGATAAAAGCCGATCTATCTGATAATTGTGTTTTTTTATAAATAAAAATTAAATATAAATTACTTAATATTCCTAAAAATATAACTAGATTTGAGGTAATAAAATCAAAACTAGGATTTAAAAATAAATATACAAAATTTACTGCAATTAGTTGTCCAATAATTCCAATCCATCTAAGGGTTATATAAGTTGATTTTTTAAAAGAATGATATTTTGAAGTTTCAAAGAACTTCATTTTTAAATATCAAGATTTCTAACATTTATAGCATTAGAAACTATAAAATCTTTTCTTAATGCCACATCATTACCCATCAAAGTATGAATTAAACTTTGATCTTTTTTCAAATCTTTTGAGTATTGTACTTGAAGTAAATTTCTTGTTTCTGGATCTAATGTAGTGCTCCATAATTCTTCTGGATTCATTTCTCCAAGACCTTTAAATCTTTGGATATTCATTTTTGATTTTTCCTCATCAATTTTTTTTGAATAATCTTTAGATCCTTTTTTAATTTTTTTTAACTCCTTACTATTATTTATTATGTAATCTTCTAACTCCTTCTCATCCTTAATATAAATGCCTTTTGACCCTTTATTAATTTTAAATAAAGGCGGCTGCGCTAAATAAACATGACCATTTTCAATTAATTTATTAAATGGCGCATTATTAAAGAAAGTTAGCAAAAGAGCTCTTATATGGGATCCGTCTACATCAGCATCCGTCATAATAATAATTTTTCCATATCTTAAATCTTTTAAATCAATCTCTTGTGCTTTTGGATCTAAACCAAGCGCATTAATCAAGGTAACAATCTCATTTGAAGAAATCATTTTAGACAATGCCTTTGTTCTTTGATCAGAACCATTGCCATTGCCATTTTTTTTAATATTTAAATCTTCTACGTAAGTATTAAGTATTTTCCCTCTAAGTGGTAAGACTGCTTGATTTGCTCTATTTCTTCCTTGCTTAGCAGATCCGCCCGCTGAATCCCCCTCTACAATAAATAATTCAGTTCCTTCTTGTTTGCCAATTTGACAATCAGCTAATTTTCCAGGAAGACCACTTAATTCAAGGGCTCCTTTTCTTCTTACGTTTTCTCTTGCTTTTCTGGCAACATCTCTAGCCATTGCAGCTTGAATAACTTTCGCTAAAATAATTTTTGCAACAGAAGGATTTTGATCAAACCAAATAGATAATTTTTCATTTACTAATGTCTCTACTATCATTCTTACTTCTGATGAAACAAGTTTATCTTTTGTCTGAGATGAAAACTTTGGGTCAGGAATCTTGGTCGAAAGTACACAAGTAAGACCTTCCTTAATATCATCACCTGAAATTGCTAATTTATTTTTTTTAAGTAAATTATTCTCATTAGCATATTTGTTCACTACTCTAGTTAATGCACTTCTGAAACCTAATAAGTGAGTTCCACCATCTTTTTGGTATATATTATTTGTGTATGGAAAAATATCTTCCGTATATCCAGCATTCCATTTTAAAGAACATTCCAGTTCGATATTATTTTTTTTACCTTCTATATAAATTGGTTTTCTAAATAAATCATTTCCATTTTTATTTTGTAACTTTTCTCTTTTTTCATCTAAAAAATCTACAAATTCTAGAACACCACCATCAAATTTAAACTCAGATGTTTTCTCTTTCTTTTGGCTTGCATCAGTAAATATTATTTTAATTCCTTTATTTAAAAATGCTAATTCTCGCATTCTTTTGATAAGAATGTTTGCGCTAAATTTCGTTGAAGAAAAAATTTCTTTTGAAGGTAAAAAAGTTATTTGAGTTCCAGTATTTTTTGCTTTTCCTACTACCTTTAAAGGCGCTTTAGCTTCACCATTTTGAAATTCTATGTGGTGTTTTTTTCCATCTCTAAATATCTCTAACTGTAATTTTTCTGAAAGCGCATTGACAACTGAAACACCAACACCATGCAATCCACCTGAAACTTTATAAGAATCATGATCAAACTTACCACCAGCATGAAGTTGAGTCATAATTACTTCTGCTGCTGATTTTTTTTCTCCCTTATGGATATCAACAGGAATACCTCTTCCATCATCATTTACTGTAATTGTTCCATCAGAATTAATTTTTACATTAATATTTTTACAATATCCTGCTAATGCCTCATCAATAGAATTGTCAACAACTTCATAGACCATATGATGCAAACCTGTTCCATCATCTGTATCTCCAATATACATACCTGGTCTTTTTCTAACCGCTTCAAGACCCTTTAAAACTTTGATGGAGTCTGCCTGATATGTATTTTTATTTGTCATTTTTTAATTTTTGGAAAAAGAAAATTATAACATTTTTTATAAAAATTGCTTATTTATCTTAACAAAAAAACTACGAAATGCTCAAATAACCCTTGCAAAATAAAGCTTATTTAATGGCGGAGAGAATGGGATTCGAACCCATGAAAGAATTGCTCCTTTACACGCTTTCCAAGCGTGCGCCTTCAACCACTCGGCCACCTCTCCTAGATATGACATTGATTATTTTATATTAAAAAATTAAATCAAATGGTAGTGATAT
The DNA here is from genome assembly GCA_902596785.1 of uncultured Pelagibacteraceae bacterium. GTDB lineage: Bacteria > Pseudomonadota > Alphaproteobacteria > Pelagibacterales > Pelagibacteraceae > Pelagibacter. The sequence goes on along the minus strand of CACJVG010000002.1, from coordinate 23,525 downwards.
TCTATCAACATTATTTAAAGTTTTGTTGTCAATCAATGTACCATTTTTTATCTATAAATATTTCTTTTTTGTTATTAATTGTTCTTTGATCCAATTTATTTGGTAATATAGCAAACTCATTAGAAAATTTTTTAACTCTACTTTTATGTATTAAAGTTATCTCTAGCATATCAGGAATATCATACCCACCTATTTTTTTAATACTACTAACATTGTTTATATGTAAGTGGCAGACATAAAAAAAATTATTTAACCTAGAAAAAACTTGCTTAAATATTTTATAAAAAGAATAATTTCTTAAATGTCTTAAATCATGAATTTCTAAAACTAAAATTCTTATTTTATTTAAATTTTCATCAGTTATTGCTGAAAGAGCAGGATACTCATCTCCTTCAATATCCATTTTTAATATTATTTCACCCTTCTCACTTTTTAACCAATCATTAATTGATAGGTTTTCTCCGAAGGAAGAAATTCCAATTTTTTTTTTTCTAAATTCACTTTTTTTTGGCAATAATTTTGGATCTACGTCATTAAGATCAACCATTTTAGAAGAAATTGAATATAATTTTTCTAAATCTAGCTCAAATTTTGTTAAATTTCCTATTCCTGCTGAATAATTCTTAGTTATATTTGTTAAATCATCAGGTATTAAATAGCCTCCATCATTATCATCTCCTAAACGAATTAATTCAAAATCAGTTTTATATGGCAAAAGCATTTTTAAAAGATTAGATATATTTTTCTTTGAGGTTTTCTTTTCAACATACAAATCAAAAATATCAAAAAATTTTTCTTTTAAATTCATAATTTTGTTAAATTTATTCTAAAGCTTGATTTCTTTATTGTTAAAAAATTAATACAAGCTCTTAGTCTCATTAAGTTTAATATAGTTTTTTTTTTATTTAAAACAAAAGCAAAAAGTATTGTTTTAGAAAAATATTTAATTAAATTTTTAAAAACATACAAAATATAATCATTATTATTTTCATACTTTTTTTTAAAATATAATGATGACCACATAAAGTGCCAATTTCTTGAAAGCTCAAATTTACTTAAATTTTCGCTTTTATGTGATCCAAATCCAACATGATTTACTTTAGAATTTTTTATTTTTATTATTTGAAAATTATTTCTTCTTAGTTTTAAACATAAATCTAAATCTTCCAGATAAGTATAAATGTTTTCGTCCCATCCACCTATTTTATTTAAAATACTTTTCTTTAAAAGCATTGCGGTTGCACTTACTGCTTCTGCACAAAAATCACCTGAGGGTATTGTATTTTTTGTTTTTACTCTATTTTTTTTTATTAATTCACCTTTTTTACTTAGTCTCAAATCTAGAGAATTAAAAACACTGTATTGATTATTTTCATAAATGACTGGAGCTAGTAATCCAGCATCCTTATATTTTTTAGAAGCATCAATTAAATTTTTTATACTATCTTTCTCAAAAGTAACATCAGGTTGGGTAATCAAAATATTTTCATTATAAGCTTGTTTTACAGCATAATTAAAGGATTTAGGCAATCCTAAGTCTCCTATTTTAAAATGCCTTATATTATTTTTTTTTTCAATTATTATTCTTTCTAACTCCTCATCCTCTCCGTTATCAACTATTATTAAATCTGACTGAAGAGGTAAAGAATCTATACAATTATTGATTATTGGTCCTGGATAAAAAGTAGGAATAATTATAGTTAATTTAGAGAAAATATCATCATACATATTAATAAATTTTAAATACTAATTAATTTTAAAAAATTTTTTGCATATTCGTTTTTTAAAAAAAAATTTGTAACTCCTGTTTTGCTGATAAAAGTATAATTATTTTTAATTAATATTTTATATGTTTCACTTTCAATATAGTCATTTATATGCAAATTATTATTTTCAATAGTAATTAATATTGGTGAGTATTTGCTTAAATTAATTCCATTAATTACATTTTGTTCACTTCCCTCAACGTCAATATTTAAATATTCAAATTTTTCAAATTTATTTTCCTCTAATATTAAATTTAAATTTTTACAGTCTATTTCAATTTTTTTCTGATTATCATTATTTTTTATTAAAGAATTCTGCTGATTTATTGGTGAGTTTTCAAAGTAACTAGTTTGGCCATTAAAATCTGATACAGCTAAATTTAAATTAATATCTTCTTTTCTAACTAAATTGAATAAGTCAATAGACGATTTACTTAAATCTATATTAATTCCTTTCCATCCTTTCTTATATAATTGTGCTGTTAAAGATCCTTTGTATGGATGATAACAACCAACGTCTACATATTTCCCTGTTTCTAAGTTCTTTAAAATTCTATTTACGAGAATATCTTCTCCAAACTCTCCATAATGAATTGATGGTTTTCTATTTCTGTAAATCTTTAAAATCTTGTAAAAATAATAAAAAATTTTATTTTTAATAAGCTTTTTTTTCATTTTTCTTTGCTTATTTTCAAAACTCCAATAAAAGCTTCTTGAGGTATTTCTACTCTACCAAATTGCTTTGATCTAGCTTTACCTTTTTTCTGTTTTTCTAAAAGTTTTCTTTTTCTATCAGTTGCGCCACCACCGTGAATTTTAGTCAAAACATCTTTTTTAAAGCCTTTAATTGTTTCCCGAGCAATAATTTTGCCTCCAATTGCAGCTTGGACTGGAATCATAAAATTATGTCTAGGTATTAGGTCTTTTAATTTCTCACATACCTCTCTTCCAGTTTTTTGTGCAAAATCTTTATGTATCATCATTGCCAAAGCATCAACTGGTTCTCCATTCACCAAAATACCAAGTTTTACCAAATCACCTTCTCTATGCTCAATAATTTCATAGTCAAAACTAGCATAGCCACTAGTCATAGATTTTAGTCTATCATTAAAATCAAAAACAACTTCATTCAATGGTAACTCGTAATTCACTACAGCTCTATTGCCTGAATAACTTAAATTAGTCTGAATTCCCCTTTTATCCTGACACATTTTTATAATTGAACCTAAATATTGGTCAGGAGTGATGATTGTTGCTTTTATCCATGGCTCTTCGATATATTTTATCATAGTTGGATCAGGTAAACTTGATGGATTTTGAAGATCAATTATGTTCCCGTTATTCAAATGAACTTTGTAAACAACACCAGGTGTTGTTGTTAATAAATTAACGTCAAACTCTCTTTCTAATCTTTCTGTTACAATTTCTAGATGAAGCAAGCCTAAAAATCCACATCTAAAACCCAATCCTAAAGCAGATGATGACTCGGGTTCAAATGAAAAACTTGCATCGTTTAATTGTAATTTAGCTAAACCATCTTTTAGTTTTTGAAACTCTGAACTATCTACTGGAAACAAACCACAAAACACTACAGGTTTACTTGGTTTAAATCCTGGCAAAGCCTCATCTAATGGTTTTGAGGCATCACAAATTGTATCTCCTACTTTTGTTTCAGATAGAACTTTTATTCCTGTTGTAATAAATCCAATTTCACCTGTTTTTAATTCATTTATGTCTACTGGTTTTGGAGTAAAAACCCCAACTTTTTCAACAATATATTCTTGATTGGTTGACATCATTTTTATTTTCATATGTTTTGAAAGTTTACCATCTATCACTCTCACTAAAATCACAACACCTAGATATGTGTCATACCAGCTATCAACCAATAAACATTTTAGATCTGCAGAACTTTCTCCTTTAGGGGCTGGTAATGTTGTTATTATTTGTTCTAAAATATCTTCTATTCCTTCTCCAGTTTTACCTGAACATGGAATTGCGTTTTCAGTATCAATTCCTATCACTTCTTCAATTTGTTTTTTTGTTCTATCTAAGTCTGACGCAGGTAAATCAACCTTGTTTAAAACTGGTACTATCTCATGGTTGGTATCTAAAGCTTGATACACATTTGCTAAAGTTTGAGCTTCTACCCCTTGTGTACTATCTACAATTAAAATTGAGCCTTCGCATGCATATAAAGATCTACTAACTTCATAACTGAAATCTACATGACCTGGTGTATCAATAATATTTAAAATATAATTTTTTCCATTTTTTGCTTTGTAGTTTAATTTAACTGTTTGAGCTTTAATTGTAATTCCTCTTTCTCGTTCAATATCCATTGAGTCTAAAACTTGAGCTTTCATCTCTCTTTCAGTTAATCCACCACAACTATGAATAATTCTATCGGCTATAGTAGATTTTCCATGATCAATATGCGCAATAATTGCAAAATTTCTTATGTTATTAATTGAACTCATTGATTTATTTTAGGAACGGATTTTAGCACCAGTTTTGTTTTCAACTGTTTCTATTATCAAATTATTAATTTTTTCTAAATCATTATCAGTTAAAGTTTTTTCAAAAGATTGAATTGTTACGCTGATAGCAATAGATTTTTGATTATCAGGAATATTTTCTCCCTCATAAACGTCAAATACTTTAATGTTTGAGATTAAATTTTTATCAATATTTGATATGACACTTATTAAATCTTGTACTTTTATTTTTTTATCAACAATAAATGCAAAATCTCTCTCAGATTTTTGAAAGTCTGATACTGAATATTGTGTTTTTTGATCTTTTAAAGGTTTTTTTGGTAACTTTAAATTGTCTAGAAATATTTCGAAACCTACTAAAGACTCTGATTTAATATCTAGCGTTTTAATAATGTTTGGATGAATTTCACCAAAATAAGCAGCTACCTTATCTTTTCCCTTATTTAGAAATATTCTTCCTGATTTTCCTGGATGATAATAATTAGGGCTTTCATCATCAATATAAAATTTTTCTGAGTCATAACCAGCTTCTACTAATGTTTGTATAACATCCCTTTTGATATCAAATACATCTATATTTCTATCTTTTTCAATCCACGAAAGTCTAGATTTTTTCCCAGCCGACAAACCACAAACAACTGTATTTTGAGCCCCAGGTTGTGAACCATAAAATATTGGTCCTATTTCAAATATTGATAAATCTTTAATTCCTCTATCTAAGTTTTTGCTCATGTACATCACTAAATTTGAAAAAATAGAATTTCTTAATACTCCCAATTCAGAACTAATTGGATTTACAATTTTTATTTCTTTATTGTTCTCTTTAAAGTGATCATTATATTTAGCATCTGTAAAAGACCAAGTAATAGCCTCCAGATACCCTTTGGATGCTACTGCCCTTTGAAGAAAATGAAATAACTTTTGAGTTGGATTTAAAGTATTTTTTGATCTTTCTTTAATAGGATTTTCTGTTTTTATTTTTTCATAGCCACTAATTCTTACAAGTTCCTCAACTATATCAATTTCTTGGACAATATCTGGTCTCCAAGATGGAACTGATAATTTAAAGAATTTTTTTTCTTTTTTTAATTCAAAACCAAGTTTTTCTAAGATGTTAATCATTTCCTTGGTTGAAATTTTAAAACCAGTAATTTTTTCAAACATTTTAGGTTCAAATTTTATAACTTTGTTTTTATAAGACTCGATTTTTTGAATATCTATTTTGCTAATTTCACCACCACAAATTTCCTTAATTAAAAAAGCTGCTTTATTTAATCCAACTTCAATAGATAACTGATCAATACCTCTTTCAAATCTAAATTTAGCATCTGTATCGATATTCAATTTTTTAGCAGTTTTTCTAATTGATCTTGGATCAAAATAAGCAGATTCTAAAAGAACATTTTTTGTATCTAACTTTGTACCAGATCTTGTCCCCCCAATAATTCCTCCTAGGCCCAAGACACCTTTATTATCACTTATTACACACATTCCATCATCTAGTTTATAATTTTTATTATCTAGAGCAGTAAATTCTTCTCCTGATTTTGAATTTCTAACAATTATTCCCTTATCAATTTTATCAGCATCATATGCGTGCAAAGGACGATTAATATCAATCATGACATAATTTGTAATATCTACAATTGCAGATATTGGTTTTTGGCCTATGGAAATTAATTTATCTTTCAGCCATTGAGGACTTTCTGTATTTTTGACGTTGGTTATCAAGCAGCTGCCAAAAGACAAACAGCCTTGATTTTTTTCTTTTGTTATTTTTATTTTTAAGGTCTGTTTTTTATTAGATTTAATTTTTTTATCTTTTTCTGGTTTTAAGTTTCCAAAACCTGCGGCTGATAGATCTCTCGCTATCCCCCGAACACCAAGACAGTCTGGTCTATTTGGTGTAATTGATAAATCGATAAGATTAGAACTTGGTTTAGAAAAATAACTTTTTCCAATATTTTTTGCATATTTCGAAGATGATAATTCAGTAATTCCATCACTTTCATCTGATAAATTCAATTCAGATTCAGAACAAAGCATTCCATAAGATGTAACATCTCTAATTTTAGCAACAACAAGTTTAGTTTTATTTTTTGGGATTATTGCACCTGGTGGAGCATACACAGTAAGAAGACCCTCTCTTGCATTTTCAGCTCCACAAACAACTTTTTTAATTTCATTATTACCAACATCAACATCGCAAACTTTAAGCCTATCTGCGTTTGGGTGTTTTTCTGTTTTAATGATTTTTGCTACTCTAAATAAATCTAATCCTTCATATAAATTTTCTATACTCTCAACCTCAAGACCTATGTCTGTTAGTTTCTCAAGAAGTTTGTCTTCTTTAGCACTTATTTTTAAATGATCTTTTAACCAATCATATGTAATCTTCATCTGCTTAAACCTCTGTAATTTGAAGGGACATCAAGCGGATCAAAACCAAAATGATTTAGCCATCTGTAATCACAATCAAAAAACGCTCTTAAATCATTAATGCCGTATTTAAGCATTGCTAATCGATCTATACCTATGCCAAAGGCATATCCTTGATATTTAGAAGGATCTACTTTTACATTTCTTAAAACATTAGGATGCACCATGCCACAGCCTAAAATTTCAAGCCACTTATCTCCTTCTCCAATAATTATTTTGCCATCTTTTATTTCATAACCAATATCAACTTCTGCAGATGGTTCTGTAAATGGAAAATGGCTAGGTCTAAATCTCATTTTAATTTTTTCGACTTCAAAAAATTCTTTAATAAAATAATTCAAGCATCCTTTTAAATGTCCCATATTAATATTTGTATCAATATGCAAACCTTCTACTTGATGAAACATTGGTGCATGTGTTTGATCACTATCAGATCTATAAGTTCTCCCAGGAGCAATGATCTTAAATGGAGGTTTGTCTTTTAGCATAGTTCTAATTTGAACTGGTGAAGTATGAGTTCGTAACAAAACTTCTTTGTTTTCATCTAAGTAAAATGTATCATGCATATCTCTTGCGGGATGATTGTCCGGTGTGTTTAAAGCAGTAAAGTTGTTATATTCATTTTCAATATCAGGGCCTTCCTCAACACTAAATCCTATTTCAGAGAAAATAGATGAAATTTCATCAATAGTTTGTGATACCGGATGAACTTTTCCTATAAGGAATGGTCTTTCAGGTAAAGTTATATCAACTTTTTCCTTTTCTAATTTTTCGTTTATCTTATTTCCTTCTATCTCATTAATTTTAGAAGTTATCAAATTCTGAAGCTCATCTTTAACTTGATTTAAATCTGATGCAAATTTTTTTCTATCTGTATCTGGAATTGACCCTATTGTTTTAAATTTTGATGAAATTAAACCATTTTTACCAAAGAGATCGGTTTTGATTTCATTTATTTGATCAATGCTTAAATCATTTTCTAGCTTTGATATAAACTGATCTCTAATATTTTTTATCTCTGACATATTAGTAGATTATTTCCTTAAGAAATAAAAACAATAGCGAAGATTAATTTAAAGCTGATTGAGCTTTTTGTACAATTGTTTTGAATGCTTCTGGGCTATCGTAAGCAATTTCAGCAAGAATTTTTCTATCTATTGAAATACCACATTTATTTAATCCATTGATAAATTTTGAATAAGTTAAGCCTTCAGCTCTTACTCCAGCATTGATTCTCTGTATCCACAATGATTTAAAATCTCTTTTTTTATTTCTTCTGTCTCTGTAAGCGTATTGCATGGATTTTTCCATAGCTTGCTTAGCAACTCTAATGGTATTTTTTCTTCTGCCCCATTGACCCTTTACAGCTTTTAAAACTTTTTTATGTTTAGCTTTACTAGTTACACCTCTTTTAACTCTTGCCATTATTAACCTCTTAAACTGTAAGGCATGTACGACTTAACAATTTTTCCATCTTGTTTAGACAATGTTGTAGTGCCTCTAAGTTTTCTTATTTGTGAATTCGTTCTTTTGATCATGCCATGTCTTTTACCTGCTTGAGCAGAAATTACTTTACCCTTAGCGGATATTTTAAATCTTTTTTTTGCTGAGCTTTTTGTTTTTAGTTTTGGCATAATTCTGCGGACTTATACAAAGAAAGATATAATTTTACAACCTATATTAAAGCTTATAAAGGCTGAATTACCATGATCATTTGCTTCCCATCAAACTTGGGATGCAATTCTACCTTGCCAATATCCTTCATATCTTCTTTAATTTTACCCATTAGTTCATTTCCTAGATGGGAATGCTGAAGCTCTCTACCTTTAAATCTTATAGTAAATTTGACCTTATCTCCTTTAGCTATAAATTTTTTAGCATTTTTGACTTTAAACTCATAATCATGAGTTTCAGTAACAGGTCTCATTTTAATTTCTTTTAAAGAAACAATTTTTTGTTTTTTCTTTGCAAGATTAGCTTTTTTCTGAGCATCATACTTATATTTACCCATATCCATTATTTTGCATACAGGAGGATTTGCGTTAGGTGCTATTTCAATTAAATCTAAACCTTGATTTTTTGCCATAGAAATAGCTTCATTGGTATTCATCACTCCAAGATTTTCTCCATCACTTGCTATAACCTGAACATCAGGAGAAGAAATTCTATTATTAGATCTTGGACCTCTGTCCTTAGTTCTTCTTTGAAAATAATTTTGTTTGAAGTCTGCCACTTAGTTTGATGATGCTTTATTTAAAGCAGAGAATGTTTTTAAGAATTGATCTATACCCATATTTTCTTGTTTATAAGAGTCTAATCTTCTAATCGTTACTGAATTGGAGTCAACTTCTTTTTTACCACAAATTAGTAAAAGCGGTATTTTTGCTAAAGAATGATCTCTAATTTTATAATTTAAATTATGATTTTTTAAATCTACTGCAGAACTTATGCCTGAATTTTTAATTTTATTTGATACTTCGACCGCATAGTCATTAAATTCTTCTGAAATAGGTATTACCATAGTCTGTAAAGGAGATATCCAAAATGGAAACTTGCCTGCATAGTTTTCAATTAAAATTCCAATAAATCTCTCTAAAGAACCAAATAATGCTCGGTGCAACATAACAGGAACTTTTTTAGTACCATCTTTATCAACATAAGAAGCATCTAATCTTCCAGGTAAATTTAAATCTACTTGTAAAGTTCCACATTGCCAATCTCTGCCAATAGCATCTCGTAAAACAAATTCAATTTTAGGACCATAAAATGCTCCCTCACCTTTATTAATAGTATATTCTAATTTAGAAGCTTTAACCGCTTCAAGCAAAGAGGCTTCTGCTTTATCCCATACTGAATCATCACCAACTCTTACTTCTGGCCTATCTGCATATTTTAGAATCACGTTTTCAAAACCAAGGTCCTTATAAATATCTAGTATTAGATTTGTAACAATTAAACATTCGCTAGTAATTTGATCTTCAGTGCAAAAAATATGGGCATCATCTTGAGTAAAGGCTCTTACTCTTAATAACCCATGTAAAGCGCCTGATGGCTCATAACGATGAACTTTACCAAATTCAGCAAAACGTAACGGAAGATCTCTGTAACTTTTTAAGCCTTGATTAAATACCTGGATATGACCAGGGCAATTCATTGGTTTAATTGCAAAAACTTTCTCATCTGGTGTTTCAGAAGTATACATGTTTTCTCCATATTTTTCCCAATGCCCAGATTTTTCCCATAGTTGTCTATCTAGTACCTCTGGAGTATTTACCTCTTTATAACCAGCTGCATCTTGTCTGCTTCTCATGTAGTTAATGAGCTTTTGAAACAAACTCCATCCTCTTTCATGCCAAAATACTGAGCCAGGGCTTTCTTCTCTAAAATGAAATAAATCCATTTCTCTACCTAATTTTCTGTGATCTCTTTTTTCGGCTTCTTCTATTCTTTTCAAATATTCATCTAGATCTTTTTGAGTTGCCCAACTAGTACCATATATTCGTTGCAACATTTCATTATTAGAGTCTCCTCTCCAATATGCTCCTGATACTTTTGTGAGTTTAAAATATTTTCCGATTTTACCTGTGGAAGAGAGATGTGGACCTCTACATAAATCATGCCATTCTCCATGAAAATAAATTGATACATCTTCGTTTTCAGGTATTGCTTCAATCAACTCAGCTTTATAAATTTCTCCTTTTTTTTTAAAATGGCTAATTGCTTTGTTTCTATCCCAAACTTCTCTTTTTGTTATTTCATTCCTATCGACAATCTCTTTCATTTTATTTTCAATTTTAACAAGATCATCCTCTGTAAATGGTTCTTTTCTAGCAAAGTCATAATAAAATCCATTTTCAATCACGGGTCCAATTGTAACTTGTGTACCAGGAAATAATTCTTGAACAGCCATAGCTAAAATATGAGCTGTGTCATGCCTGATAGTTTCCAAGCCCTCAGGATTTTTTGAGGTAAAAATTTTTACAGAACAATCATTTTCAATTAGAAAATCAAGATCTTTAAGTTTACCATCAACACTTATGACCATGGCTTGTTTAGCTAACGATTTGCTAATTTTTTCAGCTACTTCTAGTCCAGTAACTTTATTAGGAAAATCAATATTGTTTCCGTCGGGTAATGTTATTATCGGCATTTAATTTAATAATCTCTTATACTCTGAATAAGTAGAAAAGCACATTTTTTCAACATTAAATTTTTGAACTATGTTTTTTCTTCCCTCATTACCAATTGATTTTAATAGAGTTTCATCCATGTTAAGAGTTCTTAATATTTTATTACTTAATGATTTAGCATTTCCTGCTTCAAATAAAAAACCAGTTTTTTCATCAATTATTGTTTCATTAGAACCTCCAATGTTGCTCGCTATAATTGGTTTTTCCATCGATTGTGCTTCAACAGAGACTCTACCAAAAGCCTCTGGTTCTGTTGAGGCTGAAACAATAATATCAGAAACTTTATAAGCTAACGCCATATCCTTACAATGATCTATGAATCTTATTTGTTTAGACAATCTGTATTGCTCCGAAAGTCTTATTAATTTTTTCTTATATAAATCTCTACCTTGATCACTACCTAGAATGACAGCATAAAAAGCTTCATAACCGAGTTCTATATTCACTAAATTAATAGCCTCTATAAAAACTTCCTGTCCTTTCCAGGAAGTTAATCTACCAGGTAAAAGTATAATTTTTTTATCTTTTTCAATGTCCCATTTTTTTAATAATTTTTTTTCGTCAATTTCAATTTTAGTTGTTGGGTCAAAGTAGTCGACGTTTATTCCTCTAAAAATAACCATTAATTTTTTTTTCTCATTTAAATATTTTGAATAATTTTTTTTAATATGAGAAAAAATAAAATTAGATCCTGCAATTATTAAATCTGCTCTAGTCATTACTGAATTATAAATTTTTTTTATATTACTCTTAAAATTGTATGTTCCATGAAATGTAGTTACAAATTTTCGTCCTGTGATTTTTGTTGCTAACAAACATGACCAAGCAGGTGCTCTACTTCTCGCGTGAACAAGAGAAATATTATAAACTAAAATTATTCCAATTAAGATAAAAGCATTAATTAAAATTAGTAGAGGATTTTTGCTTTGCACTGGAAGTCTAAATGTTTTAACTTTTTTTCTATCTACAAATTTAAGTAATTCACCACCGCTTGTTACAATAAATGATTTACAATTATTTTCTGGTAAATAATGTGCAATATCATAACAACCTGTTTCAGCTCCTCCATAACCTAATTTTGGAATTACTTGTAAAACTTTTAAATTAGATGACATTTGATATGATTATATATTAATAGATAAAACTTATAAATGATTATGGCAAATTTCAGATTTCACCAAATATCAAATACAAAGAAAATTAGATATATTTCCAAAATTTTTAAAAATAGTTCTTTTATAGTTTTTTTGCATGGCTTTATGTCAGATCTTGAAGGAAAAAAACCAAATGCTTTTTTGAAATTTGCTAAAAAAAATAAAGTAAGTTTTTTAGCACTAGAATACTCTGGTCATGGAAAATCTTCTGGAAAATTTGTAAATGGAAATATTTCAAAATGGAGTAAAGAGACGTCAATTTTAATTAGAAAATACGTTAAAAAAAAAGAATTTGTTCTAATTGGTTCAAGTATGGGCGCATGGATTTCGCTAAATCAATTCAAAATTTTCAAAAAACAGATTAATGGATTTTTAGGAATAGGGGCTGCTCCAGAATTTTTAGAAAATTTAATGTGGAAAAAATTTACCAAAAAAATGAAAGAGGAAACAATAAGTAAGGGTATTTATCAATTAAAACATGGCAATTATGAATATCCAATTAGTCTACAATTAATAAAAGATGGAAGAAAAAACAAAGTCTTAAATAAAAAAATTAATTCAAATATTAAAGTAACAATGGTTCATGGTGAAAAAGATGAGGCAGTTCCTGTCTCATATTCAAGAAAAGTTTTAAGATTATTCCCAAAAGCTAAGAAAAAATTAAATATTGTTAAAAAAGGTGATCACAGTTTATCAAATAAAAAATGGTTAAATATAATTTTAAAAGAGCTTAAATTATTAATTTAGCTAACTTTTTTTATATCTTTTTTAAAAGTAATTGGATTTTTTAATTTATCCAACATTTCTTTAGGACACACCTGAACAAAATTATTTACTTCATCTTCAAAGTTTTCAATTATTTTTTTCGATAATTGAGATTCAGTTTCTTTAAAGTGCTCACTGACTAAATTTTTTAAATATTCTTTCCAATAATCTGTCTCTACATTTTGCCAAACTACTGTCTCTGGATTTACTTTCTTTTCAAATTGTTGAGATTTGTCATATATAAAAGCCATTCCACCTGTCATACCAGCTGCAAAATTATCACCAACATCTCCTAAAATTACTACAGTTCCACCAGTCATATATTCACATCCATTAGAATCGCATCCTTCAATTACTGTAACTGCACCAGAATTTCTAACTGAAAATCTTTCACCAGCTTGACCAGCAGCAAAAAGTTTTCCTGAAGTAGCTCCGTAAAGAACAGTATTTCCTAAAATTGTGTTCTCATTTGAAACTAAATTGCTCTCTTCAGGTAATTTTATTGAAATAGTAGCTCCTGACAAACCTTTACCAACATAATCATTTGCATCTCCCTTTAATACAAGTTTTAAACCTTTAGAAGAAAATGCTCCAAATGATTGACCCGCTGAACCTTTAAAATTTAAAACTAAAAAGTTTTCATCAAGATTTTCATAACCATATTTTTTATACAAATGATGAGAAATTCTTGTGCCTACTGCTCTGTGAGTATTTTTTATTTGATATTCTTTCTCAATTTTTTCAGAATTATCTAAAGCTTGTTCAATTTCTGGCCAAATTTGTTGGTCAAGAGTATCTGGTACACTATTTATTTCTTGATCCTCACAATACCTTGGATTATTTCCAGTATCAGCTTGAACAAATAAAGGATTTAAATCTAAATCGTCTAAATTTGGAGAACCCTTACTAACCTGTTTTAATAAGTCTGTCCTACCAATCACTTCATTTAATGATTTAAAACCTAAATTTGCTAATATTTCTCTTACTTCACTGGCTATAAATATGAACAAATTAACTACTTTTTCTGGAGTTCCAGTAAATTTTTCTCTGAGCTTTTCATCTTGAGTACAAACGCCTACGGGACATGTATTTGAATGACACTGCCTTACCATTATACATCCCATTGCAACTAATGCTGTAGTAGCAACACCATATTCCTCAGCACCCATCATCGCAGCTATCACTACATCTCTTCCAGTTTTAATTCCACCGTCCGTTCTTAATGTAACTTTATGTCTAAGATTATTTAAAGTTAATACTTGGTTTGCTTCTGTCAAACCCATTTCCCATGGTATTCCAACATACTTAACACTAGTCTGTGGTGTTGCTCCTGTTCCACCATTATGTCCTGAAATTAATATTATATCTGCTTTTGCTTTAGCTACACCAGCTGCAATAGTTCCTACTCCTGAGGAAGCAACAAGCTTAACTCCAATTCTTGCTTTAGGATTTATTTGTTTCAAATCATAAATTAGTTGTGCAAGGTCTTCTATTGAATAAATATCATGATGTGGTGGTGGTGATATTAAAGTTACTCCAGGAGTTGAATGTCTAAGTTTAGCAATTTCTTCGGTAACCTTAAATCCTGGTAACTGACCCCCTTCACCAGGCTTAGCGCCTTGTGCAATTTTAATTTCTATCTCATTACAATTATTAAGATAATTAACTGTAACTCCAAATCTTGCAGAAGCTATCTGTTTAACTCTTGAGTTTGCACTATCACCATTATCTAAAACTTTAAATCTACTTGCATCTTCACCACCCTCTCCGCTACATGAAGCACCTTTGATCCTATTCATACCAGTTGCCAAAGTTTCATGTGCCTCTTTCGATAAAGCTCCATGAGACATGCTCCCACTTCCAAATCTCTTTAAAATATTTTCTATTGGCTCAACCTCAGAAATATCTATTGGCCCACTTAATTTTTTTTCTCTGAAATCAATTAAGTCTCTAAGATTAATAGGTGGTAAAGCATATATACCATCTGCATATCTTTTATAGGCATCATAAGAATTAGATCCTACTGCACTTTGAAGTAAATGAATTAATTTTCCTTGATATTGATGTGTTTCACCATTTTTACGATATCTATATATACCGCCTATCGGCAATATGGTTTCAGAACTTTCAAATGCCTCTTTATGAATTTCTCTAATTTTTTTCTCTATACCCGTAAGTCCAATACCTGAAATTTTAGAGACCACTCCTGGAAAATAATCTGCAACAATTGTTCTACTTAAACCTACGGTTTCAAAGTTACATCCACCTCTATAAGAACTTAGAACTGAAATACCCATCTTAGACATGATCTTTAATAAACCTGCGTTTACTGATTTTATGTATCTCTCTACACATTCATCAAAGCTAAATTGTCCAAATAACTTCTTTTCATGGCGCTGGAATAAACTATCAAACGCTAAATATGGATTTACAGTAGTTGCTCCAACTCCTATTAAGGTTGCAAAAGAATGTGTATCTAAAGCCTCTCCAGATTGTACATTTATTGATACATATCCTCTTAGTTTTTTTTCAATAAGGAACGAATTAATTGATCCAACTGCTAAAAGCATTGGTATTGGAAGTTTTAAGCTAGAAAGCTCTTTGTCACTTAAAATCAATTGAGTAACTCCCTGTCTTACTGCAATTTCAGCTTCTTTTTGAATTTTTTTAATTGAGTCAAACAAAGTCTCTTCTTCAGAAAAAGTACAATCAATTATAGATGAGTTGTTGCCAAAAAAATTTATAAATTTTTCAAACTGTGAATTTGATAATATGGGACTATTTAAAACATAAATATTTTGCTTTGTTAAATTATCAAAATTTAAAATATTTCCAAGATTTCCAAATCTTGTTTTCAAACTCATAACCTTGTTTTCTCTTAAAGAGTCTATTGGTGGGTTGGTGACTTGGCTAAAATTCTGTCTAAAAAAATGGTATAATGGTCTATATCTATCTGACAAAACAGCCAATGGTGTATCATCACCCATAGATCCAGTTGCTTCTTTAGCATCTTCTGCCATAGGATGCAGTATGAGCTCAAGGTCTTCTAAACTTATTCCAAAAGTATATTGCCTTCTTCTTAAATCATCTCCCGAAAAAGAATTTTTTTCATCTGAAATGGTTAACTTATCATCTAGGTCGATAATTTGTGAATTAAAGTGTTTATATTCTTTGGCTAAATAATCTTTTATTTGCTTGTTAGTAAATACTTTACCTTTTTCTATTCTTACTCCAATTATTTCCCCAGGACCCAATCTTCCTTTTGACAAAATTCTTTTTTCATTTAATTCAATCATCCCTGTTTCAGAACCTGCAAATAATAATTTATCTTTTGTAATTGCGTATCTTAAAGGTCTTAATCCATTTCTATCATTTGCAGCTATAACCCACTCGTTATCAGTTCCAGCAATAGCTGCTGGTCCATCCCATGGCTCCATAGTACTGTTTAAAAAATTAAATAATTGTTGGTGATCTTTTGGTAGAGTTTTATTTTTTTTAGACCATGCGTCTGGAACTAACATAAGCTTCGCCAAAGGCGCAGGCTGACCAGATATATTTAATAATTCAAAAACATTGTCTAATGCAGCAGAGTCTGATGCTCCCTGTTGTATAACAGGTTTTAAGTTTTCAACATCGTCAAAAAGGGGACTGTTCATCTCTTGTTCATGAACTTTCATCCAATTTTTATTTCCTCTATAAGTATTAATTTCTCCATTATGCGCTATAGCTCTAAAGGGTTGAGCTAAATTCCAGCTAGGTGCTGTGTTTGTTGAAAATCTTTGATGAAAAATAGCAAACCTTGATACAAATCTCTCATCTTTTAGATCAAGGTAGAAATCTGAGATAGCTTCAGCTAAAAACATTCCCTTGTAAATGATAGATTTAGAACTCAACGAACAAATATAAAAATTGTTTAAAGACTTTTTAAAAGCTTCATTTTCTATCTTTCTTCTAGTTTCGTAAATTTTTCTTTCTAAATCTTTATTTGTTAATTCTGGATCATAAGGTTTAAACAATACTTGAATAATTTCAGGCATTGTTTGGAATGCTTTTTCTCCTAAAACTTTTGGATTAACTGGAACTTGTCTCCAGCCATAAATACTAAAATCATTTTTTGTTAATTCACTTTCAACAATAGTTTTGCAACTTTCTTGTGCTGCGTAATCATTCCGAGGTAGAAATATCATGCCCACACATATTTCAGAATTGTCGTGTCTGTGTCCTGTCACTTCTATCTTTTCAATGAAGAAATCTTTTGGTATTTCAACATGAATCCCAGCTCCGTCACCAGTTTTTCCATCGGCATCTACAGCGCCTCTATGCCAAACTGCTTTTAATGCTTCAATACCATACTCTACAACTTTACGAGATTTTTTACCCTCAGTTGATGCAATTATACCAACACCACAAGCATCATGCTCCATGTCTTCTGAATAAACATTATTTTCTTTTAAAAGGTGAAGGTTTTTTTTATAATTTTCCATTAAGCAACTCTTTTTTCCACTTTAGATTTACTCTCTAGATATGTTTTAATTGAAGCTGCTGCATCTCTTCCATCTTTTATCGCCCAAACAACTAATGAAGCTCCTCTAACTATATCACCAGCAGCAAACACCCCTTTTAAATTTGTTTCCATAGTATCAAAATCTGTTTTAATAGTTCCCCACTTTGTTACTTGTAATTCACTACTATCAAATAAATTTGGTAAATCTTCAGGATCAAAACCTAGTGCTTTGATAACCATATCTGCTTTTGTTTCGTAACTTGAGCCTTCTTGTACTTGTGGCCTTCTTCTTCCTGTCTCGTCTGGATCACCTAGTTTAATTTGATCTACAATTATTTTTTCTACTTTA
Source organism: uncultured Pelagibacteraceae bacterium (assembly GCA_902596785.1). Taxonomy (GTDB): domain Bacteria; phylum Pseudomonadota; class Alphaproteobacteria; order Pelagibacterales; family Pelagibacteraceae; genus Pelagibacter. Next base: position 5,860 of record CACJVG010000002.1, on the reverse strand, counting down.
TTTGTACCTTTAAATTCTTTAGGACTTGATAACCAAACAAACTCAACACCCTCTTCTTCTGCATTTGCAACTTCTCTAGCAGATCCTGGCATATTTTCTTTATCTCTTCTATACAAACATTTAACAGACTTTGCCTTCTGTCTTATAGAAGTTCTTACACAATCCATTGCTGTGTCACCTCCACCGATTACAACAACATCTTTACCTTCTGCGTTTAAAATTCCTTTATCAAACAACTCAACATCATCTCCTAGACCTTTTTTATTAGATGCTGTTAAAAAATCCATTGCAGGAAAAATATTATCTAGATCATTTCCAGGTAAGTTTACTTCTCTTGCTTTATAAACTCCTGTTGCAATTAAAATTGCATCGTGTTTTTTTCTCAATTGATCTAGGCTTGAATCCTTACCAACTTCAAAATTTTGAACAAATTCAATTCCTCCATCCTTTAAGAGTTTTGTTCTTCGCTCTACAACTTCTTTTTCTAATTTAAAATTTGGAATTCCATAAATTAATAATCCTCCTGCTCTATCATATCTATCGTAGACAGTAATTTTATATCCATTTTTTCTTAATTGTTCTGCAGCAGCTAATCCAGCAGGACCTGCTCCTATAATTCCTACGCTTTGATTTTTTTCATTTGTTATCTTAATTGGTTTTACCCAGCCCTGAGCCCAAGCATTATCTGTAATATATTTTTCTACTGATCCGATAGTTACTGTTCCATGACCAGACTGTTCAATTACACAATTTCCCTCGCATAATCTATCTTGGGGGCAAATTCGACCACACACTTCAGGCATATTGTTTGTGCTTTGGGATAATTCATATGCCTCTTTTAATCTTCCCTCAGCTGTCAGTTTAAGCCAATCTGGAATGTTGTTACTTAAAGGACAATGAACTTGGCAAAAAGGTACTCCACATTGTGAACACCTACTTGACTGTTCTTTGGCTTTTTCATTGATATACTCGTCATAAATTTCGTTAAAATCTTTCTTTCTCGTATCAACTTCTCTTTTAGGTGGAGTTTGTTGACCTATTTTAACAAATTTAAGCATTTTATCTGGCATAATTTTATTCAAGTTTTGGCAAAATATACTTTGATTTATGTATATAAAGCATAAAATAGGTCATAAATATTGACCTTAATTTTTAAATAATTACCGCCAATAAACAAGTTTTTAATTATTGCATAGCTATTATGCTTAAATCGAATTGTTTTAAATAAATACTTTATAAGTTACGAAGAAATAATGTTTCAAAATATTATAGAAGTTTTAATTCTCTCTGCAATTCAAGGAATATCTGAATTTCTGCCTATAAGCTCCTCTGCTCATTTAATTTTGGTTTCCACGTTATATGAATTTAAATCTAGTTCTTTGCTTATTGATATCAGCCTTCATCTAGGATCACTAATAGCAATAATTTATTTTTTTAGAGATGAACTTTTTGATGCTAGAAAAAATAAAAGACTTTTAAGTTTAATTATACTTGGATCTATTCCATTAATAATTGTTGGTTATATACTTTATAATACAGGTTTTATTTATCAGTTAAGAAACATAGAAATTATAGCATGGACTACATTAATATTTGCAATTATATTATACATCTCAGACAAAAATCGATTTGATAAAAAAATTTCCTCAAATTTAAATTTACAGTCAATAATATTTATAGGTATTTTCCAAATTTTCTCTCTTGTACCTGGAGTGAGTAGGGCAGGAATTACTATAACGGCTGCGAGAATTTTAAAATTTAATAGAGTAGACTCAAGTAAGATATCTTTTTTACTCTCAATCCCAGCATTGGCTGGAGCTAGTGTCTTAAGCTTAAAAGATGTTTTTGAACAATCAATTCAATTTAATTACTTAGTTATTATCGCAGTTATATCTTCTTTTATTTTTTCTTTTCTAACAGTTAAATTTTTTTTAATTTATATAAATAAATTCTCAATGAATGCGTTTGTAATTTATAGAATAATAATTGCTTTGATTTTATTTAGTTTAATTTATTAAGTATATTTCTTTTTAATTAAAGGAAGTAATTGAGACAAGAGAACTCCACATAGAATAAAAAAGCATCCAACTAAATTATTAACATCTAAAATTTGGTTTAAAATAAACCAAGCAGCTATAGTCGCAAAAACACCTTCAAGAGAAAAAATTATAGCTGCAGGTGCTGGGGTAATATTGCGCTGGGCATAAATTTGTAATACAAATGCAAATCCACCAGATAATATACCTGCATATAAAATTGAATAAATTTCCATTAAAATATTACTTAAAATAAATTCTTCATAAATAATTCCAATTATGAAAGAAAAAATAGCTACTATTAAAGTTTGAACTGCTCCTAAAGTAAGTGGTAGATTGTATTTTGTTACTATAATACCAGTAAAAATTATATGTGTACTCCAAAATAAAGCTCCAAGTACAACCAGAGTATCACCTAACCTTACTGTAGCATCATGAAAATTTGTTAATAAATAACCTCCGATCAAACATAGAATTACAGAAGGCCAGACACTCCAATGCATAGATTTTTTACCAAATAAAAAAATGATAATTGGCACCATGGGTACATAGAAAATTGTAAAGAAGGCAGCATTTGCAACATCCGTATATAACAAAGCAACTTGTTGGAGCGCAGAACCTAAAAACAACGAAAGTCCTATCAACAATGAATAAATGATAAAAGTTTTTTTATCTAATCTGAATTCTGATTTAAAATTTTTTAACTCAAATAAGACAACAAGTGGAATTATAGCTAAAAATCCAACAAAAAACCTTACAGCATTAAATGTAAAGGGACCGATATTGTCCATGCCTGTGTCTTGAGCAATGAAAGTTGTGCCCCAAATGAAAGTGCACAATAAAGCGCTGAATAGCGAGATGGTTTTAGACATTTCTTATTATACGGCTAGTTTATAAGCAAAATTTTTGCCTAAATTTTCTTTTAGATCATTATTAAACCTAGCTGCTTCAGCTCCATCAATAATTCTATGATCATAAGATAAAGAAATTGGCAGCATAGTTCTAGTTTGAAACTTTCCATTAATAAAAATTTGTTTTTTTTCTGATCTACCTACACCAAGTATAGCAACTTCAGGATAATTAATTATAGGAGTAAAAAATGAACCTCCTATACCTCCTAAACTCGTAATCGTCATCGAACCACCAAATAATTCCTTTTTATCAATTTTTAAATTTCTACAAAGTTCACTTACCTCTTTTAATTCTTTACTTATCAGAGAAATTTTTTTGTTATTTGCATTTCTTATTTTCGGAACCATTAATCCATTTGGCGTATCAACTGCTATCCCAATATGGTAATATTTTTTTAAAGTCATTTTTCCAGTCTCAATTTCGTCGATAGAAGAATTAAAACTAGGAAATTTTTTAAGAGATGCAACTAAAGCCTTTATTATAAAGGCCAGAGGTGTAATTTTAATTTTTTCTCCAGTATACATATCTGTTAATGAACTTCTAAAACTTTCCATTTCTGTTATGTCGGCTTCGTCGTGATTTGTAACATGAGGAATAGTTGTCCATGAATTTGTAAGATATTTTGATGATAATTTTTTTACTCTTGGTATATCTTTAATTTCTATTTCACCAAATTCAGAATGTTCAAATTCGTTTTTAATTTTATCTGGTTTAATATCTTTTATTTCAACGTTGTTTTTTGAATTAGATGAAACAAATTTTTTAATATCGTCTTCAACAACTCTGCCATCTTTCTGACTTCCTGCTACTTGATTAATATCTACACCAAGTTCTCTAGCGAATTTTCTAGCTTTTGGACTTGCAGATGAAATGTCTGAAATATTATTTTTAGAAAAAGTTTTTTCTTGGATTTCAGGTTTTATTACCTCAATTTTTTTAAACTCTTTTTCAATTTCTGGTTTTTCTTTAACTTCTTCATTTTTAACTTCAGAAGAACTCTCTATAGTTAAAATTAAGTCACCCTCTGAAACTTTGTCTCCTACTTTTATTTTTAAATTTTTAATTTTACCCTCTAAATTTGATGGTATTTCTACGCTAGATTTATCACTTTCAATTGTTATTAGAGCATCATTTTTTTTAATTGATTCACCTTCAGAAACTAATACCTCAATAACCTCAACATCTTTAAAATCTCCGATATTTGGTACTTTAATCTCAGTTTCTGACATTTATAATTTTGTTGGCATTGGTTTATTACTATCAATATTATACTTCTTCATGGCATCTTTTGCATATTTAGAAGTTATAAGCTGTTCTTTTGCCAAAATACTTAAACCGTAAGCAACCAAATGTTCTTTATCTACCTCAAAAAATTTTCTTAAATTTTTTCTTGTATCACTTCTTCCAAAACCATCTGCTCCTAATGAATAAAAACTTTTGTTAGTATAAGGTCTGATTTGATCTGAATTCATTCTCATATAATCAGATGCAGCCATAACTGGGCCCTCTGTTTGTCCCAGGCATTGCTCAACATAAGATTTTTTAGGTTCTTTATCAGGATTCAAAAGATTATATCTTTCTACCTCCATTCCATCTTTTCTTAATTCATTAAAACTTGTTACACTCCATATCTCACTGTCAATTTGATAATCATTTTGTAAAATCTCTGCAGCGGACATCATTTCTCTTAAGATTGTTCCTGATCCTAAAAGTTGGATTTTAGTTTTTTTGTATTTATTAAATTCTTTTATTTTATACATGCCCTTTAGAATGCCTTCTTCACAATTTTTCTCTTTAGGCATTTCAGGGTGTGAGTAATTTTCATTCATTGTTGTAATATAGTAAAAAACATTCTCATTTTTCTCATGCATTCTTCTTAGACCTTCTCGAAAAATTACCGCTAATTCATAATGAAATGTAGGATCGTAAGTTACACAATTTGGAATAGTTGATGCAATTAAATGACTATGCCCATCCTGGTGCTGTAAGCCTTCTCCAGCTAATGTTGTTCTTCCAGCTGTTGCACCTACCAAAAATCCTCTAGCCTGACTATCCCCAGCTGCCCAAGCTAGATCTCCTATTCTTTGAAAACCAAACATCGAATAAAAAATATAAATTGGGATCATTTCAATATCATGATTAGTATATGCAGTAGCAGCAGCTATCCATGATGACATAGCACCTGCTTCATTGATACCTTCCTCTAAAACTTGCCCACTTTTATCTTCTCTATAAGAACTTAATTGAGCCGCATCCTCAGGTTCATATTTTTGCCCCTCATGTGCATAAATTCCAATTTTTTGGAAAAAACCTTCCATACCAAAAGTTCTTGCTTCGTCGGGAATAATTGGAACTAATCTAGGAGATATATTTTTATCTCTTAATAAATTCGTTAGCATTCTCACAAGTGCCATTGTAGTAGACATTTCTTTTTCACCAGTCGATACTTTCATAAAATCAAAAATATCTTTGGTTGGTGCTTTTATTGGTTTTGCAAAAGTAGATCGTTCAGGTAAAAATCCACCTAATTTAATTCTTCTTTCTTTAATGTATTTTATTTCAAGTGATTTTTCATCGGGCTTAAAATATTCAATATTTCTCACCTGTTCATCTGTTAAAGGAACATCAAATCGATCTCTGTAATACATCAAATCATCGACATCTAATTTTTTAGTTTGGTGGGTAGTATTCACACTTTCACCTGATTTTCCCATTCCATAACCTTTAATAGTTTTAGCGATAATTACTGTTGGACTTCCTTGATTTTTGGTTGCTTTATCATATGCTGCAAAAACTTTGTGAGGATCGTGTCCACCTCTATTTAATCTCCAAATATCTTTATCTGACATGCTTGAAACTAATTCTAATGCTTCAGGAGATTTTCCAAAAAACTTTTCTCTCACATAAGCACC
>CACJVG010000001.1 GCA_902596785.1 uncultured Pelagibacteraceae bacterium | reverse complement strand
CATAAACCATCAAAAATAGAACAAAAACACTGATTGCTATTATAATTGGTAACAACAATTTATCATGAAAATTAACGATATCTCTCATAGTCTCCGAAGCAGCCTTTTGAAATCCTAGTTGCCAATCGACAGGTTGATTAGCGAACGCGCTTGAAGTGATAAAGAATGTTAGAAATATATATAAAATTTTTTTCATTTTTTTACCCTATATAGAGCGTCTTTTAAAAAAATACACTTTTACTTTTAGCGACAAAATATCAATTAATGGCGTAATTTATGATCGATAGAGCAGAAATTACAGCCGTTTCAGATCTCAATATGTTTTCATTGATTTTAATAGGCTGAACACCGCTAAATTTAAGAATCTCTTCCCTCTCCTCCTCAGAAAAATCTCCCTCTGGTCCTATGATTACGCAAGTAGGCTTGGTGGTTAACTTTTTAATGTCAATTTTTGTATTAGTAGTGTTGAGATCAGTAAAAATTAAATCCATATCATTATTTAGAAAGCTTTTTAATTTTTGAGGCTCTTCAATTGATGGGACAGTTATTCTGTTTGATTGTTCAACTGCTTCTATGATTACTTTTTCCAATCTCTCTTTATTAATCTTCCTAACAATCGTTCTTTCAAAGATAATTGGTAAAAACTTAGTTACACCAAGCTCTGTAGCTTTTTGGATCATGAAATTAAAGTAATTTGATTTGATAGGAGAGAAAGCCAGCCAGAGATCTATGGTATTTTCTTTCTGTCTTAATTGTTTCGTAACATTAAATTCAACTATGCTTTTATTGATATTTGCGATTTTCGCTTCCCATTCTCCACTACTATTAAAAAGAGAAAAAACTTCTTTCTCTTTAAGTCTCATAACTTTTGAAACATAGTGTGATTGAGATTTATCAAGTTTGTCAGTCAAATTAAGAGATAAACTTTTTGAATAAAATAATCTAATGTTACTCATATTGATAAGTTAGTTTATGAAAAATATTAAAGCAATAATTTTTGATGCTTACGGCACCTTATTTGATGTCAATTCAGCTGCTGAAAAATGTAAAGATAAAATAGGTGATAAGTGGGAAGGTTTCGCCAATTATTGGAGAACAACACAATTAGAATATACTTGGCTAAGAAGTTTAATGAAACGTCACAAGGATTTTTGGCAGGTAACAGAGGATAGTTTAGATAAATCTATGAAAGCTTATGAGATAGACGCTTCAATGAGGAATGAGTTATTAGATCTTTATAAAATTCTTTCACCATTTAAAGAAGTCCCTGAAGTTTTAAAATCATTAAAAGAGAAAAATTATAAACTTGCTATTCTTTCTAATGGTACTCCTTCTCTTCTTAATGAATTGGTTAAGAGTAATAATTTAGAAAATATATTTGATAATATTTTTTCAATTGAAGAGGTCAGAGTTTATAAACCAGACTCTAAAGTTTACGATCTTCCAATAAAGCAATATCAAATTCGAACAAATGAAGTTGCTTTTTTAAGTGCAAATACTTGGGATGTTTCAGGTGGTGGAAACTATGGCTATAATTCTATTTGGGTTAATAGAAGCAACAATACTTTTGATAATCTAGATTATATCCCAAAACATCAAATCAAAGATCTTAGTAAGTTACTTGATATATTATAAAAAATTCTTATTTACGAAATATGAAAAATATTGAAGTTAGTAAAATTATTGACCCTATCCCTGCTTCAGATGGAGCAGGAGTTAAATTAAAAAGGAGTATTGGTGTTGAGCCAAACTATTTTGATCCTTTTTTAATGCTAGATGAATTTGGATCTGAAAATAGTGAAGATTATATTGCTGGTTTCCCACCTCATCCACATCGTGGGATTGAGACGGTGACTTATATGTTAGCTGGAGATTTTGAGCACAAAGATAGCACTGGTGGTGAAGGGAGAATGACTGCTGGTGATGTTCAGTGGATGAAAACAGGTAGTGGAATTATTCATTCAGAAATGCCTGCAATGAAAGAAGGTAAACTTCATGGATTTCAATTGTGGATTAATATGCCAGCTAAATTAAAAATGAGTAAGCCTGAGTATATTTATATTGATGCTGATAAGATGAGTGTTCATGAAGATGATGATAAACAAGTAAAAGTAATAGCTGGAAAATTTGAAAAAGCTGAAGGGCCAGTAAAAGGTCATAACGTTGAGCCTGTTTATTTTGATGTTGAACTCAACAAAGATAAAGATTTCAATTTTAAATTACCATCTACCCACAATACTTTTGTTTATTTAATTAGTGGTGAAATTGAAGTAGGCAAAAACAAACATGAAAATGTGAAAGATAGTACTTTAATACTTTTAACAAAGGGCGAAAATTTAACAGTTAAAGCTAAGTCAAATGCAAAATTCTTAGTTATTTCAGGTAAGCCAATTAATGAAGAAATAGCTAGAGGTGGGCCTTTTGTAATGAATACCAAAGCTGAGATCTTGCAAGCAGTTCAAGATTATCATAATGGTACGTTCGTAAAATAAATTATGAAAGCTGTAGAAATCAATAAAACTGGTGGACCTGAAGTTTTAGAGGTTAAGGACATTTCTTTAGATAAACCTGGACCAGATCAAGTAACCATTGAACAAAAAGCAATTGGTCTTAACTATATTGATACTTACCATCGATCAGGTTTGTATCCATTAAAACTACCAATTGGTTTAGGTTTAGAAGGCGCTGGAATTATTACTGATGTTGGAGAGAACGTTAAAGATTTCAAAGTTGGTGACAAAATTTCTTATGCAGGTATTCCTTTAGGTTCATACTGTTCTCACAGAAACTACCCAACTAAAAATTTAGTAAAAGTTCCAGATGGTATTGATCTTGAAATAGCTGCAACTTTAATGACAAAGGGACTAACAACTTTTTATCTTTTACATAAAACTTATCCAGTTAAATCAGGAGAAACAATATTATTTCATGCCGCTGCTGGTGGTGTTGGTCAGATTTTCGGACAGTGGGCAAAAAGTTTAGGTTGTACTGTTATAGGTACAGTTGGTTCTGACGAAAAAGTAAATATAGCAAAAGAAAATGGTTACGATCATGTAATTAATTATAATAAAGAAGATTTTGCAAAAAAAGTTTTGGAAATTACAAATGGCAATGGTGTTCCTGTTGTATACGACGGAGTTGGAAAAGACACATTGGATGGATCAATTGAATGCTTAGCGACAAGGGGAATGATGGTTTCGTTTGGAAACGCATCAGGTCCATTATCAGATATTAATGTGCCAAAAGTCATTCAACCAAAAGGGCTGTATCTTGTAAGACCGTCTATGCAACAATACCTGTCAACAAGAGAAGAGTTGGATGAAGCTTCAAAAACAATGTTTGAAAAAATTAGCTCAGGAAAAGTAAAAATAAAAATTTTTAAAAAGTATAAGTTAGACGAAGTTGTTAAAGCTCATCAAGATCTTGAAGGAAGAAAAATTTTAGGACCAGCTGTAATAGTTCCTAATTAACATCAACATCCATATCAGACATATGAAGCTTAAGTGCATTAGTTGAAATTTGAATTTCTCTTATAAAAAAAATTATAGATATAATCATTGAGAGACAGCAAGATCCAAAAATTACTCTAGCTAAAAAAACCTCATCTAGATAGAGCGCAAAAACTGTTAGCATATTAAATAAAAATCCAAAGGCTGCAAACAGTATTGTCCATCTTAAAAGAGTTATTCTGCCGCTTAGATTTATAAATTGCTTTTTCCACTCAGGTGGAATGTGTTTTTCGTAAACGTGCTCGTCATGAAGCTGACGAATTAGAATACTAAGTGAATGGAACCTATTACTGTAAACTCCCATTAATAATGGAATAGCAGGAAACATGAGGGCTGTGACTGTGTAATCTATATTCATACGAATCAAATTGATTATGAAACTAGCCTTTGTTATTTACAAGTAAAATATTATGAACCAATTAAAACTTTTTATTGATTTAACTAGATTACAAAAACCTATTGGTTATATGTTATTGTTTTGGCCATGTGCATGGGGATTAACATTAGCTTATGATTTTTCTTTAAGTTTAAATAATTATTTTTTTTACTTAATTCTTTTTTTTCTTGGTTCTGTATTAATGAGGTCAGCAGGATGCATTGTAAATGATATTTTAGACAGAGAATTTGATGCAAAAGTTTATCGCACAAAAAATAGACCAATTGCATCAGGTAAAGTTTCAATAAAACTTGGTATATTTTATTCTATAATTCTCTGTTTTCTTGCTTTTTTAGTTTTATTAAATTTTAACTTTTTTACAATTATTTTAGCCTTAGGTTCAATGCCACTTGCATTCACTTATCCTCTAATGAAAAGATTCACATACTGGCCCCAACTATTTTTAGGTATCACTTTTAACTATGGTCTAATCCTTGGTTGGACTTCAGTTAAAGGACAAATAGATATAGTGCCTATTATATTCTATCTTGGAGCCATATTTTGGACACTGGGATATGACACAATTTATGGATATCAAGATATTAAAGATGATGAAATAATAGGATTAAAATCGACATCAATCAAATTTAAAGGTAAGGCCAAAAAATTTTTGCTTATATGTTATTCTTTTTTATTTATCCTCTTTATTATTGGAGGAAAATTTATGCAATTTAATTATAGTTACTATATTCTTATGGTAATTCCTTTTTTCCATTTATTTTTATATCAGATTAAAATTTTTGATTTAAGTAACCCCTCAAGTTGCCTGAAAGCTTTTAAAAGTAATAATTTTTTTGGCTTAATAATATTAATTAATCTCTTAATTGTTCAGAATACATAATGAATAATAATAAAATTTACAAAAGACTTTACAAAGACTATTCAAAAAAATATCTAAATAAAATTTTATTATCAGCATTTTTTTCTATATTAGTTGCAGGAAGTACGTCTTCTATTGCATGGCTTTTAGATCCTGCAATAAAAAAATTGTTTATTGAAAAAGATCAATCATTAATAATTATAATACCATTAATGATTATAGTAGCTTTTTGCACAAAAGGTTTCTCTTTATACTTTGCTAAAGCAACAATGATTGCTGTTGGTGAGTCAATTAAAAAAAAACTTCAATATGATATGGTGAATAATTTAATTGGAACTGATACACAAATTATAGATAAAAAACACTCGGGAAAATTTATTTCTAATTTAACGTATGATGTTGGGCATATTACTCATTTACTGAGTAGTGCAATTTTAACTTTATTTAAAGATTCGCTTACATTGATTGGATTATTAATTGTAATGTTTTCTCAAAATTGGAAACTTGCACTAATATCAATTATAATGATACCATTAGCGAGTATCTCAGCAAAAACTCTAGGGAAAAGAGTTGGAAAAGTTACCACTGAGGCACAACAAAAATCTGGTTTTTTGACTACTTATTTAGTTGAATTATTTAAAAATCATAAGTTAATTAAAATTTTTCAAAAAGAAGAATATGAAAAAGATAGAGCTGATAAATATTTAACACAGTTAAAAGAAAAAAATCAAAAAATACAAACTGTATTTGTCAGAATGTCTCCAATAATGGAAACATTAACTGGTATAATGATAGCTATATTAATTTTTTATTCAGGAAAATTAATGTCAAAAGGTGAGCTTGATATTAACAATTTTTTTTCATTTCTAGCAGCAATGATGTTGGCGTATCAACCTGTAAGATCGTTATCTACATTAAATATGATACTTAACCAGGGTCTTTCAGCTGCATCAAGAATTTTACCTATCATAGATCAAGAAAATAATATCCGTGATATAAATAATGCTAAGCCGATTGTAATAAATAAGTCAAATATATCATTTAAAGATGTTAGTTTTTCATACAATAGATCTGAAGGTATAACTTTAGATTCAGTGAGTCTTTCATTTGAAGGAGGAAAGATGACATCATTGGTTGGTCATAGTGGATCAGGAAAATCAACAATTCTAAATCTAATTCCAAGATTTTATGATGCTGAATCAGGAGATATAATAATTGATAATCAATCAATATATAAAAGTTCAATTCAATCAATTAGAAAAGAAATTTCAATGGTAAGTCAAGAAACGACTTTATTTGATGACACAATTTTAAATAATATTAAATATGCTAAAGAAAATGCAAGTGATGAGGAAGTTAATGAAGTTGCAAAATTATCATTTTGTGATGAATTTATTAATAATCTTCCAAAAAAGTTTGAGACTATTATTGGTGAAAACGGCGTAAGGCTCTCTGGAGGTGAAAAACAAAGACTTTCGATAGCGAGGGCGATGCTAAAGCAAAGTTCAATAATTTTACTAGATGAAGCTACATCATCACTGGACTCAGAGACAGAGTCAAAAATACAAGAAGCTTTAAGAATACTAACCAAGGATAAAACTACAATAGTAATCGCCCATAGATTATCAACAATTTTAAATTCAAATAATATTTATGTAATTGATTCTGGCAGAATAATTGACAGTGGAAAACATGAAGATTTAATAAGCAAGTCTCAATTATATAAAAGTTTTTATGAAAAACAGATTCAAAAATAACTATGTTTTTTTTTTATCAAATATTTGTAACATTCTTATTGTTATTAGCTCCTTTGATAATTATTTTAAGAATATTTAAAGGAAAAGAGGATAAAAAAAGATACATAGAAAAATTTTCTATACCAACACAAAAAAGAGTTTCAGGGAATTTAATTTGGTTTCATGGTGCAAGTGTTGGTGAAATAATGAGTATTATTCCTTTATTAAAAAATTACGAAAAAGATAAATCAATTAATCAAATACTTGTCACTTCTAGTACTCTAAGTTCATCAAAAATTATTAAAAAATTTAAATTCAAGAAAACAACACACCAATTTTATCCTATAGATCATTTTTTGTTTAATTATAGATTTCTTAAACATTGGAAACCAAATTTAGCAATATTTATAGAATCGGAAATTTGGCCATCTATGTTTATTAATTTAAAAAATAAAAATATTCCTTTAATTCTATTAAATGCAAGATTGACTAAAAAAACTTTTAATAAATGGATGAAAATTAAAAATTTTTCAAAAGCAATTTTTGATAAGATAGATATTGCCTTTCCTCAAAATCTAGAAACTAAATCTTTTTTAAGAAAAATTTATGTAAAAAAAATTAAATTAATAGGTAATCTGAAGTTTATAGAAAATTCCCAAGACAATTTAGATAAAATTAATAAGAAACTTAATTTACAATTAAAAAAAAGGAAAATATGGGTTGCATCTAGCACACATAAAAAAGAAGAAATATTTTGTGCAAAAACTCACTTAGAGTTAAAAAAAAAATACAAAAATATTTTAACCATAATTATACCAAGACATATACATCGTGCTAAAGAAATATCAGAAGAAATTGAAAAACTTAATTTAAAAGTAGCTTTTCATAGCTCAAAGTTAAAAAAATTAAATGACATTGATGTTTACATTGTAGATACATTTGGTGAGACAAAAAAATTTCACAAAATTAGCTCATCAGTATTTTTAGGAGGTTCAATTATAAAACGTGGAGGACAAAATCCCCTTGAAGCAGCACGCTTTGGAGCAAAAATTTTTCATGGCCCAGACACAAGTAATTTTAAAGATATATACAAATTTTTAAAATCTTTAAATTCATCTACAAAAATTAAAGATCCAAAACAACTTGCTTCTTCAATAGTTTTCAAAAAAAATAAGTTTATAGGAAATAAAATAAAAAAAATTGGAAGAAAAATACTTAAAAAAACAATAAAAGAATTAGATAATCAAATTCAAAATGAATTTAAAAAAACCTAAATTTTGGGATTACAAAAAACCAAATATAATTGCATATTTATTGTTACCAATAGCTTTTTTAATTCAAATATTTGTATCTTTATTTAGAAAAACTAATGCACAAAAATTCAAAATTAAGATTATTTGTGTAGGAAATATTTATATTGGAGGCACTGGAAAAACTTCACTAAGTATTAAATTAAATCAAATTCTAAATCAAAAAAAAATTAAATCATGTTTTGTAAAAAAATTTTACAAAAATCAAATAGATGAACAAAATCTTTTAAGGAACAATGGAAAACTTTTCCTATCATCAAAAAGAATTGATGCAATAACAAAAGCAGAAAAAGAAAATTATGATGTTGTAATATTAGATGATGGTCTTCAAGATAAATCTATAGAGCCTGATATAAATTTGGTATGTTTTAATAATGCTAATTGGATTGGAAACGGTATGACAATCCCTGCAGGACCGTTACGAGAAAAAATTGATAATCTTAAATATTATGAACATATTTTCTTAAATGGAAATTTAGAAAACTTAGAAAAAATAAAGGAGGAGATAATCAGAGTAAATTCTAAAATTAACATTCACATAGGAAAGTACGAGCCAGTTAATATTGATGAATTTAATAAAGAAGATAAATATTTGGTATTTTCTGGTATAGGAAATCACAAAACTTTTATTTCAATGCTAAATAATAATGGGATTAAGATTATTAAGGATATAGAATTTTCAGATCATCATAAATATAAAAAAAATGAAATAGATAAAATTATAAATGAAGCAAATCGCTTGTCTTGCAAACTAATAACAACAGAAAAAGATTTTTTAAGACTAGAAAAGGATTTTATAAATAAAATTAAATTTGTAAAATCAGAATTAAAAATAATTGATGAAGAAAAATTTATTAAAGCAATCGTTTAAATGAAATATTTTAAGTATTTTGTACAATTTATATTGACCTTTTTAAGTTTGCTTGTTTTTAAATTACTAGGACCAAATTTATCTTCAAATATAAGTGGTAAAATTTTTGAAAAGATTGGACCTTATTTTAGATCTAAAAAAATAATTCATTTGAATATTAAAAGAGCTATACCCAAGATAAATTCTAAAGATTTGGAAAAAATAACTAATTTAATGTGGAACAGTTATGGAAGAGTTTTTGCAGAATTTATGTTTATCAAAGATTTTAGAACTGGAAAGCTTGCTAAGAATATTAAAGTAGAAGGTCAAAATATTCTTGAAACAATTAAGACTTCAAAGAAACCAGTAATTTTTGTTTCAGGGCACTTCAGTAATTTTGAATTAATGGCAATGCATTTGGAAAAATCTGGAATAGAACTTTCAGCTATATACCGACCTTTAAACAATATTTTTTTAAATGTATTTATGGAAAGATTGAGATCAAAATATATATGCAAAAATCAAATCAAAAAAGGAATAGGTGGCTTAAAAAAACTTTTAGCATTAAAAAAAAATAATATATCCACTGCTCTAATGATTGATCAAAGAGTATCAGAAGGAATATTATCAAATTTTTTTAATGAAAAAGCTCTGACTACAACAATACCTGCTCAATTAGTAAAAAAATTTGATATACCTATAATACCAATTTATATTGAAAGACTAAATGGCATTAATTTTAAAATCACTATTAATGAGCCAATTAAATTTCCCACTAACAGTTCAGTAGAATCAATTACAGATTATCTAAATAAAGTTCTTGAAAAAATGATTATGAAAAAACCTGAAAGTTGGATTTGGTCACACAATCGCTGGAAATAATTTATTATTTATTGGTGTTTTCTCTTTTTTTAGAAGCTTCTTTAAAAGAAAAATAAGGTTCTTGAAGCTCAACATTCCAATAAGTCAAATTTTCAAGGTCTATTTTTTTTCCTGAGACTGCACACTCCACATAGTCTCCATTCTCTATGATTTGAAAATTATTCGGTAAATACTTTAATTTTGCTAATTTTTTTTTCATTTATAGTTTATATAGTTTTATATGAAAGTTGGCATAATAGGAAGTGGTGGAAGAGAACATGCGATTTGCCATACTATAAAAAAATCAAATAAAATTGAGAAAATATTTTGTTTTCCAGGAAATGCAGGTACAGAAAGTATTGCTGAAAATGTTAAAATTGATTTGGAGAGTTTTGAAAAAATAAAGGATTATATATTAGAAAAAAAAATCGATTTAGTAGTTATTGGTCCTGAAAAACCTTTAGTAGATGGATTGGTAGATTATTTGGAAAAATTCAATATTAAAGTCTTCGGTCCAAATAAGATAGCATCACAACTTGAAGGATCAAAAATATTTACAAAAAAACTTTGTCAAAAATATAATATACCGACTGCAAAATTTAAGATTTGTTTTAATGAAAAAGAAGCTAAAAATTTTTTAAAAAATTCATCCTTTCCAATAGTAATTAAAGCAGACAATCTTGCCTCTGGAAAAGGTGTGTATATTTGTAGTTCTGAAAATGAGGCATTGATAGCAGTAGAAGAAATTTTTGGTGGAAAGTTTGGAGCTGCAGAAAATATTTTGATTGAAGAATTTCTAATGGGTGAAGAAATGAGTTTTTTTACAATTCATGATGGAAAGAGCTTTAAAACTTTTGGAACCGCACAAGATCATAAAAGGGTATTAGAGGGAGACAAAGGAAAGAATACTGGTGGAATGGGCGCTTACTCTCCTTCAAGGTTAATTAATGATGATCTTGAACATAAAATAATTGAAAAAATAATTAAGCCGACACTTAGAGGTTTAGATGAACTTGGTAGCGAATATAAAGGATTTTTATATACAGGTTTAATGATAGTGGATAATGAACCTTACCTTATTGAATATAATGTTAGAATGGGTGATCCAGAGTGTCAAACTATTCTTCCAAAATTAAAAACAGATCTAATAGAAATTTTGCTATCATGCTGTGATAAAAAACTAGACAAGCTGAATATAGAATGGCTCAATAAAAAAAGTTTATGTATTGTGGTTTGTTCAAAAGGATATCCTGATATTTTTCAAAAAAATGTTGAAATAGAAAACATTAATAAAATTAATTTAAAAAAGGATGAATTTTTATTTCATGCTGGAACGACCATGGTAAACAAAAAAATCTTTGCTACTGGTGGAAGAGTATTAAATTTTGTTTCATTATCGGAAGATTTTAAATTAGCAAAAAACAATTTGATCAATAATTTAAACAAACTTAATTGGTCAGGTGGTTTTTATAGAAGTGATATCGGCTATAAAGTTATTGAATAATGAGAATAATTTCAGGATCTTTTAGAGGAAAAAAAATCTATCAACCTACGAATGATAAAACCAGGCCTCTAAAAGATTTAGTGAAAGAATCTATTTTCAATATAATAAATCACTCAAAAAAATTTAAGATTAATTTAGAGAATGCAAATATACTTGATATGTTTTCTGGTGTTGGGTCATTTGGTATTGAATGTCTCTCAAGAGGTGTTCAGGAAGTAGTATTTGTTGAAAATTACCAGGGTGTAATTCCTATCCTAAAAAAAAATTTACTAAATTTAAAATCAGTAAATAATTATAAGATTATTGAAAAAGATATTTATAATAACAATAAAATTGTAACCTTAAATATAAAGTTTGATATTATTTTTTTAGACCCACCCTTTAAAGATAAAAATTTATCTGTAATTTTTAGAAAAATTAAGAATGAAAACCTATTAAAAGAAAATGGAATAATAATATTACACAGACACAAAGATGAAAAAGACATATTTTTAGAAAATTTTAATATTATCGAAGAAAAAAAATATGGTATTTCTAGAATTTTTTTCTTTTCAAATTAAAATTTTCTTTGTTTCTTTTTTGATAAGTTCAACAGCAGGCTGATCATAAGGATTTATATTTAAAGCTTCAGCAATTAAAATTGTTTCTAATATAAAAAAACAAAATAACTCGCCTAAAGTTTTTTCGTCTCTTTTCTTTATTTCAAAAGTTCTAAAAGGGATATTTTTATTTTTAAATACGTTTTCAGAGGCTTTCATTTGTGAATATAAAATATTAGATAGATTTTTATTTTTAAGAAAAGACTTGGAAGATAAAATATATTTATTGTTTATTTTGTCAGCTTTTTTTTCATGAACAAAAAAAAATGTAAAAAAATTATTTTTGAAACCATCTAAATAAAGTTGCATCAAGCTGTGATTGTCTTTTGGCATTGTTGAAACAATTGGCAAAATGCCCTTTTTATTTTTTCCTAAACTTTCTGCAAGAAGTTGCTGGTACCACTTAAACAAATTATCAGATTTCTCATCATAATTAATTATTATTGAATTAAATCTATTATTCTTAACAAAATGAAGGGTTGACTGAACATTTTGTATTAAAGCTCTCAGAAATTTTTGATTTTTTATTAAAGAATTTAATTGTTTAAAATTACCTGTATTTAGCCCCATTAACTCTGCAGGTAACATACCTACTTCAGATAATACAGAATACCTTCCACCTATAAAATTATTATGATGAATTATTTCAGATTTTAATTTTTTTGCCAACAAATATAAATAGTTGTTTTTATTTTCAGTAATAAAAATGTTTGTATCTTTTTTTTTAAAATAAATATTAGAGTTAACAATAGTTTCTATAGTGTTGCCTGATTTTGAAACAATTAAGTTAACTATTTTTTTTTTTGAATTTTTATCATTTTTTGGATTTAGATTATCAATAAATAAAAAATTTTTTTTAATTTTATGATTTAAAAAACTATAAATTGTTTGTGTTCCTAGAGTAGAACCTCCCATTCCTATTAATCTAAAATTTTGATATTTTTTATACTTTTTAAGTATTTTGTTAGTAAATGAATTTTTGTAGTTTTTTGATAAAGACTCTAATATTGAATTTTTATTTTTTAACAATAAAGAAAGTTTATCTTTGGTTTTTAATTTTTTTAACTTGGAATTGAAATTTTTAAAATAAATTCCTGAAGTGATCATTAATTTTTAATCTTCTCTATCAAAGATTCTTCGAAATTTTTGTTTAACTCTTTAAGGTTGTTATTTTTAATATCTTTATCATTTTCGTTAGAAATCAATGATTTAATTGCATTATTATCATTTAATGGTTTGTCATTAGAACTTGGAGCTGGCAAATCGTTATAATCAGGAGGTGTTATTAGTGGAGACTTTTTTTCAACCAAAAATTCATCGCTATTATTTCTTTTTTGATTTGAAATACCCTCCTTTACTGAGGCACATGATGAAAAAAATAAAATAAAATTTAAAAAAATAATTAATTTAATATATTTCATGATGTGCTTTCTTCGTTATTAATACCAATATATTCTAAAATTATCATAAAAATTACACCTATTGTTATGAAAATATCTGCAAAGTTAAAAATAAACCAATGAAAATTTGATATATGAAAATCAATAAAGTCTGGGACAGCTCTATAAAATATCCTGTCATAAATATTACCTAATGCCCCCCCTAATATCATTAAAAGTGAGTATTTTTTAATACCTTTATTCCTTATCATCATAAAAAAAATTATAATAATAATTAATAAAATTATAATAGTTAAAATGTTATATAGGTAATTTTCATCAAATGAAAAAAGTCCAAAGGCAATTCCTTCGTTCCAAATCAAATTAATATTCAAAAATTTTGAAGAGAATATTTCAGATCCAAGAAATTTTTTATCTAGATTAATTACATAAATTTTAGATACTCTATCAATTAAAAAAATTAGAATAACAAAAGATAAATTAATATAAAAATTTTTTCCTAAGTTATTTATTTTCATTCCTAGTTCACAGCGCAATTAGCTCTATCGCAAGCTGTTTCTTTAATCTTCCAACAAATCGAACACTTTGATCCTTTTGCTTTAGTAGTAATTGCTGTTGTTTCAACGTCATCTTTATAACTAACCTCGGCTTTTGAGGTAATACATATTTCAGAAAAATCTGTCTTTTCTGTAAGATTTTTTAGTTTTTGACTCATTTGTATTTTTAAATCAGCCTCTAAGCTTGATCCTATTTCTTTACTGCCTCTTTTTTCTTCAATACTTATATTGCAAATATTTCTAATTTTAATTAATTCACTCCATTTTTCACTAAGTTTTTGATTTTTAAATTTATCAGGAAATTCTAGAAATTTTTCAAGGTGTATACTTTTTTGATCTTTGAATAATAATTTATAAATTTCTTCAGTTGTAAAAGATAAAATTGGAGCAAACCATTTTAACAATGCATTTAAAATTATATTAAGAACTAAAATGGTTGATTTTCTTTTATTTGAGTCTTTTGAATCACAATAAAGATTATCTTTTCTAATATCAAAATAAAAAGCAGATAAATCAACAGTACAAAAATTTAGTAGTTCTTTATACAAATTATGAAAATCATAATTATTAAAATATTTTTTAAAATTATTGTTTAAAATATAAATTCTATGCAGTATTAATTGCTCTAACTCAGGTAGCTTTTCTAATTCTAATTTATCAAAGTTTATAGTTTCAAAATCATCATTTATATTTCCAAGTAAATATCTAAAAGTATTTCTAATTTTTCTATAAGACTCTGCGTGCTGATCTAGAATAGAATAATCTATTCTTAAATCCTCTGCATAATTTGACGATGCTACCCATATCCTTAAAATATCAGCTCCATATTTTTTTAGAATATCCTCAGGAGCAATTACATTTCCTAAAGATTTAGACATTTTTAAGCCTTTGCCGTCTACGACAAACCCATGCGATAAAATCGATTCAAATGGTGCTCTTCCTCTAGTTCCGCACGACTCTAATAATGATGAATGAAACCAACCTCTGTGTTGATCTGATCCTTCTAAATACATTGATGCTGGCCATTTTAAATCATCTCTTTTTTCTAAAACGAATGAATGAGTTGAACCGCTATCGAACCAAACTTCAACAATGTCACTCAATTTTTCATAATCTTCAGCTTTATATTTGTTCCCTAAAAATCTTTGAGGATCATCCGAAAACCAACAATCAGAGCCTTCTTTTTCATAAATAGTAGCAATATTTTCTATTACTTCATTATCAATTAAAATTTCATTTGTTTTTTTATTCACAAAGATCGGAAGAGGTACGCCCCAAACTCTTTGTCTTGAAACACACCAATCCGGCCTTGTTTCAATCATTGATTTTAATCTTTCTTTACCTTTGCTTGGGTAAAAAGTTGTTTCATCAATAGCCTTTAATGCTTTATCTCTTAATTTGTGACTTTCCATTGAGATAAACCATTGTGGAGTAGCTCTATGTACAAGTGGTGCCTTAGACCTCCATGAGTGTGGATAAGAATGAAGCAACTCACCATTAAATAATAAATTTTTTTGTTCTCTAAGTTTTTCAATTACAATAGGATTTGCTTTAAAAATATGAATTCCCTCAAACAATTTTACATTGTTCGTATATTTTCCATCTCCATCAACTGTTTCTATTGCTTTGATGCCGTTATTCAAACAAAGATTAAAGTCATCAGGTCCGTGACTAGGAGCACAGTGAACTATTCCGGTTCCTTGCTCAGTTGTTACAAATCTAGCCTCCAGCATTGGAATATCATGATCATAACCAAGATTTAAAAATGGGTGATCACAAATAGTATTTTTAAATTCTTTACCTTTGAACGTGAGAATTTTTTTATATTTTTTTAATTCACACTCTTTAACGACTGATTCAATTAGAGCATCTGCAATAACAATTTTTCTATTTTTAAAATCACCTTCATCATTTATTTCCAAAATTACATAATCAAGGGACTCATTAAATGCTAAAGCTTTATTGGCTGGTATTGTCCATGGGGTTGTTGTCCAAATAATTATTTCACTTCCAAGTAAATCTTTTAGATTAGATGATTTAACTTTAAAGGATGTATAAATTGTATCTGATTTATGGTCTTGATATTCTACCTCAGCATCTGCAAGTGCTGTCTTCTCAACTGTTGACCATAACACAGGTTTAAAACCTTTATATAAACTTCCTTCTTTTAAAAATTTACCAAGCTCCCTGACTATCTGGGCTTCTGCATCGAAGCTCATTGTTGAGTAATAATTTTCCCAATCCCCTATAACACCTAATCTTTTAAATTGACTTTTGTGAACTTCAATCCACTTCTCGGCAAATGCTCTACATTCTTTTCTAAACTCAACTATTGGAACCTCATTTTTGTTTTTCTTATTTTTTTTATATTGTTCTTCTATTTTCCATTCAATTGGTAAACCATGGCAATCCCAGCCTGGAACATAAATAGAGTCTTTTCCATCCATTTGATGAAATTTTACGATTATATCTTTAAGAATTTTATTCAGAGCTGTTCCCATATGAATATTTCCGTTAGCATAAGGTGGACCATCATGTAGAATAAATTTTTCTCTTCCTTTACTTTCATTTCTTAATTTGTCGTAAAGATTTATTTTTTTCCAATATTCAAGAATTTCTGGTTCTCTGGTGGGCAAGTTAGCTTTCATGGAAAAAGCTGTTTTTGGCAGATTTATTTGTGATTTAGTCATTTAGTCTTTTTTGCAATATTTAAATCTTTTTTAATTTGAACTCTTAATTGATTAACATTTTTAAATTTTTTTTCTTTTCTTATAAACTTTAAAAACTCTACTGATAAAAGCTTATTGTAAAGATTTCCAGAAAAATTAAATAAATGAACTTCTAGTAATATTTTTTTTTGATTAAATGTTGGCCTATATCCAAGATTAGCAACCCCTTTAAGATATTTATCACTATTTTTTCTCAAAACCCTGACGGCATAAACTCCTGGTTTTGCTAAAACGTAATCATTGATGTCTATATTGCAGGTAGGGAAACCAATTTTTTTTCCTATTTGTCTTCCCTTTTTAACTACACCTTGTATTGCCCAGTTTCTTTTTAAAAGATTATTAGCTTTATCCAATAGACCATTTTCTAAAAGATTTCTTATTAAAGATGATGATACGATCTTTTTGCTTTTGATTAATGGCTCAGGTTTAACAACTTTATAATTAAACAATTTTTCATATTTTTTTAGTAATTTAACATTTCCTTCTCTTTTATTTCCAAATCTAAAATTGTTGCTAACAAAAATAAATTTGGAGCTTAATTTTTTATTTAAAATTTGAGAAATAAAGTTTAGCGCTTTAGTTTGTGAAAATTTTTTATCAAATCTTTTCGTAATAACAAAATCTACTTTCAAAGCACTAAGTAACTTGATTTTTTGATCAATATTAGAAATCCGAAAATTTTTTAACCTTTTATTAAAAAACATTTTTGGCATTGGATCAAAATTTACTACACCAATCTTTAGATTATATTTTTTCTTATATGACTGTGCTAATTGAAATAATTTTTGATGTCCTAAATGCAAACCATCAAAATTACCTATTAAAATAATTGATCCTCTATGTAATTTTTTAATATTAAAATTTTTATAGTGTTTTACCATTTTAAATCTGATTGAATAAAATTAACTATTGCTTCATACTCTTTTGAAACATCTTGGATGCCTTTATTTTTTATTTCATTTCTATGTATTCCGTTACTAATTAATAAAGAATCATAATTTAAAAGATTTGCACCTTTGATATCAGTATTTAAATTATCGCCGATTGCTAATATTTTTTTATTTTTATTGTCAATTGACTGATTATAAACCTCTGGATGTGGTTTTCCAAAATATATCACTTCTCCTCCCATTTTTTCAAAAACCATTGCGACAGAACCTGCGCACAACTCTCTAACTTCACCACGATCAACGATTAAATCAGGATTTGTACATATCATTTTTTTAGTAATATGTTTTTCAAGTAAATCTTTATAAAATTTTAAATCCTTATCATGATCATCAAACAACCCTGTACACAATAAGTATTCACTATCACTAATATCTTCGCACTTATTTTTCTCAAATAAATAGAATAAATCAAAATCTCTTGGTGGACCTATGTGATAAAACCTTTTCGATAAGTAAGATTTTTTCAAATAATTCAATGCTGCCTCTCCTGAGGTAAATACGTGATCTCTGAGTACTTTGTCCATGCCCATCTTTTCTAAAAAATTTTGAACAGTTTTATTTGGTCTTGGGGCATTTGTTAAAAGTACTAACATTTTCTTTTTTTTTAAAAGCTCTTTTAAAACAGCTATTGCTTTTTCATGAAGATTAACCCCATTATGAACAACACCCCATAAATCTATATAAAAAAGATCATAATTATCAGCAATTGATTGTAGGCCATTTGAATCTAAATTTTTGGTCATATTTTAAGGTATAAACCATAAAATCCCGAATTTACTAGCATTATTAATATCCTTAAGTCTTTCTGATCTTGAAATGGGCGGTGAAATATCTATATGAGGCTCATATTTATAAAGATTTATTAAGGAGAATTTATGAAATTTAAACCGTTACATGACAGAGTTTTAATCGAAGTATTAGACAGCAGTGAAAAAACTGCTGGAGGTATAATTATCCCCGACACAGCTCAAGAAAAACCTCAAGAAGGTAAAGTGGTTGCCATTGGTGGTGGAGCAAAAACTGAAGATGGAAAAATAATTCCAATGGATGTTAAAGTTGGTGATAAAGTTTTATTTGGCAAATGGTCAGGAACTGAAGTCAAAATTGATGGTAAAGAATACAGCATAATGAAAGAGTCTGACATTATGGGTATTACAACTAAGTAATTTAATTTAAAGGAGATAAATAATGGCAAAAGTTGTTAAATTTGATGCTGAAGCAAGAGCAGCAATGATAAGAGGTGTAAATATCTTAGCTGATACTGTTAAAGTAACTTTAGGACCTAAAGGAAGAAATGTCGTAATGGATAAATCTTATGGTGCACCTAGAATTACTAAAGATGGTGTCTCTGTAGCTAAAGAAATAGACCTAGAAGATAAATTTGAAAATATGGGTGCGCAAATGGTTAAAGAAGTTGCTAGCAAAACTAACGATGAAGCTGGTGATGGAACTACTACTGCAACGATACTTGCGCAAGCAATTGTCAAAGAAGGTGTGAAATATGTAACAGCAGGCATGAATCCTATGGACGTAAAAAGAGGAATCGATGCTGCTGTAGAAACAGTAAAAGAAAGCCTTGTTGCATCTGCAAAAAAAGTAAAAGACAGTGATGAGATAGCTCAAGTTGGTACAATTTCTGCAAATGGTGATAAAGAAATTGGAACAATGATTGCAAAAGCAATGCAAAAAGTTGGAAACGAGGGAGTTATTACTGTTGAAGAAAATAAAGGTATTGAAACAGAATTAGATGTGGTTGAAGGTATGCAATTTGATAGAGGATATCTATCACCATATTTTATCACTAACAGTGATAAAATGACTACAGAGTTAGATAATCCTTTTATTTTATTACATGAAAAGAAATTAACTAATTTACAGCCAATGGTTCCTCTTTTGGAAGCTGTGGTTCAAGCTGGTAGACCGTTGATGATTATTTCTGAAGATGTTGAGGGTGAAGCTTTAGCAACTTTAGTTGTAAACAAACTAAGAGGTGGTTTAAAAGTTGTAGCTGTTAAAGCTCCAGGATTTGGTGATAGAAGAAAAGCTATGCTTGAAGATATTGCTATTTTAACAGGAGGTCAGGTTATATCTGAAGATCTAGGTATCAAACTTGAAAATGTTAAACTTGATGATCTTGGATCTTGTAAGAAAATCAAAGTCGATAAAGATAACAGTACTATCGTTAATGGTAGTGGTAAAAAATCTGACATCGAAGCTAGATGTACATCTATCAAACAACAAGTTGAAGAAACTACTTCTGATTATGACAGAGAAAAACTTCAAGAAAGACTTGCGAAGTTAGCTGGTGGAGTTGCAGTAATTAAAGTTGGTGGAGCAACTGAAGTTGAAGTTAAAGAAAGAAAAGATAGAGTTGAAGATGCTTTAAACGCTACTAGAGCTGCTGTTGAAGAAGGTATTGTAACTGGTGGTGGTTGTGCATTACTTTATGCTGCTCAAGAGCTTGATAAAGTAAAAGCAAAAGGTGATGACCAAAAAGCAGGTGTTGATCTAGTTAGAAAAGCATTAGAGGCTCCTATTAGACAAATTACTAAAAATGCTGGTGTAGATGGATCAGTTGTAGTTGGTAAGTTATTAGAGCAAAAGAAAAAAACTCACGGATATGATGCTCAAAGTGAAGAATATTGCGATATGTTTGCAAAAGGTATTATAGACCCAGTTAAAGTTGTAAGAACTGCTTTACAAGATGCTGCTTCAATTGCTGGATTATTGGTAACTACAGAAGCAATGATTGCTGATAAACCAGAGGAAAAAGATGCTGCTGGCGGAATGCCTGGTGGTATGCCTGGTGGTATGGGCGGCATGGGAGGAATGGGCGGAATGGGTATGTAATCATTCCAACCCAAATCAAAATTCAAAAAGGGCAGTTTTTACTGCCCTTTTTTTTTACTTAAACAAAAATTTGCAATGAAGTTTGCAATGAATGTTCAATGAAGTTTTTAGAACCAAAAAACGGTGCTGAAGGTAACCCTAGTTTATTATTAACAACAAAGGATAATTAATCTTGCAAAACAGAATATACTAAACTGTAATAGTCGTAGTGTCTGTCGGTTGAATGAATGGTAATTATTTTATTATTGTCAAAATCAATCACTACTTGTTGGCCAGCAAACCCGTCCATCATTAAAATAGGTCTGTCCTCTAAACCAATAGCATCCCATAGAAACTGACCACCATAAGTTTGTGCAACTTTATGGTTACCATCATTACTTCTGTACTCATTTTTTTGTCTATCAACTCTATTTTCATACATTGTTTTTAAATACTTACCAACGCAAGTATCATTCTTCCAATGATTCATCATCATGTTAGCAATTCTTAAATAATCGTATCTGTCAGCGTAAAAAGAATATCTACCATATTCACCTGATTTTCTGTTACCAGTTTTATCTTTTTTTAAAGTTTTATGAAAATAAACTCTTTTTGCAACTTTAGCGTCTTCAATAAATATCTTATGTAATAATTTTTCCCAATCATCACCAGTTTTGTAAATGACATAGTTCATAATTACATTTGTTGTCATGGCACTATAATTAAAATACTTACCAGGCTCTAACCCTTTTTTACCTTTAAAGTATCTTTTCATAACGGTCTTGATGGGTATAGTATTAACACTTTTTTTATTTTTTGTTATTTTACTATCCCAAATACCAATTCTATCACCAATTATTTCGTCATCACCTGCTTGCATGTTAAGCAAGTTTATTAATTTTTGATTTTCATATAAAGTGTCAGCAACGGTTGGATAATCAATTCTATCAAAAACTGTATGATTAATATAACCACCACACATGGCATAACCAGTAACAAGACTTACTAAACTTTTACCTACAGAATGTGAAGGATATGGTCCCCGATATTTACTTTTTCTATTTTGATCAACTAAAATTTTGTTGTTTTCAAATAAGATGTAAGAAACTAAACCAGTTTTTTTATCTTTAAGTTGTTTTTCAACTAATTTAGATAAATCGTTAGTCTGTATTCTTCCGATACTGTTTCTAGAATTAACTAAGATGGTAGTTTGTAAATCAAACTCAAACTCATACGTATCATTTTCTTTATCACCGATTTTATATTTATAATTACAATTAAAACAGTATTTTTCATTAGCATGATGAGCAAACGTTACACCGATCATTATAAAGAAAGAAAGGATAAAATAAATAATTCTAGTCATTCAAGTTTTTGTATTTTTCAAATTTAACTCAGCTCTTAAATGATGTCACCTTTCTGTTTGCTTTCTGTTTTGCCTAAAAATGCAGTGAAGTTTATAGTGAAAAAGTTAAATTAGTCAGTATTGACGTAATTTATAGGTAAATGTAATCCCTCACTTTCTAAAACAAAATTTAAAAGACCATCTCAAGATTGCCTTTTTTTTATGTGAAGTTTAATCATGTCAAAAAGATATAGCGGTAAGTCATTTAAAGACTCTAGTGTTAAGAAAAAACCTAAATTGAGCTTAAAAGAAAAAAGAAAACTCAAAAAAGATAAGCAAAAAAAGACAAATTAATTCTAAATTTTGAAAATTTTTCAAGCCAGTTATGAGTTTTTTTGAGTTTTAATATCCTTTTAAATATGTATAAGAGCCAGAATTTATGACCAATAATATCAGAAACATCACAATCATAGCCCATGTTGACCATGGCAAAACTACTTTAATTGACAATTTAATGAAGCAAAGTGGTTCATTTAGAGAAAATGAAGTTGTTGATGAAAGATTAATGGATTCAGGTGAACTTGAAAAAGAGAGAGGAATTACAATTTTAGCAAAACCTGCTTCAATCAATTGGAATAATTCAAGAATAAATATAATCGATACTCCAGGTCACAGAGATTTTGCTGCAGAAGTTGAAAGAGTTTTAAGTATGGCTGACGGAGCATTGTTGTTAATTGACTCTGCTGAAGGTGTTATGCCTCAAACAAAATTTGTATTATCAAAAGCACTTAAACAAGGATTAAAACCAATTGTAGTTATTAACAAATTAGATAAAGCTGATCAAAGAGCTAATGAAGTTTTAGATGAAACATTTGATTTATTTGTTAGCTTAGATGCAAATGAAGAACAATTAGACTTTCCAGTTTTATATGCCAGTGGGAGATCAGGTTGGGCAGATCATGAAGTTGATGGTCCAAGAGAAAATTTAAATCCTTTATTAGATTTAATTGTTGATCATGTAAAACCTGCTGAACTTGATAAAACTAAACCTTTTGCAATGTTGTCAACGCTACTTTATGCAGATAGTTTTTTAGGAAGAAGTTTAGTTGGAAGAATTACACAAGGTACTGCGAAAGCTAATCAATCCATAAAAGCAATTAATTTAAATGGTGATAAAGTTGATGAAGGAAAATTAACCAAAATTTTTAGATATGAGGGAACTAAAAAAGTTCCAATAGATGTTGGGGAAGCTGGAGATATTGTAGTTGTTGCCGGATTAGAAAAAGCAAATGTTGCTGATACAATATGTGACCTAGAGGTTAATGAGCCTATCCCTGCTACTCCAATAGACCCTCCTACAATGTCAATTACAATTACTGTAAATACTTCACCTTTAGCAGGAACTGAAGGTAAAAAACTAACCAGCACTCAAATAAGAGATAGATTAGTTCAAGAGGCACAAAATAATGTTGGAATTACATTTTCAGAAAACGAAGGAAAAGATTCTTTTGTAGTTAGTGGCAGAGGTGAGCTAATGTTAGAAATTCTTTTAACCCAAATGAGAAGAGAGGGTTTTGAAATGACAGTAAGCCCTCCAAAAGTTTTATACAAAACTGATGAGAGTGGAAATAAACTTGAGCCAATTGAAGAAATTACTATGGACCTTGATGAAGAACATTCTTCAAAAGTAATTGATTCAATGAATAGAAGAAAAGGTAAACTAATAGAATTAAAAGATACTGGAACTAATAAAAAAAGATTAATTTTTCATGCACCTACTAGAGGCCTAATGGGTTACACAAGTAGGTTTCTTACACTTACAAAAGGAAATGGGGTGATCAACAGAATATTTCATAGCTATGGTCCTTTTGAAGGAGAAATGGAAGGTAGAAGAAATGGAGCCTTAATCTCAATGGAGCAAGGAAAAGCTGTTGCATTCGCAATCTTTAACTTACAGGCAAGAGGAGAAATGTTTGTTACGCATAATGACTCTGTTTACCCTGGAATGATTGTTGGTCTTTCGCCTAAACCTGGAGACATGATCATTAATGTAATGAAGGGAAAAAAATTGACCAATATGAGAACTCAGGGCACTGATGAGAATGTCGTACTTACACCTGTAAGAAAAATGTCAATTGCAGAACAATTAAGTATGCTTAATACAGATGAAGCTTTAGAGATAACACCAGACTCATGCAGATTAAGAAAAGCAATTCTTGATCCACACGAGAGAAAAAAAAGTGAAAAAGCTGTAGCTGCTGCTTAATCAAAAGTTTTATCAACTAAATAAAGTCCTAAAGCAACACAAGGACCTATGCCAAATGCAAACAACAAAGTTCCAATCCCCACTGTACCTCCTAAATACCATCCAATACTAACGACTGAAATTTCTAATGTTGCTCTTACAACAGCTATAGGAAAATTAGTTAATTTTTGTAATCCTATCATCAATCCATCTCTAGGACCGGCTCCTAAGTTTGATACCAAGTAAATACCTCCGCCTATTCCAACCATGATTACAGAAATTACAGCTAACAATAATTGATGAATATAATTTGATGGTGTTGGAACATACTTGATACAAAGATCAATCATAATTGCAATTATCAAAGCATTAAATATTGTACCCATCCCTGGTTTTTGACCTAGAGGTATCCATAAAATTAAAACAGCAACACTTATTAATAATGTGATAGTTCCAATACTTAAATTAACATTTAAAGAAATACCTTGGGCTAAAACACTCCAAGGAGAGGCTCCTGTGAATGAAACAATTAACAATCCTTCACCTAATCCAAATAAAGACAAACCAAAACATAAGAAAAAAAATGTAGAAAACTTTGGTTTAAAATTAAATGGTTTTTCTGAGCTCCATTTTACTTTTGGAATTTTTTTTATTTTTAAAAACATAATTATAATAAGCTATATCTATTAATGAAAAATTCTAATATTGTAATCAGCAAATGAAAAAGATTGCAATTATTTTACTTTTAACATTTTTCTCATCAATTTCTTTAGCTCATATTGGTCATTATAACAAATTTGACAAAATAGAAATGGAGATCTTGAGAAATGATGAAGTAATTGGGTATAACAATTATTTTTTTAAAAGAGATGGTGAAAAAACGATAGTAAAAAATCAATATAAATTTGAGGTGAAACTCCTATCTGCAACAATATTTAAAGTAGAGGGATATGGGGAAGAAATTTATTTAAAAGATAATTTAATATCTTTTCAATCAAAGACGCTTCAAAATAAAAAAGAAAAATTTGTAAACTTAAAACTTGATAAAAATAATAAGAAATTTGACATCAAAGGGTCTTCGTACACAGGTGAAGCTTCTGTTAAAAATATTATTGGAAATTGGTGGAGTCATAAAATTTTACAAGCAGAAAGCCAAATAAGTCCTATTTCTGGAAGTATTAAAGAGCAAATTGTTACTTTTATTGGTAAGGAAAACATTTCAATTAATGGTAAACAATACGAAACAGATCATTTCAAACTTACATCTAAAGATATGTCTCTTCCTGAAGATAAAAAATTAAATTTTGACATTTGGCTTGATAAAAAAACTTCAGTGATTGTTAAAATTACATATGAGAGAATGGGAAATTGGGAATATCGCTTAAAAAATCTTGAATAAAATTATTTATTTATTTTTTTATAAAGATCATTTGCACTTATCCATCCGGCCTCTACTCTAGGACCTACAAACCAATCTGCACACACACCTAAATTTAATTTAGTATTCCAATAGCTTTTGATTTTAAAGGGCCTAGAGTTTGAGGAATATTTCCAACCATGATTTAAAGAAGTTAATATTTTAGTTTTTTTAATTCCGGTAAGTTTAAAAAATCGATCAATTAAAATCTTTGAGTTTTTTTCTTTATTTTCTCTATTTTTATTTATTTTTTTATTTGCCCATAAATTTGTACTTTGTAAAGTCCATAAATCATTATTACTTTTAAATCTTTTTTTACTATTTTCTTTAGCAGCCCACCCTAAAATTTTGTCGTCAAATAAATAACTTGATATGTTTTTATTTGTTTTTTTTATTTCAATCATAACTGTAATATTTGCATCCATTTTAATTTTTTGTTTGATGAAGGGATCTTTTATAAATTTTTTTGATAATTTTTTTAATTGTGGGAATGGACAAGTTAAAATTAATTTATCGTAATATTTTGTATGGTTGTTCTTAAAATCTAATTTCCATTGATTTTTAATATATTTAATCTTCTCTAACTCACTTTGAAAATTACAATTTATATTCTTTATTAAATGTTTGCTAATATCGTTGTTGCCTTTGCAACCAATTATTTTAACATGATTTTTATTTTCTTTTTTTAACTTGTGAAAAAAAATATGTTTGCCACTCCATTTTTTTAGAATTTTTTTTTTACGTAAATTTGTAATAAATTTCTTAAATTGGATTGATTTTGGAGAGATATATTGAGCCCCATGGTCAAATCCTTTTAACTTGTTTAATCTTTTAAAAGATGATCTGCCACCTGGACCTCGAGCTTTATCATAAATATGTACAGAATTTTTTTTGCTTAAAAGATTAGCTATTGTCGCTCCTGAAATTCCAGAGCCAATTACGCAATAACTGCTCATTTTCCTGCAACAGTCATACCTTCTATCATCATAGTTGGTGAATTGACTGAATATTCGAATTCTAAATCATTAGCTAAAGTTATATTTTTAAACATATCCTTAAAATTACCAGCAATTGTTATTTCATTAACAGGATATTTAAATTCTCCATCTTCAACTAAAAAACCAGTTGCACCTACTGAATAATCTCCAGTCACAATATTAGACCCATGACCAATTGTTTCGGTAATATAAAGACTTCTTGAATTTTTTTTCATAAGGTCCTCGTAGCTTATATTTCCTTTTTCAAAATATAAATTGGTAGTTCCACCACTTCTTCCATTTGATTCTAAATTTAATTTTTTTCCATTGTATGTGTCGACAAGATAATTTTTAAGTATTCCATTCTCTATAAGTTGTAATGTATTTGAGTTTACACCCTCTGAATCAAAGTTTTGAGAACCCATTCCTTTAATTATATCTGGTTTATCAATTACATTTATTGAATTGGCAAAAACCTGTTGATCAATTTTATCCCTTAGAAATGAAGTGCCTCTTGCAATTGCGGAGGCAGATATTGCACTTGCAAAAACACTTAACATTCCCTTAGAAATTCTTTTATCAAAAATTATGCTGATCTTCTCACTTCCAATTTTTTTTGGGCTCAATTTTCTAATAGTTTGCTTGGCGGCTTTATTTCCAAGATCTGTTGCTTGCTTAATATCAGACAAATGACGTTTGCTAGAAAATTCGTAGTCTCTTTCCATGCTATTTTCATCTTTTGCAACTGTTACACAAGAAGCAGCAAAAGAGGAAGTTTTATAACCGTCACAAAATCCGTCACTATTAGCTAATATAAAATTTGATTTATTTTCAGTGAAACTAGATTCTGTATTTATAATTTGATTATTTGTTGAAGCAGATTCCTCTAAATCTTTTAAATATTTTATTTTTTTATCATTTTCGAATCTTGTTTCATCATACAAATTGAGGCTACTAATTTTTTTGGCTAACAAATTTTTATCAGGCAAAGAATTAAATTCATCCTCTGGTGTAATTTTTGTAGTTTCAAAGCACTTTTCAATTAAAGTTTTAATATTTTCATCTAGTAAATTTGATGATGAAATTGATGATCTTCTTTTACCTAAATAAGTTTCTATACTTAATGCCAATCCATCTGATCTATCTGAAGCCTCTAGAGATTTATTTCTAAAATTAACTGTTTCTGAAATTGAGTGACCAACTGTAACACTTGCATCAGTTGCTCCCATTTTTTTTGCCAAATCTAAACAATATGAAGCTTTCGATTTTAGAAATTCTTGATCCTTAACCATAATAATTTAAAGTTTTGTTCCACCAACTGTCATTTTATCGATCAAAATTGAAGGTTGAGCAACTCCTACTGGAACTCCTTGTCCTGCTTTTCCACAAGTTCCTATGCCTGGGTCTAACATCATGTCATTTCCTACCATTGATACTTCTTTAAGTATTGATGGTCCATCACCAATAAGTGTTGCACCTTTAATTGGAGATCCAATTTTACCATTATTTATTTCGTAAGCCTCAGTACAATTAAATACAAATTTTCCAGATGTAATATCTACCTGGCCACCTCCAAAACTGACTGCAAAAATTCCTTTATCAACTGATTTGATCATCTCATCTTGAGTTTGATTGCCACTTAACATCATTGTATTTCTCATTCTTGGCAAAACAATATGTCTATAATTTTCTCTTCTTCCAGATCCAGTAGATCTTGTATTCATTAATCTTGCATTGTGCCTGTCTTGCATAAAATTTTTAAGAATACCATTTTCAATTAAAACTGTTCGCTCAGTTGGTGTTCCCTCATCATCAATAGTTAAACTACCTCTTCTATTATCTATCGTACCATCATCAACAATTGTTACTCCCTCACTTGCAACTTTTTCTCCCATAAGATCATGAAATGCTGATGTTTTTTTTCTATTAAAATCTCCTTCTAGACCATGACCAATTGCTTCATGAATTAATATGGCAGGCCAACCAGGTCCTAAGACTACTTTCATCTCACCTGCAGGTGCTGGTTTGCTTTCTAAATTTACTGATGCAATTCTAAAAGCCTCTTCACAAACATTTTTCCAATTATCATTTTTTAAATAATCATCATAAGATTGTCTGCCACCAATTCCATATACTCCCGTTTCTTTTCTTCCATTTTTTTCCAACATTACAGAGACATTAAATCTAATTAATGGACGTACATCGGTGAGCGCTTCTCCACCTGATCGAATAATTTCAATTGATTTTTGCTCTCCAGCAAAACTAGCAGTCACTTGTTTTACTGATCCATCTTTTTTTCTTAAAAAATCATTTACTTTATTTAAAACTTGTAATTTCGAGTCTAAAGTTTTTTGTTCAATTGGATTAATATCTTCATAAAATTTTTTGTTAGATTTTGGAATTTCATGATTATATGTGCCTTTAATTGATTTAAGAGTTGATTTAAGATTTTCTGAGGAATTTTTTAATGAGTCTTTTGATATTTCGTTAGAATATGAATAAGCCACAACCTCGTTTGAGATAGCTCTGAAGCCAAATCCTAAATCAGAACTATAATTTGAGCTTTTTATTTTATTGTCATCTAACAAAATTGACTCTGATTTTGACTCCTCTAAATAAAGCTCACCATCATCACAATTATTTAGTGTTTCAGACACTATTTTATTTGCATCTTGTCTTGTTAAATCAGATTTGTTAAAGAAATCACTCATTCATCTTAAATAGTGGTTTGTTGATAATTTTCAACTGATCATTTTACGCATGTACAATTTATTACTAAAAGTTAATTATTGTTAAATGAAAGTGTTTTTTAATAACTCTTGTAAAATCTGTAGATCAGAAATTAACTTATATAAAAAAGAAAATATCAAAGATATTGACTGGATAGATATAACAAATAACTCAGATGCTGAAAAAGAAACATCTAAAAATGATAAAGAATTATTAAGAAGATTGCATGTTAAGGAGAATGGTAAAATTATTCAAGGCGCTGAGGCATTTCTTTATGTTTGGAAAAAAATTCCAAAATATAAATTTTTATATAAATTTTTCAAACTACCAATAATTTTCACAATCTTTAAATATGGGTATGAAATAATTGCCTTTTTTTTATATTTAAAAAATAAAAAACAACTTAAAAAACTAAGTTAAAAAAAATATTAAAAATTCACTAAGTAAAGACATAGATAATAAAAACATAATTAATAAAATTGAATACATAAGAGTTATAACTCTATTTCTTTTCCTCCTCAGTCTAACAAAAGTTTTATCATCTAGATCTGAAATATCCCTTTCACCAACTACGGGATAATCATAACTCCATCGCCATGTAGATTGGCCTAATCTAGAGTCGAGACTGTTAAAATATCTTATCCATGCAAGAACATATTTTAATATTAGATACAAAATAATCATTAGTATTGAAGAAAGTAACATTCTTAATGATACTTAATTATGTATGATAATTTAATTGATATTTTTGGCTCTTTTTCTTGCGATTAACTGCGTGAGAGCATCAACCATGGTATCTGAGGCCTTAAATATTTCATTATTTTTAAACTCATGAGAAATATTTTTTTCCGGATTGGTTTTGTCTTCAATAACTATTCCTTCATCTGGTGAGTTATTTTTTATATAGATTAACAAAAGCCATTCATCATCTGAGGCTTCATCCCATTTAACAAATATTTCTCCTGTTTCAAATCTTCTGTCTATACATCTAAAGATGGACATATGTCTTGTTATGTGTCTTTTGTTTAATTGAAATACTAAGCTACTAGCACTTCTGTAAAAACTTTCGAGAGCAAACTCAATTTTTTGTCTAGCTAAATTATATTCTTTTTCTTTTTGTAAAAGTGTTTCTCTATCTTCATCTCCTTGAATTTTAACTCCTAAAGCCTCTACTCTTTCTCTAATCTTTTGATCTCTAATAATTCGATATTTTTCTTTTAATTTTTCTATTCTTTGTTGTAAGCCAGCATAATCCTCTCTCTTTTCTCTTAAAGAAATTTTTTCTAATTTCTCTAATTCTTTAACCTCTCTAACTCTAAACTTTTCAATTTGCTTATCTAATTTTAATTGTTGTAAAAATTGCTTTTGTTTTTCTGCTTGTTCAATTCTTAAAAGAGCTTGCTCTTTTCGTAAGAACAATTTTATTTCTTTTGTTCTTTGTTTTTCTAATCTAATTTCATCTTTTAAGGCTTGTTCTTTTAATTTAACTTTTAATTCAGCCTCTTTTTGCTTTTCTTTTGCAGCTTCAATCTTTTCTGATCGTTCTTTTTCTTGTTTTTCTAATTTTAACCTTCTTGCTTCATCTTTTTTTAGAATTTTATACTGTGAAATTGTGTCTGCTATTTTATCAAAAAATGCTTGGATATATTTTTCAAAACCGAAATTTAATCTAAACTTAAATTCAGGCTTTAGAGAATTTTGAAAGTTAACTAACTTTAAAAGAAAATCTGGTTTCTTTGGTGATTTAGATTTATATTTTTTTATTACTTTTTTAGATTTTTTAACTTTTCTATTTTTAGAATTTTTTTTTTGTCTTACCTTAACTTTTTTAATGTTGCTTTTCTTGATCTTTTTTAGAGCTTTTTTAATTTTTTTTTTATTTTTGGAAAAATTTTTTTTTATTTTTTTTTTCTTTTTTTTCATTTGAGGAAATTTATATTTATCAATAATTTATTGATAAATATAGTCTCTTGTAACTGGTGTTGAAGAATAATTTTTTGTTAATTGAAATTGATATACAACTTGATCACCCCATTTAAATGCCATCTCACAACCTGCAAGATAAAATTCCCACATTCTAAAAAATTTTTCATCAAACATTTCAATTATTTTTTCTTTGTTTTTGAGACAATTTTCTTTCCAATGTCTTAAAGTGTGCATGTAATGTAGCCTTAAAACTTCAATATCTGCAACGATTAATCCCGACTTTTCTATATGTGGACTTACCTCACTCAAGCTTGGTGTATATCCACCAGGAAAAATATATTTCGTAATCCACGGATGTGGATCTCGAGGTGGATTTACTGACCCTATAGTATGAATCAATGAAACTCCATCATCTTTCAAAAGTTTTTCGACTTGTGAAAAAAATTTTCTATAAAATTTTCTTCCTACATGCTCAAACATTCCAACACTTACGATTCTATCGAATTTTTCGTCTAGCTCCCTATAATCTATAAGTTTAAAGTGTAACTGATTTTCTAAATTAAGTTCTTTTGCTCTTTTTTTACAATAATTAAATTGATTTTCAGAAAGGGTGATACCTGTGACTTCACAATTTGCACTCTTTGCTATATCAGTTGCAAGCGATCCCCATCCGCATCCGATATCTAAGACTTTTTGATTAGGCTTTATATTGAGTTTTTTTATAATATGTTGAATTTTATTATTTTGTGCTGTTTCAAGCGTGTCTGTTTCATTTTTAAAATATGCACATGAATATTGTCTTTTAGGATCTAAAAACAAGTCATAAAGATCATCCGAAATATCATAGTGATGAGAGACATTCATCTTAGATTTTTTTATAAAATTAAAATTAGTTAAATATCTATAAGAACCTCTTAATCTATTAAGTAAATAACTAAAAAAATTTAAGTCTCCTCTTCCAAAGTTCATCAAAGAAAGATCCAAAAAATCAGTTAGCGTTCCATTCTCAATAGTTATTTCGCCATCTGTGTATGCTTCACCAAAATATAAATCTGGATGAAGTAGTAACTTATAATGGAGATTTTTATTTAAAATTTTAACTTTTATAGGGTTTTCACTTTTTGGATTTCCAATAATGTAACTTTTTGAATTAGCGTCAACTAATATAAATCCATCTTTTTTAAAAACATTATTTAAAAATCTAGCTAGTTGCATTTTATGCTGCCATCAAAGATTTAATTGAAAAATTGAGTCTTTCTAAGTTTTTAATTAGTTCTTTTTCACTATTTGCATCTAGAACTCTTAAAGGGGGTAATAAATTTTCATAAATACTATCTTTTTTTTTATAAAAAGTATGTAAAGCTGAGATTAGATTATACTTTTCAAACTCATTTCTCACATCACATAATTTTAGATTTTCAGTTTGTTCATTACCCGCATTAAAATCATCATAAACCTTTCTTGCTATTGATGATGTAGCATTACAAGTTGCTGTAATTATTCCTGAACATCCTAACTCAAGACCTTTAAATAGTTTTGATTCTGAGCCAGGCATAATAGAAAAATTATCTAATTTTAAATTTTCAAAAAGATTATAAGAACTATCCTTTACCCCAACTATTTGATTTGGATATCTTTTTACAAGCTCTTCTACGCATTCTACACTAAATTTATATCCACATAATTTCTCAAAATTATAAAGAATAATTTTACTATCAGGAATTGCCTCAACAATTTTGCGATAAAAATCTATCACCTCATTGTCTCCATATTTATAATAAGCAGGAGGCATAATTAGAAAGTTTTTGAAATCGAGTGATCTTGCCACTCTCATTAAATTAATTGTTTCTCCCAATGAATTTAAACCTGTGCCTATAATGTATTTATCTTTATGTTTATTTACAGCTAGTTTATTTAGCAAATTTATTTTTTCTGCAATTGGTATAAGTTGTGCTTGGCCAGTACTACCAAAAATTGCAGCACCATGACAACCATTTTCAATTACCATTTCAGCATGCTCTATTGTCTTTACTATATTGAGTGTTAAATCGTCATTTAACACTGACATAGAAGCTGCATAAATACCTTTAATTAAACTCATATATTTTTTAAAAACATATAATAATTCAAAAAAAAAATGAATAAAAAATTATGAAAACTGGAATTTACTTAAGCTATGTAGGTTTGGGCGCAAATTTACTTCATCTATCTTATTGTCATCAAATAGCAAAAAAACATGGTCCAGTTACAATCATCACACTCTGTAAAAATTTAGAAGAAACTCTAATTGATGATCCTCTAATTGAAAAAGTATACTATTTGGAAAAATATAGTAAAAAATTTATTGATATATTTAAATTAAGCAAAATTCTTAAAGAATTTAATTTTACAAATTTATTAATTTTTTATCCAAGTATAAGAATTTTCTTGGCTGCTAAAATTGCTGGAATTCAAAAAATATATGCTTACAAATTTTTTAAAAAAAAAAAGTTGCATTTAGTAAATGCAGCAAAATTGCTTACTGAAAAATTTCTTGGTATTAATAATTGCCAAACTGAAACAAATTTCTCAATTGATAGTAAAAAAATTGAAAAAATTAATAATGAATTCAAAAACAATTTTAAGATAGTAATTGGTGCTGGATCTTCAGGTCCAACAACAAGATGGGGATCAGATAACTTTGCTCAACTTATTAATAAACTCAATGAAAATGGTGATTATGTTTTTTTTATATTATGTGGGCCAAATGAAAAAACAATAGAAGATGAAATTATAAATAAATTAAATAAAAAAAATTATGTTAAATTAAGTGATAAAAAAATCATCGAAGTTGTTCCATATTTATGTGCTTGCAACATGTATGTAGGAAATGACTCATTTGGATCTCATATTTCAGCACAATCTGGAAAAAAAAGTATCGTATTTTTATTAGACTCACCAAAGGCTTATACTGATTATAGTAAAAATTTTTTTAGATTGGTCCCTGAAGGTTTTAATATTGACGAAATAACACACAACACTAAAGCTGATCCAAATTTAATTTTAGTGGATAATGTTATAAAAAAAATTCAAAATTTAAAAAATTAACTTAAATCTCGAAGCACAACCTCTTTAGCCTCATTAACAATTGCTGATAATCTGGATGTTTCAGGGGATACATCAGGATGAATTTTTTTTTGTATTTTTTGATAGGCTCGATTAACAGTCTCTTTAGAAGGTTTTTTATTTATATCTAAATTTAAGATTTTGTATGCTTCAGATAAAGACAATGTTGATGAATTATTACTTTGATTTTGGTTAAAAGAAAATCTTCCAGAATTTCTTAAAGTTTGAATAAGCCTATAAAGTGAAAGTAATTGAATTAAAGATAAACCTTTTAACTTTACTAATGCAAGACTTGCTAGAGTTAATGGTAAAGTTAATAAAAATTTTCCACCAATAGCAAATAAAACTGCTAATAAAGCTAATAATAAAATTGTTATCAACCTTACTCCTTTGGACATTTTTTTTGGAGAAATATTTGACCACCATCTCAATAAAAAATATAAAATGATTAATATTATTAGTGTATAAATTATAATATTCATAAAATTCCTAAACAAATGAAAGTACCACAACTTAAAAAAAAATTAGAGATAAAATCTTGTCACAATATTGATTGGGAAGACAATTACAGCTGGATTCATCAAGATAATATTTTAGAAGTTCTAAAAGATAAAAGTAAGTTAAATCCTGAGGTCAAAAATTATTTAGAAGATGAAAATGCTTACACAGAACATCATTTAAAAGATACAAAAGATATCCAAAAAAAATTATTTGATGAGATTAAAGGAAGAATTAAATTAGATGATGAATCTTTGCCCTATAAAGATCACACCTATGAGTATTGGACAAAAACTACAACAAAAGGAAATTATTCTATAAAACTTAGAAAAAAAATTGGTTCAGAAAATATTGAGGAAATATGGAATGGAGATAAGGAAAAAGAAATACTTAAAACTGAATATTTTGGGGTTGGAGATTTAGAAGTAAGTAATAATGATAAATATCTTGGGTACTCTTTAGATCTTAAGGGTTCTGAATATTATACAATTTACTTAAGAGATATAAAAACAAACAAAATTATTTCAAAAGAAATTACTGAAACATCAGGGGGAATAACATTTAGTTTGGATGATAAATATATTTTTTATTCTAAACTTGATGAAAATCATAGAGCAAGAACGATATACAGACACAAAATAGGAGATTTTGATGGCAAAGATGAATTAATATTTGAGGAGACAAGCGAGGCTTTTACAGTAGGAATTGAAAAAAGCTCAGATGAGAAATATTATTTTATAAATACTTCTGACCACAATACGTCAGAACAATATTACTTTAAATCAGAGGAATTAAATCCATCTCCAAAACTTATTATTAAAAGAGAAAGAGGTGTTCTATATTCTGTAAATTCATGGCATGGTAAATTTTATAATCATACAAATAAAAATGCTGAAGACTTTAAAATCGATATTTGTGACAATCTAGAAAATCAAAATTGGAAAACATATATTCCTGCAAAAGATGAGGTTTTAATTGGTGGATTAACTTTTCTGAAAAATTGGATTATTCGCGGCGAAACATCAGATGCTCTAGATAAATTATTTGTTAAAAACATTTCTACGAATATAGAAGAAGAATTGGTTTTCTCTGATGAGTCTGTTTATGTTCCAGGAGTAAGCTTAACTCAAAAAGATAGAAATACTGATGAAGTTTATTTAGAATACTCATCGCCCAAAACTCCTTCTAGAGTATTTAAATATAATTTAGCAACAAAATCTAAAGAACTTGTCAAAGAGCAAGAAATTCCTTCTGGTCATAATAAAGATGACTATATTGTTGAAAGAGTTGAGTTTAAATCTCATGACGGAAGAATGGTTCCATTAACAATTACTAGACATAAAAAAACAAAAATTGATGGGTCCGCAAATGTTTTATTGTATGGATATGGATCTTATGGGAATTCCATGTCCCCAAGTTTTTCTTCTACAAGGTTAAGTCTTATCAATAGAGATATAATTTGGGCTACAGCTCACATTAGAGGTGGCATGGAAAAAGGTATGAAGTGGTGGAAAGAGGGAAAATTAATAAACAAAAAGAATACTTTTGAAGATTATATTCACGCAGCAAAATACTTGATCGAAAAGAATT
The DNA here is from genome assembly GCA_902596785.1 of uncultured Pelagibacteraceae bacterium. Taxonomy (GTDB): domain Bacteria; phylum Pseudomonadota; class Alphaproteobacteria; order Pelagibacterales; family Pelagibacteraceae; genus Pelagibacter. The sequence continues at coordinate 88,518 of CACJVG010000001.1, read as the reverse complement.
ATACGTCAAAAGGAAATATTATTGGAATGGGTGGATCAGCTGGGGGATTATTAATGGGAGCTGTAGTCAATCAATCTCCTGAATTATTTTTAGGAATTATAATGGCTGTTCCTTTTGTAGATTCTCTAACAACAAATCTTGATCATTCTTTACCTTTAACTGTGGGAGAATTTGACGAATTTGGAAATGCAAAAGAGAATAAAGAACATTTTGATTATATTTTTTCATATGCACCCTATAACAATATTAAAAAAATGGATTATCCACATATTTTAATTACAACAAGTTTAAGTGATAATAGAGTTTTATTTGATGAACCTGCAAAGTTCACAGCAAAACTTAGAGACTATAAAACAGATAATAATTTACTTCTTTTAAAAACCGAAATGAATGCTGGTCATGGTGGAAAATCTGGAAGAGATGGGGCAATAGAAGAAATTGCTATTGACTATGCATTTGCATTAAAGATTTCTAAAAAAATTTAGTACATTTTAAATCTTGAAAAAAAAAAATTAATTCCCATATAAACCAGGTAAGTCGCCTAATGGGGCTTACATAAATAAACTTGCTTAAAAAAGGAGGATATTATGACAAGTAAGGATCTATCTATATTTAACTCTCTTAGACCTTTTTCAATTGGTTTTGATGACATGTTCGACCAATTTGAAAATATGTTGGGAAATGGGAATTTGACAATGCAGTCAAATTATCCACCATACAACATCCGAAAGACAGGTAAAGACAACTATGCAATTGAAGTAGCATTGGCTGGCTTTAGCAAAAAAGACGTTGAGGTTGAGTTCGAGGACAATTTATTAACCGTTAGAACAAAACAAGTTAATAAGTCTGAGGACAGTGATGTTAATGGAGAAATTATTCATAAAGGAATTTCTCAAAGACAATTTGCAAGATCATTCACTATAGCTGATGATGTAAAAGTTAATGGTGCTGAGCTTAAAGATGGTCTTTTAACAATTTCTTGTGAAAGAATAATTCCAGAACATAAAAAAAAGAAGCTTATTGAAATTAAATAAGTCTTAAACCTTGCTTGTGGGGATTTCTCCCCACAAGTTTAAATTAATTATTTCTTTGCCATTATAGCATTTAAAACAAATGCTAATAATCCAGCAGGTATAAGTCCAGTTGTTAAAAGTAATTTTAAACTTATTCCAAAATCTGGAATATTTTTCACAAAGTCTGGTAGCAATGACATTCCAATTCCAAAAGACAAAGAAAGAGCTAAGATTAATAAATTTCTTTGATCCATTTCTGCTCTTGAAATTAACTTTATACCAGCGGCTACAATCATACCAAACATAATGATTGCTGCTCCACCAATCACAGACTCTGGCATTGCTGCAATTATTCCACCTAATTTTGGAAATAATCCCATTAGAACTAAAACTATTCCTGCAATAGTTCCAACGTGCCTACTTACCACTCCTGTAAACGCAACTAGTCCAGCATTTTGTGAATAGGATGTATTTGGCATCGCATTAAATATTGCACCAAATGCAGTACCAACACCATCTGCCATAATTCCACCTGATATTTCTTTATCTGTTGCTTCTCGTTTAGCACCACCCATTGTAGTTGCACTTATGTCTCCAATTGTTTCAATCGTTGTAACAATTGACATAAACAACATTAGAATTATTGCACCAGGTACAAAATCAATTCCATATTGGAGTGGCATTGGAAATGCAAACCATGATGCAGATGCAATTTTGCCGTAGTTAACCATTCCTAGTGCTGCTGCAACTATGAAGCCAGCTACTATTCCAATTAAAATTGATCCTGCAGAAGCCATTCCTTTACCTCTTAGATTAAAAAAGATAGCAACTATAAACACTGTGAAAGCAACCGTTAAATGATTTGCATTTGCAAAGATTTCAGGTTTATTGTTCATTAACCATCCACCTCCACCAGCATACATAAAACCAACTTTAAGCAAACTAAATCCGATCATTAATACAACTATACCAGTGACTAATGGTGGGAATAGATGTCTTATTGGTTTTAAAACTTTTCCAATAAAAATTTGAAAAATTCCTCCAATGAACGCTGCTGTAAATACTGCACCTAATCCTGCTGCTTTAAATGGTAGCATGATTGGTATAAATGCAAAACTGGTTCCTTGAACAATAGGAAGTCTTGCACCAATTTCTTTGTATCCAACTGTTTGGATAATTGTTGCAACACCCGCAACAAACAAAGCCATTTGAATCAAAAATATTTTTTGTTCCGGCGTTTGACCAAAAACTCCAGCCACAATAATAGGAACAGTTATATTACCAGCAAACATTGCTAGTACGTGCTGAATTCCTAAAGGTATGGATTTATTTAATGGAAGTTTCTTGTCTGGACTGTTTGTAGAGCCCACTTTTGTTTTTCTTGAAGCCATATAACCTCCGTCGTTAACTAAATAGACGTTACATTACTGACTATGAATTAATATAAAAAAACTAAGTAGTTTAGAATAACTCCATTTAAAATAGTAAAAAAAACCTATAATGAACAGATTTATTTCAACCAATAAATTTAAAAACACCCGTTTGAAACAAAACCCACAACTATATTTTCTGAATTTATTTCAAACCTTCGCTCACATGGAACAAGATATTTTTTACTATTATAAACAAACTCAAAGTTCCCTTTAGCATTTTTAAAGTCTTCGTCTGGTTTTCCAAGCTCCATCTGAAGTTCGCTAGCTGATTTTCCAAGAAATTTACTTAATTTTTCATTTTCTTTTTCAACAATAGCATCTGTTTTATCTTTAACAGTTTGACACCCTGAAAAAAAAAGAATGATAATTAGAAGGCTTACTGCTGATTTTAATTTTATCATAAGTTTAAATTAACATTTTTTGTTTAATAAATTACTAACTTTAAAGTTGTATTAATAATTTATTTCTTATTAATTTGAGTTTAATTATAGTAACAATTGTGTTCTTTATTTGATGGTTCAAGCATATGAATGAAAAAGCCCTAGAAAAAATATTAAATATATTTTCAAAAGAAATTTTACCCTTAACTGAACAAGGTGTTGCTAGAGGTAGTAAAATATTTGGTGCAGCAATAATTAAAAAAGATGATTTATCTCTTGTAGTTGCAGACACAAACAATGAAATAGAAAATCCATTGTGGCATGGAGAAATGCATACTCTTAAAAAATTTTATGAATTAGATGCAAATACAAGACCAAATGAAAAAGACTGCATCTTCTTAAGTTCACATGAGCCTTGTAGCATGTGCTTGAGTGGGATTACTTTTTCTGGATTTGATAATTTTTATTATGTGTTTCCGTATACTGAAACAAATGATCAATTTAAAATTCCTCACGATTTAAATATACTCAAAGAAGTATTTAAAATTAACGATGGAGAATATAATAAAGAAAATTCCTATTGGAAAAGTCAAAATATAAATTTACTTATTGAGAATTTACCTACTTCAAAAAAAGAAGATGTTTTAAAACAATTAGACGAAATTAAAAAAAAATATCAAGCTTTATCAAATCAATACCAGGAAAATAAACATGAAAATTCTATACCATTAAATTAAGTAATGAATACAAACCTTAAAATTTCAAACGTAACAAAAATATATCCTGGGTGTGTTGCAAACGATAATGTTTCGCTAGAGTTTAATAGCGGTAAAATTTATGCTCTTCTTGGAGAAAATGGTGCTGGAAAATCTACACTAGTTAAAATTCTATCAGGCGTCATCATTCCTGATGAAGGTGAAATTTATTTAAATAAAAATAATCTAAAGCTCAATTCGCCATTAGATGCAAAAAAAAATGATATTGGAATGGTATTCCAACATTTTAATCTTTTTGAAACTTTGTCCGTATTTGAAAACTTAATAATAGACTCAGATGAACAAAGGGAAAGTTTAAGAGAAAAAATTGATTCAATTATGAAAAAATATAATTTTTCAATTGATCTTGATATTCCTGTTCTTAATCTGTCAGCAGGTCAAAAACAGAAAGTGGAAATAATTAGATGTCTGATAAGAAATCCAAAAGTTTTAATTATGGATGAGCCAACATCAGTATTAACAGAGCAAGAAACGAGTGAATTATTCTTATCTTTGAAAAAATTTTCAGAAGAAGGAATTTTAATTATTTATATAACCCATAAATTAAAGGAAGTTATGCAGCTTTGTGATGAAGTTGCTGTAATGAGAAGAGGAAAATTAGTTTCTGTAAGTGAAATAAAGAATGAAAATATTGAGTCACTTGCCAACAAAATGGTGGGTCAGAACCTTAAAACAATTAAGAAAAAAAAAGCAAAAACTTCATCAGATCAATTGATTAAGATAACTAATCTTAATTTTACAAGTGAAGATCCTTTTGAAACAAACTTAATGGATATTAATTTTTCTGTTAATCGAGGTGAGTGTTTAGGAATTGCTGGTATATCAGGAAACGGTCAAAGTGAATTATTTCAAGTATTAAGTGGTGAAATTATATCAGACAAGAATTGCATAGAATTTAATAATAATTACATAGGAGATTTAAATCCTCAAGAGAGAAGAGAATATTTGATGGCCTTTTCTCCAGAAGATAGACTTGAGCAGGCTGCAATTCCACAAATGAAAATTTTTGAAAATGTGGCTCTAAACAATTTTAAATCATCAAATTTTTTTAATAATGGATTAATTAACGAAAACAAAATTAAGGAACATTCAAAAAAAATAATTTCGGACTTTAATGTTAATACAGATAACATAGAGTTAAAAAGTCAATTTTTGTCAGGAGGAAATCTGCAGAAATTAATTATTGGAAGAGAGTTAATAACATCTCCAGATTTATTAATTTGCTTTAATCCAACTTGGGGTTTAGATGTTGGAGCCATAAATTATATCCACGAAACATTGATTAAAATCAATGAACAAAATAAATCAATTATATTAATATCTACAGACACTGATGAGTTATTAAAATTAAGTGATAAAATTTCAGTAATTCATAAAGGAAAATTGTCAAAAATTATGAATGCTGAAGAAGTAACCTCTGAAAAACTTGGGATACTAATGGGAGGAGCAAATTGATCAAAATCGTAAAAAGAGATCAACCATCAAGAGCTATTTTTTTCTTTACACCAGTGTTAGCTATTTTTCTAACATTAGTAGCGGGAGGTTTGATTTTTTTTATTTTGGGTTTTAAACCATTTGAAGCTCTCAAATTTTTTTTCATAGTTCCAATTGCAGATAAATATGGTTTCAGTGAATTACTATTAAAAGCCACACCTCTTTGTTTAATAGCAATAGGTTTATCTTTTTGTTTCAAAAGTAATAACTGGAATATTGGAGCCGAAGGGCAATTAACTTTTGGGGCGATAGTTTCTGGAGGAGTTGCGTTATTATTTTATGAACAGGAAGGTTTTTACATTCTTCCAATAGTAATTTTAGCTGGTGCAATCGGTGGTATGTTGTATGCATCAATACCCGCAATCTTAAAAACTTACTTTAATACAAATGAAATATTGGTAAGTCTTATGTTGGTATATGTTTCAAAATTAATTTTGGACTATCTTGTTGTTGGTCCTTGGAGCAATCCAGAGGGATTTAATTTTCCTGAAACCAGACAGTTCAGTGACTCTGCTAAACTTCCATTGTTATTTGAAGGACTAAGAATTCACGCAGGAATATTTTTAGCTTTAGCTGCAGTAGTTATCAGTTGGTTTGTTTTTTATAAAACGTATTTAGGGTTCCAAATGAAAGTTTCAGGTTTTAGTTTAAAGACAGCAAAATATGCCGGATACAAAGGTAAAAAAATGATCATCCTCGTTTTTTTAATAAGTGGTGCTTGCGCAGGTTTAGCTGGAGTTGGAGAAATAACTGGACCTATTGGACAACTTCATAGAGAAATTTCTCCAGATTATGGTTTTACTGCGATAATTGTTGCGTTTTTGGGTCGTTTACATCCTGTTGGGATCATCTTTGCATCTCTAGTTGTTGCAATAACTTATCTGGGTGCTGAAACAGCTCAAATATTTATGCAAATACCAAAATATACTGGTCAGGTTTTTCAAGGAATGATTTTATTTTTTCTTCTTGCTTCTGACTATCTACTCTTTTTCAAATTTAAATTTATAGGTTCAAAAAAATGATCATCGATATAAATTTTATTGGACTGATAATTGCATCAATCATGGCCTCCGCTGTTCCTTTGATTTTAGCTTCTTGTGGCGAACTAATTACAGAAAGGTCTGGAGTTTTAAACCTCGGTGTTGAGGGAATGATGATCATTGGTGCTATTTCAGGTTTCGCATTAATGACTGTTACAGGAAGTTTAATTATTGCAATTTTTGGGGCAATGTTAGCTGGGGTTTTAATCTCATCTATTTTTGCATTCCTAACTCAAACATTAATTACAAATCATGTAGCTACTGGTTTAGCTCTTACCATATTTGGAATTGGAATATCGGCAATGATAGGAAAAAATTTTGTAGGAATTCCTGGAAAAGAATTTCCCATTTTATTTGAAAGTTTAAAAGATACAATACCACTTATAGGTCCAATATTATTTGGACATTCAATTGTTTTTTATTTTGCTTTTGCTCTACCTTTCATGACTAACTATTTTTTAAAAAAAACAAAAATAGGATTAATAGTAAGAGCTGTGGGAGACTCTCCTGTTTCAGCATCTAATCAAGGAATAAAAGTAAGGTTAGTTCGTTACTTATGTATTCTTTACGGAGGTGCAATGAGTGGACTTGCTGGTGCATATTTATCAATGATTTATACTCCACAGTGGATTGAAAATATGACAGGCGGAAGAGGTTGGATCGCATTAGCTCTAGTGGTTTTCTCAACATGGAACCCAATTAAAATATTGATTGGTGCTATGATTTTTGGTGGGCTAACAATCATTCAGTTTCATATGCAAGCAATTGGAGTAAGAATTCCTGTGCAATTTTTAACAGCCCTACCTTACATCGTTACAATAATAGTTTTAGTTGTAATTTCTCGTGATAGTAGAAAAATTAGGCTAAGTACTCCTAGTTCTCTGGGGAAATCTTTTCATAAAGACAATTAATTCTAAAATAATTATTTTTTTTTAGATAATTTAATCTAAATTTAATTTTATTAAAAAATCAAAAGGGGAAATAAATTTATGCATAAAATATTTATTCGTTCTTTCGTCTCTTCTTTAGTTTTATTATTTACATTGACTGTAGCTGCAATAGCAAAGGATGTGAAAGCAGCATTCGTTTATATTGGTCCAACTGGTGACCATGGATGGACATATCAGCATGATGTGGGTAGAAAAGCTGTTGAAGCTGCCGGATTTAAAACAACTTACGTAGAAGGTGTTCCAGAAAGCGCTGATGCTGAGAGGGTTCTTAGACAATTAGCTAATTCTGGTCATGACATTATCTTTACAACTAGTTTTGGATACATGAATCCAACTAACAAAGTTGCAAAAGAGTTTCCAAATGTAAAATTTGAACACGCTACTGGATACAAAAGAGAACATGCAAATGTTTCAACATACGCAGCTAGATTCTACGAAGGTAGAACTATCTTAGGAACAATTGCTGGAACTATGACAAAATCAAATGTTATTGGTTATGTTGCATCTTTTCCAATTCCTGAAGTTATCAGGGGTATCAATTCATTTACTTTAGCGGCTCAAAAAGTTAACCCAAATATTAAAACTAAAATTGTTTGGGCTTTCACTTGGTACGATCCAGGTAAAGAAGCAGAGGCAGCAAAAGCTTTAATCGATCAAGGTGCTGATGTAATTGCTCAACATACAGATAGTACCGCTATTGTTCAAATGGCTGAAAAAGCTGGAGTATATGCTTTTGGACAAGCAAGTGATATGGACAAGTTTGCTCCTAAAGCTGTATTGACTTCAGTTGAAAACAATTGGGGGCCATATTACGTGGACAGAGTTAAAGCTGTTGCGAACGGTACATGGAATCAAAAAGATACTTGGCATGGTATTGGGGATGGTATGGTTGTGATATCAGATTTAGATTCACAAATGCCAGCTGACCTAAGATCAAAAGTTAAAAAACTTCAAGCAGATTTAGCATCTGGTAAAGTTCATTCTTTCACTGGACCAATTTATGACCAGAAAGGTAATTTAATGGTAGCAGAAGGAAAAACTGCAGATGATGGAATGCTTGCAGGAATGATGACTTACGTTAAAGGTGTTGAAGGAGATATACCTAAGTAATCAATTTCCAATTTAAAAAATTTAAAAGGCCGGTTTTTTAACTGGCCTTTTTTATATCTGATGTTTTTTTTTGATTTCTTCGATCCTTAATTCTTCATAAATTTCGAAGGGTTGTACTATCCAAGGATTATCAGGAAGTCTATTTGCACAGAAGTCTGGCTCAAATGTTGATTTCTTTTTTTTAAATAATGTTGCGGTTTTAATATCCTCTATTTTATCCTTAATGGGTTCATATTTTTTTAACCAATCTATACTTTTGTTAAAAGTAATTCCTGTGTCAGATAAATCATCACATAAAAGTATTTTTCCGCCCATATTAGGTGCTATCGAACTCATTTCTCTTGAAAACACAATGTCACCCTGCTCATCCTCTACCCCCTTACCACTGTAAGATTCGACTGCAAGATACGCACATTTTAATTTAAAAATTCTGCTTAAAACATCTATCATCGGCGCTGCTCCACGCATGATGCCAACTAGTATTGTTGGTTTATATCCGCTCTCATCAATTTGGATTGCTAGTTTCTCAACAGTTTTGTTATACTCGTCCCAGCTGACAATCATTTTTTCAGACATAATTTTTTATATCTAGTTATTTAAATAATAAAACTAAAACTGCAAGAACGATAAGTGCTATTATTGAAGAAATTAAAATATACAACCTATGAATGTTTCTTCCTCTTAAATTAAAATAATGTCTTGCTACACCAGAAATAACTGCAATCGCACATAATATTAACCAATTATATTGATGATAAACTAAAAAGCTCGAATGCCCAGAAAGCATTATAAACAAAACTAAAAAAGTTGAATAATTATTGTGAATTGATCGTTGTTTAGCTGCTAAAGATAAGCTCATATCAAATTTTTCACCTCTTTCGCTACTGCTAATTATGTTCATTTGATTAGGAATAATTACCGTGAAAACATTGCCAAACATATTGGAACCAATGATTAATCCAACACTTAAAATTGCAAATTTCGGTCCAAATAATTTTGTAAGTCCAAATGATACTATTGCTAGCAAAATTATTCCTGTGGATATAAATAAAACATTATTCTCAATTAATTTTGACTTACATAAAAGATCATAAACAAACCAAGAAACAATCAAAGATAAAAGTGAGATAATAATTGCATAACTAGGAGGAATTAACAGAACACGCTTATCAACCATTAATACACCAGCGTTGTAATAGTAAATTACAACTAAAAGCAACATTCCAGTTACAAAGGTTAAGTAACTTTGCCATTTGAAGATTACTAATCTATTTAAGTAATCCTGAGGTGGAGATGTTTTTAACCTCGAAAGTTTATAAAAAAAACCTGAATGCATCAGATATCCTTCACCATCGATATCATCACTTGTTATATTTTTATTTAAATTATTATCTAGGTAATTAAATAAAAAACTATTACCTACCCATAATATTGCAAATAATACATGGCCCCATCTTAAAATAACTTCTAACCATTTTATTGTATAAGGTAATAATTCCATCAATATTTTATTTTATCTACTTTTTTATCCCAAATTTCAAATGCTTTTAAAGCTTCATCTCTAAGCATTTGTACCATTTTAATTTTCCTATCATCAATTTTTTTTGGAATTTCAGAATAAATAAACGAGTCATCGAAATCTATATTTTTTGCATCTTCTCTAGTATTTGCATAATATATTTTATCTAATCTTGACCAGTAAATTGCTGAAAGACACATCGGGCAAGGTTCACAAGATGTATAAATCTCACATCCAGAAAGATCAAAAGTATTTAAATTTTTACAGGCTTCTCGAATTGCTACTATTTCTCCATGAGCAGTTGGATCATTAGAAGAAGTAACTTTATTTGAACCTTCGGCAATAATCTTATCATCCTTAACTATAACGCTTCCGAAAGGACCACCAACAGTGGTCGCACTATTTATTGAAAGTTCAATGGCTTTTGCCATAAATTTTTTTTTATCTTCCATTTTAATTTTTAATTTTATTTTTAATTTTGTTAATACTCATTAAAATTCTTTCGGGTGTTGCCGGTGCATTAAGTTCTGGTGCAAACTGATAATTTCCAATTGAAGCGACTGCATCTTTAATTGCATAAAAAACACTCATGGCTAGCATCAAAGGAGGTTCACCAGTTGTTTTTGCTTTATTAACAACTTTTTCTTTATTTAATCCCTCTTTAAAAATTTCTACATTAAATTCTTTTGGAATATCACTTACTGCAGGTATTTTGTAAGTCGATGGAGAAAAAGTTGTAATCTGACCATCTGATTTCCACTTTAATTCTTCTATTGTTAGCCAACCTTGACCTTGAACAAAGCCACCCTCAATCTGACCTAGTTCTAATGCTGGATTTATTGGTTTGCCGGCATCATGCAAGATATCCACTCTTTCCAGTATATTTTCACCCGTTAATGTATCTACAGTTACTTCCGAAACAGCTGCTCCATAACAAAAGTAATAAAAAGGTCTTCCTCTAAATTTTTTTTTATCAAAATTAATTTTTGGTGTTGAATAGAAGCCTGATGATGAAAGAGATATTCTATTTAAATATGCCTCTTGAATTATGCTTTTAAATTCAAATTGTCTGTTTCCAAATATTATGTATTGGTCTTTATATACTGCCTCTTGATTGTAGATCTTATATTTTTTCTTAATAAATTTTTCTAAATTTAATTTAATTTTTGCTACTGCATTTAGAGCTGCTGCTCCATTAAGGTCTGTAGTTGACGAAGCAGCGCTAGCTGAAGTATTTGGAACCTTGGCTGTATTTGTTGATGAGATATGAACTAAATTATATGGTAATCCTAAAGAATTTGCCACTAACTGAGCAATCTTTGTGTGAGTCCCCTGACCCATTTCAATTCCTCCATGATTCAAATGAACACTTCCATCTGTGTAAATATGAACTAAGGCTCCAGCTTGATTTAAATGAATTGTAGTGAATGAAATACCAAATTTTAAAGGTGTAATAGCTATCCCCTTCTTTTTAAATTTATTTTTTTCATTAAATTTTCTTATATCCGAATATCTTTTCTTATAATTAGATTTATTTTCTAATTTTTTAAATATTTCATTAATAACATTATCTTCAACTGTCATTCCATAATGAGTTACATTCCTTTTATCTTTTTGATAAAAATTTTTCTTTCTAACTTCTATAGGATCTTTTTTTAAGTACCTTGCGATATTATCTATAATATTCTCTATAGCCATCATCCCTTGATTTCCACCGAAGCCTCTAAATGCAGTTGAGGTTGGAATATTTGTTTTACATAAATTATTTGTTACCTCGATATCTGAAATATAATATGCATTGTCCACATGAAGCAAAGCTCTCTCGTTTATTGCAGCTGATAAATCGGGTGACATTCCACAATTTGAGGATAAGTTTATTTTTAATCCTTCAATAATTCCTTCATCATTAAAACCAACTTCATATTCAGATAAAAATTCATGTCTTTTACCAGTCAATATTATGTCATCATCTCTATCTAATCTTAGTTTGACTGGCTGTCCTGATTTTTTTGCCAACAACGCACAAATACACGCTGTCATGAAATTTGTTTCTTTTCCCCCAAACCCACCTCCAATTCTTCTAACTTCTACATTTATTGAATTACTTTTTTGATTAAACATTTTTGCAATTAATTGTTGAGTTTCTGACGGATGTTGTGTTGAACTATAAACTAAAAAATTATCGTCTTCCTTAGGAACAACAAAAGCTGCCTGGCCTTCTAGATAGAAGTGCTCTTGGCTTCCAGTTGTAAAATTTCCTTTTAAATTATTTTTTGAATTTTTTATTTTTTTAGAAGGGTTGCCTTTTTTAACTTTTCTAGGTTTAAATAAGAATTGCTTCTTATTTAAAGCTTCTTTTATTGTGATAACCGGTTTTAAATCTTTATAGGTAATTTTAGCTTTTAATACTGCCTTTCTAGCAAGTTCTGTAGTTGTGGCAGCTACAGCGAATAATGGCTGACCAAAAAACTCAACTTTTTTTTTCGGAAATACTGGATCACCATCAAAAACTGGACCCACATCATTCCTGCCCGGTATATCAATTTGAGTAACTACTGTTATCACTCCTTCACTTTTTTTTACTTCAGTGAGGTCTATATTTTTGATTATTGCATGGGCTTTTTTGCTTAAACCAATAGCACCATAAATTGTATTTTTAGGTTCATTGATATCATCAGTGTACTCTGCATATCCACTCACATGCTTATACGCACTATCATGTGGTCTTATTTCCTCAATATAGTTCTCTTTGCTCATTTAATTTACTCTTGATAACTTATTAGAAGTTATTTCTACAAAACATTTCATCAATAAATTTTTTGCTATCTCTAGTCTGTATTCTTTACTAGCTCTCATGTCTCCAATAGGACTTAAATCTTTTTCTAAATATTTTTTTGCTTGATCAAAAGTATTGATTGTAGGAGGTTTATTTTTGAGAATTTTTTCACATGCTTTAGCTCTTTTTGGTACAGCAGCCATACCTCCATATGCAATATAGACCTCTTTAATTTTATTATTATTAATCTCAAAATTAAAAGATCCACACACAGATGAAATATCATCATCAAATCTTTTTGAGATCTTAAATGCCTTAAAAATATTTTTCTTAAATAGTGGTATTTTTATAGAATGAATAAATTCATTTTTTTTTAATTTGGTCTTTCTATAATCAAGAAAAAAACTATTTATAGGCAAAACTCTTCTTTTATTAAAACTTTCAATTAAAACTTCAGCATTTAGAGATAATAAAATTGGCAATGAATCTCCTATTGGAGATGCGGTTGCAATATTGCCGCCTATGGTTCCCACATTTCGAATTTGAACAGAACCATACCTTTTAAGAACCGAGTTAAAATCTGGATAATGCTTTTTAATTTCTTTTTCAAATTTTATTAAAGGTGTAGCTGCACCAACCTCTAAATAATTTTTACTTACCTTGATAAAATCTAATTCTTTAATTTCTTTTAAATCAATTATAAATGGAATTTCTTTTCTCTCCTTTGTAACTTTTAAAGATAAGTCGGTACCTCCAGCAAGAAGACTAAAATTAGAATATTTTTTAATTATATTTTTTAAATCTTTAATGTTTTTTGGTGAAAAATAAATTTTATCATCTTTTTTAATATAAATACTTTTTGGTTTGATTTTTTTTAATAGTTGAATAACTTTATTTTTATTTTTAGAAAATTGATCATTCTTGTTTATCTTATTTAAACTTTTAGCAGCATCAATTATAGGTCTGTAACCAGTACAACGACATAAATTACCAGATATGGAATCTGTTATTAATTCAGTATTAAGATTTTTGTTATTTTTAAACATTGAAAATAACGACATAACAAATCCTGGTGTGCAGAAACCACATTGTGAGCCATGAAATTTCACCATTGCATGTTGCACAGGATGAAGTTGTCCATTTTTAGAAACTAAATCTTCAACAATTATAAGCTGTTTACCATTCAGTATTGGGACAAACGAAATACAAGAATTTACTGCTTTATATATTATTTTATTTGCTACTAATTCGCCCAAAACGATTGTACATGCACCACAACCACCCTCTGAACATCCTTCTTTAGTTCCAGTCTTTTTTAATTCAGTTCTAATATAATTAAGTAATGTTTGATTTGGATCAGGATTTTTAATTACTATAATCTTATCATTTAATAAAAATTTAACAGAGTCTGATATCACTTAACTACCTCTATAAGTAGAATAACTCCAAGGTGAGACTAGTAAGGGTACATGATAATGCTGTGTGGGATCAGAAATACCAAATCTGATAATTACATCATCCAAGAATGGTAGATCGCTTACAGAAGATGTATTTTTAAAATAATCACCGATATAAAAAACTAATTCATATTTGCCCTTTACAAAATTTTCACCCTCTACCAAAGGAGAATTTGCTCTGCCGTCGTCATTAAGTTTTATTGAATTTATTTTTTTTCTTTCTGTATTGTTTATAAAAAATAATTCAACATGGATACCCTTACCTGGTTTCCCTGAATATACATCTAAAACATGAGTTGTGAGCTTTGTCATAAAATTATAGTATCATTAAAATTTCAAACTTAAATTATTTAAAATTATATGGGAACAATAGATAACATTAATGATCTTAACAAGTCTGATTTTTTGTCTATTTTTGGTAATGTTTTTGAAAAAACTGAGTCTGTAGCTCAAGAAGCCTTTGAGTCAAAACCTTTTAAAGATTTTGATGATATCGTATTTAAAATGCTAGACATTTATGAGAATTATAAAAAAGAAAAAATTTTAGAAATTTTAAATGCTCATCCTGAACTTGCTATTGCAAAAAAAATGACCTCAGAGTCTATATCAGAACAAGCTTCTGCAAAATTAAACGAATGTTCAGATGATGAATATGAAGAATTTAAAAAATTAAATTTTGAATATAAAAAAAAGTTTAATTTTCCATTTATTATTGCTGTTAAAGGTAAAAATAAAAATGAAATATTAATGAATTTTAGACAAAGAATAAAAAATGATGTAGAAAGTGAATTCCTTGAAGCAAAAAAACAAGTGAAAAAAATTGCAACTTTTCGTCTTAATGAAATAAATATAAAATGAAAAAATTTATAAGTGCAAAAATGATAAATTTAGCAGATCCAAGAATTGGATCTAAAATAATATTTAAGACTGATGATTTTTTTGCAGCTGCCCATAGAATTTTAAAAACTGATATCCCCGTCTTTAAAGATGGATTATTTGATAAACATGGTAAATGGATGGATGGATGGGAAACCAGAAGAAGAAGATCAAAAGGATATGATTATTTAGTTTTAAAATTAGGTAAACCTGGAAAAATATTTGATATAGACATTGACACATCACACTTTAACGGAAATCAACCTACTCACGCATCATTAGAAGGTTGTTTCAGTAGGTCAAAACCAAATAAAAAAACAAAATGGACAAGATTACTGGGTAAAAAAAAACTTGGGCCTAACAAAAATCATAACTTTAAATCTCAAAACAAATCTACTTTCAATTATATAAGATTAAATATTTTTCCAGACGGTGGAGTAGCTAGACTTAGACTTTATGGAAAAATTGAAATAGATAAAAAGACTATTAATAACAAAAATATAAATTTAACGTCAGTTTTAAATGGTGCTTCAATTGTTGGTTGTAATAATGAACATTTTGGAAGAGCTGAAAATATAATAGCCCCTGGTAAAGGAAAAAATATGGGAGATGGCTGGGAGACAAGAAGAAGTAGAGGAAAGAACTTTGATTGGCTGATAATAAAATTTGGAAAACCGGGTTTGATAAAAAAATTAGAAATTGACACCCATCATTTTAAAGGAAACTACCCTGACTCATGCTCAATACAAACTGCAATTATTAACAAAGATTTATCTAATAATTTGATTGTTAAAAATTCAAAAAATTGGAAATTTATTTTAAATAAATCCAAACTATCTGCACACAAAAAACATATTTTTAAAAAGTTCTTAATAAAAAGAAATAAAGAAAATTACCTCAAAATAAATATCTATCCAGATGGTGGAATTTCTAGGATAAGAGCATTCGGAAGTTTTAAATAATGAAAATAATTAAACCAATAAAAATAACCAAAAAAAATTTTGCTAAGTTTGGAGAGTTAATAAATACAAAAAAAGGAAATCCAATTAATATTAACAATGGGTATGCAAAAAGATTTCATGATCTGATAAATATAAATACTGATAAAAAAAAGGGAAAAACAATAGTTAGTATTTTTAAAGCAAAAAAGAGAAAATTTCCAATGAGAGTAGATATGATGGAAAAACATCCTCTTGGGAGTCAAGCGTTTGTACCTATGGAAGATTCTAGTTTTTTGGTATTTGTTGCTCCGAAAGGAGAAAAACCAAATATAGAAAAAATTAAATCTTTTATAGTTCCAAAACAAAATGGAGTTAATTACAAACCCGGTATATGGCATTTTCCTTTAATATCGACAAAAAATATGAATTTTCTAGTTATTGACAGAAAAGGTGTTGGAAACAATTTGGTCATTCATAAATTCAATAAAGAAAAAATTTTATTAAAAAAATGATTAAAAAATATCCAAGAGATTTAGTTGGCTATGGATCAAAAACATTAAAAGTTAAATGGCCTAAAAATGCAAAATTAGCTTTGCAATTTGTATTAAACTACGAAGAAGGAGCTGAAAATAATATCTTACATGGAGATAAATATTCAGAAACTTTTTTATCAGAAATTATAGGAGCAAAGCCAATCAAAGGTCGAAACATGAATATGGAGTCAATTTACGAGTACGGATCTAAAAGAGGATTTTGGAGAATCCATGAACTGTTTAAAAAGAAAAAAATTCCTTTAACAATATTTGGTGTTGCAATGGCATTAGAGAGAAATAAAGAAGTTTGTAATGCAATGAAAAAAGCTGGTTATGAAATTGCTTCTCATGGATATAGATGGATTGATTATCAAAATGTAAACAAAGCTAAAGAAAAAAAGGACATGCAACTTGCTATTAAATCAATTAAGAAAATTTTTGGTTCTAAACATATTGGTTGGTACACAGGAAGATGTAGTGAAAATACTTTAGATCTAGTTATAGAAAATGGTAATTTTTTATACTGCAGTGACACATATAGTGATGATCTTCCGTACTGGATAAAAAAAGGTACAAAAAAACAACTAATGATACCTTATACACTAGACAATAATGATATGAGATTTGCTACCAACCAAGGATTTAACTCTGGTGAACAATTTTATAATTATTTAAAAGACAGTTTCGACGCTCTTTACGAAGAAGGAAAATCTTCTCCAAAAATGATGTCTGTTGGTTTGCATTGCAGATTAATTGGAAGACCTGGTAGAATACAGTCTCTTAAAAAATTTTTAAATTATATTTCAAAATATAAAGATATTTGGATATGTAAACGTTCGGACATAGCTAAACATTGGATAAAAAATTATAGTTAAAATTTTTATTATTGTTCTGCAGCTATTGAAGTATAGTGAGCAACCGCTTCTATTTCCTCATCAGTTAGTATACCCTCCATTGCGGGCATTACTCCTATACCGTTTCTAACTGCCATTAAAATTCTTTGAATATCAGGTCTAATTTCATTTAAATTTGGACCAACCATTGCGTTCGATCCAGCATCAGTAAGCATATGGCATGCTGCACAATTTCCAGCCTCCAGAAAAACTTCTTTTCCCTTATTAAACAATTCATCAGCATTAACGTGTGTTAATGATAAAAATATCAAAAATAATGATGTACCAAAGAAATTTAAAAATAATTTTTTCACATAAATTTGGTATCATAATTAAAAAAATTTAAA
This sequence comes from uncultured Pelagibacteraceae bacterium, assembly GCA_902596785.1. GTDB lineage: Bacteria > Pseudomonadota > Alphaproteobacteria > Pelagibacterales > Pelagibacteraceae > Pelagibacter. The sequence continues at coordinate 70,980 of CACJVG010000001.1, read as the reverse complement.
AAGGAGAATTATGAAAGCTTATTGGGTTGCAAATTATACTGAAATAAAAGACGACGAAAGACTGAAAAAATATGCCGTTAAAGCAAAAGAAGCAGTTGAAAAATATTCTGGTAAAATAATAGCAAGAAGCGCAAATAATGTTACTTTAGAAGGAAGAGAAATGGTAAGAGTAGCTCTTGCAGAATTTCCTGATATTGAAACAGCAAAAAATTGTTACAATTCTGAGGAGTATGTCGAAGCTAGAAAACATTTAGAAAATAATGCTACTAGAGAACACATAATTTTTGAGGGAATGTAAGCTAATAAAGACTTAATATTGAATAGGTTCTGGATCTATACTTCTCCATAAATACCAAGTTGCAACAGAGCAGTAAGGGGAAAATTTTTTGTTTAGATATTTCACATAACTTTCTGGTGGTAGATATTTTTTATTAAAATTTTTTGAAATAGCTCTTAACAGACCAATATCTTGGATTGGCCAAATATTAGGACGATTATAAGTAAATAGCAAAATCATTTCTGCTGACCATCTCCCAATTTGTCTTAATTGAGACAGATAAATTATAGCATCTTCATCAGACATTTTTGAAATAAGTCTTGGATTAAACTCTTTACTTAATATTTTTTGGGCTAAACTTTTTATTCCTTTTACTTTCTGTCTACTTAGACCACAACTTTTGAGCTGAATAGTAGATAATTTGCTAACTGTTTTTGCATTAATATTATTTTTACATTTTTTCTTAAATTTTAAAAAAACCGAATTAGCAGCAGCAACACTAATTTGTTGACCAATAATACTTTTACAAAGAGAGAAAAAAACATCTTTTCTTGATGTTAGCACTGTCTCTGAAGGGGATTTATATTTTTTAATTAAAGAAGACATGGTTTTGTCTTTTTGAGATAAATATTTTTTTGCTTTATTCCAATATGATGGGGTTTTACTCATGTCTAGAAACAGATAATTTTTTTTTCAAGTACATTTCTCTTCTAAATATAATAATAGATGAAACTATAACTAATAAGGCACCTAATAATGTTTTAGAAGTTGGTATTTCATTCCAAATAAAATATCCAAATATTATAGCAAAGACTAATCCAAGATATTTTAAAGGAGAAACTAAACTCACTTCTGAATATTTATAAGATTGTGATAACCATAAATTTGCAAGACCACCCAATATACCAACCATTGATAACAAAAATAAATCAAGTAAACTTGGCAAGATCCATCCCTGATAAAAAGATAAAAAACTTAGAAGCATTATCGAGAATGAAAAGAAAAAACTTATCAACCAAGCAGGCTCAGTTGATGATAATTTTCTTATAGCAATAGCTACATAAGATAAACCTAAGCAAAAAATTATAGGATAGATATAATATAAATTTAGAGAGCTAAAACCTGGTTCTGTGATGAAAATTATGCCAATAAATCCAACTAAGACTGCTAACCATCGATAAATACCAACTTTTTCTTTTAGTAAAAAAATTGAAAATATTGTTATAAATATTGGTGCTGCAAAAGAAATACTTACAACTGTTGCTAAAGGTAAATTTCTTAATGCTACAAATATTGAAACCAAAGCAATTAATCCTGCTAAACATCTTTTAAAGTGAAGAAATGGTCTAGTTGTTTTGTAAAAATCTAAATATCTATCTTTAGGAATAAGAAATAAAATTGGAATTATTCCACAAAATCCTCTGAAAAATAATACTTGTCCAACGGGATAATCCTCAGACCATTTAACAATGACATCCATAAGTGAAAATGCACATACCGATATGAACATGTAAAAAAAGCCTAATTGATTTTTTGATAGCATATGATTAACTTTAGATTAATTAAGTTAATTATCAATGGAAATAGCAATTTTAGGATTAGGATGTTTTTGGGGACCAGAAATTAAGTTTAGTAAACTTGATGGAGTTATAAAAACAGAAGTAGGTTATTGTGGAGGTCATAATGCTGAAACAAATTACAAAGAAGTATGCACAGGTACAACAAATCATGCAGAAGTAGTAAAATTAGATTTTGATCCTAAAGTAATATCTTACGAGAAAATTCTTGAATATTTTTTTGAAATTCATGATCCAACAACCTTAAATTCTCAAGGACCAGATTTCGGAACTCAATATAGAAGTGAAATATTTTATTTAAATGATCAGCAAAAAATTACTGCTGAAAAAATGATAGAAAAAGAAAACATCAAATTATCAGGAAAAGTAGTAACCAAAACTTCTTTAGTTAAAAATTATTGCCCAGCTGAAGAGTATCATCAACGATATTTGGAAAAAAGATAAAATGTCTTTAGTTGACACAAGTTGGTTAGAAAATAATATTGAAAAAGTAAAAATTATTGATTGCTCGTGGCATATGCCTCAAACTCAAAGAAACGGTTTTGAGGAATATACAGAAGAACATATTCCAAATGCTATTTTTTTTGATTTAGATAAAAATTCTAAATTAGATACTGATTTACCACATATGCTTACTGATACTAAATCTTGGGAAAAAATAATGAGCAACATGGGTATAAAAAATAATGATCGAATAGTAGTTTACGATAACTCAGATGTTATTAGCTCTTGTAGATGTTGGTACAATTTAATTTATTATGGACATGATCCTAATCTAGTTCATGTTCTTGATGGCGGATTAAAAAAATGGAAAAAAGAAAATAAATCTACAGATAACAAAGAAGTGACCACTCAAACTTCTGAGTATACATGTAAAGAAAATAAAGAACTTGTTAAAAATAGAAAACAAATAGATGAAAATATTGATACAAGAAAATTTAATGTTGTTGATGCAAGAAGTAGAGAAAGATTTGAAGGCAAAGTTGCTGAACCAAGGAAAGGTCTTAGAAGTGGTTCAATAAAAAATTCTTTTTGCCTACCCTTTTCTGAATTAATAAACGAAGACCACACTTTCGTCAGTAAAGACAAAATACTTGAAAAGTTTAAGTCATTTAAATTTGACCATGATAAAAACATAGTATTTTCATGTGGTTCAGGAGTGACCGCAAGTGTTTTGGCACTAGCTTATTCTCTAATAAATGCTAAATATATGCCGACCATTTACGATGGCTCTTGGGCTGAGTATGGGAAAAACTAACTTATGAAAACATCTACAAAAATAACAAGTATAGTAATAATATTTTTCTTAATCATTGCAACAGTGATCATTGGAAGAACAATGATAGGAAATCATTTCAAAAAAAAATTCAGTAAAAGACCACCTCCTGGAATAATAGTAACTACTACTCAAGAAAGAGTTTTTGAAAATGTTGTTAGTACCTATGGGACTGCAACTCCAATTCAAACACAATCATTTAAAATTGAAAAATATGAAATATTAAAACCTATAAAATTTAATCAAAAAGTTAAAAAGGGTGATGTAATTGCTGAGCTTAAAAATCGAAGAGTTATTGCACAATTTGATGGTGTTATTGGAAAAAGAGAATTTTCGGAAGATATAGAAGTTTCAAAATCTTCAATATTAATTAATCTTGAAGATACTAGCTCAATATATTGTGATGTAGATATACCTGAAATTTTTGTACCTTTTATTAAGGTTGGTCTACCAGTTGATATTAAATTTTCTGGATATAAAAATAAAATTTATAAAGGTGAAGTAGACTCTTTTGCTAGCAGGATAAGTGAAGATACAAGAGCTTTGGCAACTAGAATTAAGATGGACAATTCATCAGGTGAAATATTACCTGGCTCATTTTTAGAAATATCTATTAAATATGATGTTAGAAATGGCTTAAGTGCTCCTGATACTAGTACAATTGTCGAAGGTGAAAATGTTTTTATTTATAAAGTAGATGAAAAAAATAAAGTAATGAAAACAAAGATAACCATTGGTGATAGATACTTAGGCTTTGTAGAAATATTAGATGGATTAAATAATGGAGATAAAATTGTTGCAGAAGGAACAAAAAAAGTAAGACCAAATTTAACAATCAGACCTATAGAGAAAGGTGCTAAAAAAAAACAAGGAAATTCTAGCTGGGGTAAAAAAGATAAATCAAAAAAAGCTGAAGAAAAAAAAGGTAAATTTGATTGGTTAAAAAATATTTTTAAAAAATCAGATAAAGAGAAAAAATAATTAAATGTATATAACTGAAGTTAGCATTAAACGACCTGTGGTAGCTTGGGTCATGTCTTTAATATTAATTATTTTTGGTACTTTTGTCTTTTTAGAATTGCCAGTAAGAGAACTTCCTGATGGTATACAGCCTCCGGTAGTTCAAGTTCAAACAGATTATAAATCTGCTTCAGCTGAAATTGTTGATGAAGAAATAACTCAAAAATTAGAGGATGTAATTGGTGGAGCTGAGGGTATCAAAAATATTGACTCAAGTTCTCTCAATGGAAGAAGTAGGATTAATATTCAATTCAACACAGACATTGATTTAGATGATGCTGCTAATGATATTAGGGAAAGAGTTGCAAGGGTTGTAGATAATTTGCCAAGTGAATCAAACCCTCCGCAAATTTTAAAGCAGGCAGCAGGGTTTACAACTACAATGTGGGTAGCTTTATCATCTCCAACTTGGAATGATTTAGATCTTGGAGACTATGCTGAAAGATATCTAATAGATGCATTCTCAAGTGTACCAAACGTAGGTCGAATTTTAGTTGGTGGATTAAGAGAGCTTAGTGTTAGAGTTTGGATAGATCCAATAAAATTAGCTGCAAACAATCTTACAATTCAAGAAGTTGAAAGAGCTCTTAGAAATGAGAATATAAATCTTCCAGCTGGAACCTTAGAAGCTAATAACAAAGACTTAACTTTAAACATTGATAAATCTTATTCTAATATTGATACAATTAGACAATTGCCACTTAAGAAAAATAAAGAAAAAGTTATCATTTTATCTGATGTGGCTAATATAGAGTTTGGACCTGTTTCAGAAAAAACTTTATTTAAAGCACAAAGAAAAAATGCAGTAAATTTAAAAACTGTTGGTATTGGTATTTATGCTAAAAGTGGTGCATCAACGGTAGAGCTTTCTAAACAAATAAAAACTAAAATCAAAGAACTTAACAAATCCTTACCTGATGGATTAAAGTTAGAAATAGCATTTAACAGAGCAACCTACATTGGTGCTGCAATAGAAGAAGTATATAAAAGTTTAGTAATTGCATTTGTATTAGTTGTTTTAATTATTTATCTTTTTTTAGGTAACCTTAAAGCAGTAATAGTTCCAGCGGTTGCTTTACCAGTTAGTCTTATTGGATCATTTCTAGGGTTATATATATTTGATCTATCAATTAATATTTTCGTATTACTAAGTTTCATTCTAGCAATTGGTATAATTACTGATGACTCTGTGATCATGACTGATGCGATCTATACAAGAATTGAAAATGGTGAAACACCTTTAGTGGCTGCTTACAAAGGTTCTAAACAAATTACATTTGCAATTATTGCAACGACTTTAATTCTTATAGCAGTATTTTTACCTTTAATTTTTATTAAAGGAATATCAGGAACTTTGTTTAAAGAAACAGCAATAGCCTTATCATTTTCAATTGTTGTATCTTCTTTTGTCGCATTAACATTATCTCCAATGCTAGGAAGTAAATTTTTAAACAAAAAAGAAAAAGTCAATTTCTTTGTAAAAAAATTTAACAATGGATTTAAATCTTTTACAGGATTTTATGTAAACTCCCTTAAATATTGGGTGAATAAACAAAAAACTATTTCAATATTTATAATTTTAATTATTGCTGCCTCAGCTTATTTATTTAGTTTTTCCAAAAAAGAATTAATACCAATTGAAGACAGGGGTGCTTATTTAATTATTGGGTCAACTGATGAAGGAAGTTCATTTGAATATACCCAAGAAAAAGCGCAGATAATTGAAGGAAGAATATTAAGATTATTGCAGGCAGAAGACAGTCCATATGCAAGACTAATAATGAGAGTTCCTGGTTTTGGAAGATCTGCAACGTCTTATAACAGTTTTATAATTATTGCATTGCTTGATGAATGGAAAAATAGAGAAAAAGGTAGTCAAACAATATTAAGAGAAGCAATTGGACAAGTGGTTTCTGTGCCTGAAACTTTTGCTTTTCCAATTTCTCCACAATCAATAAGAGTATCTAGTTACAATAAACCCGTTCAAATGGTGATATATGGATCTAGCTACGAAGAATTAGAAGAAATTCAAAATAGTGTCTTAAGAGAATTAAGAAAAAATAGAAATATGTCTAGAATTGAAAGTGATTATACAAAAAATAAACCTGAGGTTAAATTAATCACTAATAAAAACAGAGCAAATGATTTGGGAGTTTCTACTGAAAATATAGGTAGAACTCTAGAAACTCTTTATGGAGGAAAAAGAGTAACAACTTTTAGTAAAGAAGGAAGAGAATACCCAATTATTTTACAACAATATTTAGCAGACAGAAGAGATAAAGATGGGTTGTCAAAAATTTTTGTTAGATCTGAAACAACCGGTAAACTTGTATCTGTTGCAAGTTTAGTTGAGTTTAAAGAGAAAGGCACTGCTGAAGCGCTTCCAAGATACAATCGTCAAAGAGCTGTTACAATTTCTGCTGCGCTTGCAGAAGATTACACTCTAACAGAGGCAATAAAATACCTGGAAGATGTCATGATTAGAGTTGCTCCTCAAAATCAAATCACTTGGAAAGGAAAATCTGAAGAGTTAAAAGAAACAACAAATGAAATTTACTTAATTTTTGCTCTTGCTTTGTTAACTGCCTATTTAGTAATGGCAGCAACATTTAACTCTTTTGTTCATCCATTTATTATTATTTTAACAGTTCCACTAGCTGTATTTGGTGGATTAGTGTTTATTTTATTTTTAAACAGTTCAGTAAATATTTTCTCTCAAATCGCATTAATAATACTGATTGGTATATCCACAAAGAATAGTATTTTGATTGTAGACTACACAAACCAGATAAGAACTACCGGCGTTAAAATTCAGGACGCTATAATTAAAGCTTGCCAACTTAGAATTCGACCAATCATAATGACCTCACTTAGTACAATGATAGCAATGCTTCCATTAGTTATTGGAAATATTGGCCCAGGTGCAGGTGAAGGCTCTAGATTAGCTGTGGGTTCTACAATTTTAGGAGGAATGATTATTTCAACCTTCTTTACTTTATATGTAACTCCAACAATGTATTTAGCTCTTGCAAAAAATACCAAGCGAATTGATGCAGTTGATATTGAGTTAAAAAAACAGCTAAATTAAAAAATAATATATTTTGAAGTTGATAAAGAATTTTTACATTCTGATAATTGTTGCTTATAAATATTTGATTGTTTCTCCACTCTTTTGGCTAGATTAATTACTTTTTTATTTTTTTTATAATTTTTATAGTTACCCCACCCTTCATGATAAGCAATATACTGCTTGAAAGCATCTTTTTTTGAAACCTTTAAAATCTTTTCAGTTTTATTGGTATACCAGCCAATAAAATCTACACTGTCTTTAAATCTTGTCCTGACGGCAAGCTTATTCCCAGTTTCTTCTTTATATTGTTTCCATGTTCCTTTTACAGCCTGCGAATACCCAAAAGAAGTTGATGGTCTCTTATAAGGCAACACTTTAAATAATTTCTGTCTAGGAGGTTTTGCTAACCAGTCAAAACTGGATTCCATTTTTATAATTGCAAGCTGCAAATAAACTGGGGTTCCCCATTTTTTCTCAGCTTTTTTTGCATGTTTATACCACGTGTATCTTTCATTAAATATAGAACAACCATCTGCTGTATTTTTTGGAACAGACGAGCAACCTGAAATAAAAATTATTAAAATAATTAAATAATTAATTTTTAATATTTTCATTTTTTTTAAAAAAATAAACAATAATTGTTATTATAATAACACCTATAAGATTTCCAAATAAATCAGGAATTTCAAAACTTCTTTCAGGTATAACGTAATGCAGTATCTCAAGTATTATTGATAAAAATATTAAATAAAAAGTAAGTAATATAAATTGAGACGATTTATTAAATGTAAAATAACCGACAACAGAAAACAGGACAAACGCATACAAGTGATTAGTCGAAATTATAAAATCTGCTGTTATTTGTGGTTGTAATTTGCAATCTTTGTATAAAAAACAACCAAGCAAGCTACCAGGATATAAATATAAAAGTATCAATAAGAAATTGAATAAATAAAAAATAAATTTATATTTCGAAAAAAAATTAATCATTAATAGTATAGTTTTATTTATCAAATTGATCTAAAAGATAAACAAATGAGTTATTTAATTTTAGTTAGACATGGTCAAAGTATCTGGAATCTTGAAAAAAAATTCACTGGATGGGTAGATGTAGATTTAACAGAAAATGGGCAATTGGAAGCAAAAAAAGCAGGCCAACTAATAAAAATAGAAAATATTGAAATTAATCTTTATTACTCTTCCTTTCAATTAAGAGCAAAAAATACTTTAAAAATAATACAAGAAGAATTGAAAGATTTTAAAAAAGTAATAAGTGCATGGGAATTAAACGAAAGACATTATGGTGCTCTGACTGGATTAAACAAAGATGAAATGAAAGTAAAACTTGGAGAAGATAAAGTTCATCAATTTAGACGTTCTTGGGATCTTAGACCTGAACCTTTAGATAAAAATAATCCATATCATCCGCTAAATATTGAAACTTATAAAGAAATTCCTCTAGAAAAAATTCCTGACACTGAGTCACTGAAAGATACATATGAAAGAGTAATAAAATTTTATAGTAAAGAGATAGAACACAAATCAAGTGAAAATATTCTCATTTCTGCTCATGGAAACTCAATTAGAGCTCTTTGCAAACATTTGTTCAATTTAGATAACAACGAAATTTCTAAACTTGAAATTCCTACAGGAAACCCACTTTTAATTGAATTAGAAAACAGTAAAATTTCTAATTGCAAATATCTTGATCAAGAAAGAGCTAAAGATCTTTTAGTTTTTTAAAAATATCCAGATCAGTTAAATGATAAAAGTCTTTTTGGCTCTCATAACCAAATAACTTTTTTTGATTCAGTAAACTATTCCAAATTTCCAAAATTGAGTAATTTTCTATTTTCTCTTTAATAAATAATTTTTTATTAATTATTTGACACCCAATATAAATAAATTCTTTTTCACCCTCTTTGTTAATTAAATTATTTTTTAAATTGAAATCTCCTTTTAATTTTTTATCAAAACTTAATTTTTTATTTGCTAAGAGAAGAATGTTTTCTAATTTTTCAGAAAAATACATTTTTTTCATTTTTAATATCTCGTCTTTATAGTCATTACTCCAGATTGTATCTGGATTAAAAATTATAAAATCCTTTTCATTCGAGTCTTTAATCATATTTTGAATACCTCCCCCTGTATCTAAAATATGATAACCATCCTCAATTATTTTGATATCCAAATTAAAATTTTTACTGTTTAAAAAAACTGAAAATTGATCCTTTAAATAAAAAGTATTTATTAAGATTTTTTGAATACCTAGTTTTTTAATTAAATTAATGCATCTCTCCAGCATACTTACATCTTTAATCTCTAATAAGGGCTTAGGAGTATTTAAAGTAATTGGATTTAATCTCTTACCAAAACCTGCACATAAAATTAAAGCTGTATTTATTCTCACAATTCTACCTTATAAGTTTTGGAAAATTATTTTTTAATAGTAACATCAAATTATTGAATTCACTTTGCTCTTTAAATCTGTGATTAATCATTTCCCAAGCGTAGGGAATTAATTTAAGATATTTTTTTTTTTTATCTCTAGCAGCTAAACGCATAAATATACCAATTATTTTTAAATTCCTTAAAACAGATAATATTTCAAAATCCTTTTTAAATTTTTTCAAATCAATTTTTTTATTTGTTTTAATGTAAAACTTAAATACTTTGTCTTTTAATTCATTAGATGTTTTTAATCTTACGTCATCAATTAAAGATGCTAAATCGTAAGCTCTATTGCCAATTAATGCATCTTGACTATCTATTACTGCAATTTTTTTATTGTAATACATCAAATTTGAAACATGAAAATCTCTATGAACAAATGTAACATTATTATATTTTAATTTTGATAATAATTTTTTTATCTCTAATCTAAATTTTTTTTTAAATTGAATACTTTTGGATTTAGACAATTTTTTTGGTGCATACCAGTCACAAAAAAGTTTAGTTTCATCAAACAAAATTTTATTATTATATTCTTTAACTTTATAAAATTTATTTTTAAAATTTTTTACTTTTTTATCTTTTATTAATTGAATTTTATTTAAAATTTTTATTATCTTTTTAAAAATGACATATTTATTATTTTTTTTGTTTTTTAAAATTTGAAATAAAGTTTGATCTCCAAAATCATTTATTTCTATATAATTATAAATGTAATTTTCGCTTAATAGATTTGGTGCTAAAATTTTATTTTTAATTAAAATTTTATTTATCGCATCGTAAATTAAAAGATTTTTTAACTTTTCTTTCTTGGATACTACAATAATAGATTTATTTTTTCTGTTTCTATAAAATTCTCTAAAAGACGCGTCACCTTTAATTTTTTTCAATTTTGCTAAGCTTTTCATCAAAATAAGTTTTAATTTAAATTTTTATATCTACAGTCCTATCATTTAATTGATTTAAATAATTAAATGTTAAACTTATAAATTTTATATCTTGTTTATCAGCAATCAATTGTGGCCATTCTATAAGTGTTATTAATTTATTATCTTTTTCAAAAATATCTAAATTATTAATGTCTTCTTTCCTATTAATTCTAAATAAATCATAATGTTTTATTCTTATATGTTTCACCTGATACTCATTTAATAAACTAAAAGTAGGGCTTGTAATTTCCGATTGTGTTAAATTATTTATTTTTTGATACTCATTTATAAAATATTTAACAAAGGTTGTTTTACCAACACCCATCTCTCCATATAAAAAAACAAACTCGCCGCCTTTAAGATATTTTGTAAATTCTTTAGCTAATTCTTTGGTTAACTTCTCTGAAGTGATATCGATTGTGCTATCTTTAATAGCGATAGGCATCTGGTTTGAAAGGACCTTCTGTTCCAACGCTTATATAATCTGCTTGCTCTTTTGATAATTTTGTTAGTTTTGCTCCAACTTTTTTTAAATGCAAAGTTGCTACTTTTTCATCTAAATGTTTTGGAAGTACATAAACTTTATTTTCATAATTTTTATGATTATGCCAAAGTTCTATTTGAGCAATAACTTGATTAGTAAATGATGCACTCATTACAAAACTTGGATGTCCAGTTGCACAACCAAGATTAACTAATCTCCCTTCAGCTAAAAGAATAATTCTTTTACCACTAGGCAACTCTATTTCATGCACTTGAGGTTTTACTTCAGTCCATTTATAATTCTTAAGAGCCTCAACTTGTATTTCATTATCAAAGTGACCAATATTACATAAGATGGCTCTATCCTTCATATCTCTCATATGGTCTGCAGTAACAATATCTTTGTTACCTGTGGCTGTTACAACTATATCCGCTCTACTTATAGCCTCCTCCATTAATACCACTTCATAACCTTCCATTGCAGCTTGAAGAGCACAAATTGGATCTGCCTCAGTAACTAACACTCTAGCACCACTTTGTCTTAAAGATGCAGCACTTCCTTTTCCAACGTCTCCAAAACCAGCAACAATTGCAATTTTTCCAGACATCATTACATCAGTAGCTCTTCTTATACCGTCAACTAAGCTTTCTCTGCATCCATATAAATTATCAAATTTTGATTTTGTAACAGAGTCATTCACGTTTATTGCTGGAACCAAAAGGGATTTATCTTTTTCCATTTTATTAAGTGCTTTAATCCCAGTGGTAGTCTCTTCTGAAACACCCTTTATATCTTTCATTAAATCCTGATATTCATTATGCATGATAGCTGTTAAATCTCCACCATCATCTAATAACATGTTTGGTTTCCAATCTGGTTTTCCAATTATAGTTTGTTTGATACACCATAAATATTCCTCTTCTGTTTCACCTTTCCAAGCGTAAACAGGAATCCCAGCTTTAGCGATGGCTGCAGCCGCATGATCTTGAGTTGAAAAAATATTACAGGAAGACCATCTCACTTCAGCACCCAATGCAACTAAAGTTTCAATTAATACAGCTGTTTGAATTGTCATATGTAGACATCCAATTATTCTTGCACCTTTTAATGGTTTTTCTTTAGAATACTCTTCTCGTAAAGCCATTAAACCAGGCATTTCACTTTCAGCTATTGATATTTCTTTTCTACCAAATTCAGCTTGGGCAATGTTTTTTACTTTATAATCTTCCATGGCAAGCTTTATACAGCTAAGTATTTATTTATCAAGATATGATTAAACATTGGGAAATCTTATCTCTATCATTGCTCCTTCTTTATCAAGACGATTAGATGCTACAATTTCACCCTCGTGGAGTTCAACCAAGTTTTTTACAATATTCAAACCTAAGCCTGAATGTTCTCCAAATTTTTCAGGCCTATTACTATAAAATCTATTGAATATTCTTGATGTGTCTTTTTCTTTAAATCCTTGGCCTTCATCAATAATCTTGATTGATATTTGATTTTTGTCATTAACTGAAACATCAACAAAAACATTAGTACCGTCTTTACTAAATGAAATTGAATTATCTAATAAATTTGCAATGATTTGTTCAATTCTATTTTCGATACCATTTATTAAATATTTATCTTTTCCATCATTTTTATATTCAATTTTTATTCCTTTTTTCACTTGATGAATATTATTATAATCATCAACAACAGATTGAATAATAGGTTCTATGTTAATTCTTTTCATTTGTTCTTTACTTAGAGCAACTTCATCCTTTAACATTTGAGAATAATCAGTAATTAATCTTTCTATTCTTTGAACGTCATGACTAAGTATATTCAATAATCTATTTCTTTGTTCACTATCATTTGTATCTTGTAAAATTTCCGATGCACTTTTTAAAGATGCTAATGGATTTCTTATCTCATGAACTAAATCTGTCGAAAAGTTTTCTGCATGCGTAACTCTATTTTGAAGCTCATTTGTCATATCCTCTAAAGAATTTGATAAAAGTCCCAATTCGTCATTCCTTTTTTTAAGATTTTCAATACCTGGTTTGATTTGACTCTTTTCTTTAATACGAATTGTATATCCAACAAGATTTTGTATTGGTTTAATAAAGTATCTACTTAACACAAAAGAAAATATTAATATTACAAATCCTACAGATATAGCTGTTCTTATTACAAATGCTTTCCTCTCATCTATCGCTGTTTTTATTTCATTTGCATTTTCTGTAATAGCTACATAACCAAGATTAATTTCATTCTTTGTTACATTCTTGATTGTTGTTACATTAAATTTATTAAAATCTTCTTGCGTAAATGTGTAAGGAACTCCTAAATTTTCAGAACTAGAATAATTTTTCAATATATCTTTGAATGAAACAGGTTTTTTTTCATCAATTTTTATATTTTTTTCCTCAATAGTTTTTTCTTTTTCCTCATTATCTAAGCTTTCAAATTCAATTTTATCAAGTCTTGTAGAGAATGATCTTGGGTCAAGATCTAAAGTATCAGTGTCTCCAATAAGGTTGAGTTGATCATCAAAAAATAATACTCTATCTAAATTTTGAAAAATAAACCTTGTAGAAAATAAAAATCTTCTAATATCATCAGATTGGAATTTTACATCTAGCCTTAAAATATTATCAATAGTGTTGTTAATAATGTTTGTGTGATTTTGAGATTTTTTTTTTATTAGACTTGGCTGAATATTATTTAGATATATGAATGTAAATAGTCCAATAATTGTAAAAATTACGAAATTTATAAATAAAAATTTTTTTAATATAGAAAGAGTTTTTAAGTATTTACTAAACATTAGCTAACATTCCATCTATATCCACTACCATACCTAGTTTCAATAGCTGAAAAATCAGGATCTACTTTTTTAAATTTTTTTCTAATTCGTTTTACGTGACTATCAATAGTTCTATCCTCAATATCTGTATCCTCTCGGTAAGCTATATCCATAAGCTGAGCTCTTTCTTTAATTATACCAGGCCTCTTTGCTAACTCTTTAACAATTAAAAACTCAGTTGTTGTCAATTTATCAGGCAGCTGTTTTCCATTCCATTCACACTCGAGTTGTGATGGATCTAATTTTAATCTTCCATGAGATATCAGGCTTTTATTTTCCTCTAGAATATTATTTGAGTCTTTTTTTCTTAACTGCACTCTAATTCTTTCAATCAAAACTTTTATAGAAAAACCTCCTGATTTTTTTACAAAATCATCTGCACCTAGCTTTAGACCTAACAACTCATCAATTTCATCATCTTTAGATGTTAAAAAAATTACTGGTAAGGAAGTTTTTTTTCGAAGTTTTTTCAGTAATTCTTCTCCATCCATCTTAGGCATCTTTATATCTATAACTGCTAAGTCAGGTGGCATTCTGGTTAAACCGATTAATGCACTTTCACCATCAATGTATGTTTGAACTTTAAAACCCTCTTTTTCTAATGCGATACTTAAACTTGTTAAAATATTTCTATCATCATCTATCAAGGCTATTGTTTGTTTTTGCATAAAGTAGTTTAAAAATACTAAATTGTCCTAATTTGGGCAATGTTATAAATTTAATGTAACATGCCCCAATTATCTCCAACATTAATATCAACTGTTAAAGGAGTTGAAAAAGAATGATAATCACTCTGAGCTACACTGGTCATTTCTTTCTCAATTAATTTAATCATTACTTTTTCATCTTTTTTTGGAATTTCAAAAATTAATTCATCATGAATTTGCAAGAGCATTTTTGAATTAGAATTTTTTTCCTCTGATAATTTCTTATCCAATCTTATCATGGCTAATCTCATTACTTCAGAAGCAGAACCTTGAATGGGAGCATTAATTGCAGCACGTTCTTGAAAATTTCTAACATTAAAGTTTTTATCATTTATTCCATTAAAGTGAGATCTTCGTCCAAAAATATTATTTACATATCCACTTTTCCTACAAAATTTAATTGTATTATCCATATAAACTTTAATTTCTGGAAACTTCGCAAAATATGAATTCAAAAATTCCTCCGCTTCATAATTAGAAACATTAATTTGTTTAGCTAATCCATATTGCGAAATACCATAAATAATTCCAAAATTAATAGCCTTAGCCTTTCGTCTGTGATCTTGATTAACTTTTTTAATATCAATATTAAAAATTTGGCTAGCTGTTAAAGAGTGAATATCTTCTTTGTTTTTAAAAGCTTTTTTTAGTTCTTTTACATCTGCTAGATCTGCTAAAATTCTCATCTCAATTTGATTGTAATCCGCAGAAATTAATAGGTGCCCTTTTTTTGCAGTGAAAGCTTTTCTTATATCTTTTCCATCTTCTGATTTAATTGGTATGTTTTGTAAGTTAGGATCACTAGATGCTAGTCTTCCAGTCGTTGTAGCGGCCAGCAAAAACGAAGTATGAACTCTTTTTGTATTTGGGTTTAAATGTTCTGGTAAAGCGTCTGAATAAGTATTTTTTAATTTTGAAACTTGTCTCCAATCTAAAATTAATTTTGGAAATTCATGACCTTTAAAAGCTAAATCCTCTAAAACACTTGCACTTGTTGCAAAACTTCCTTTTTTTGTTTTTTTTAATCCAGCTATTTTCAAGTCATTATAAATTATTTCGCCTAATTGCTTTGGGGATGCGATATTGAATTCTTTTTTAGAAATTTTAAAGACTTCTTTTTCAAGTTTTTGGATTTTTTTTTCAAATTTAGATGAAAGAGATTTTAAAAACTTACTATCAATTTCAACCCCCTCTATTTCCATAAATGCAAGAATTTTAATTAATGGCTTTTCAAAAATTTCATAAATATTTATCATTTTTTCTGATTTTAAATTTTTGATAAATTTCTTATATAGTCTGAAAGTAACATCAGCATCTTCAGCAGCGTAATCTTTTGCTTTATCTAATTCCACCTCACTAAAATTAATTTCTTTCTTCCCTGTCCCTACCATCTCTTTAAAAGAAATAGTTTTATGCCCTAAATGAATTTCTGATAAAGTATCCATATTATGTCTATTTTTTCCTGCATCTAAAACATAAGACATCAGCATTGTATCTTCCATTGAGGAAAGCGTTATTCCACACTTATAAAATACTATAAAATCAAATTTTATATTTTGACCTATTTTTTTTATACTAGGATCTTCTAATATTTTTTTTAATTTTTTAATTACTGCATCTTTTTTAAGACACTTGGATGACTTGTGACCAACTGGTATGTAACATGCTTTTCCAATTTTAGAACAGAGAGAAATACCTACTAAATCTGCTTGGTGAGGATCTAATGAGGTTGTTTCAGTATCAACAGCAACTTCACCTACTTCTTCTGCCTCCTCTATCCATTTATCAATTTCATCTAGGCTATTAATTAAATGATAATTTTTATTATTTATCGTTTGTTGTTTTTCTATACTTTGAGTTTCAATCTTATTACTTTCTAGTTCAGGTTCTCCATAAGCAGAAATTGCAGAGCTTAACAACCTGTTAAATTCCATTTCTCTTAAAAATTTATATAATTTATCTTTATCTATATCTTGCAATTTAAATTCACTTAACTCTCTGTTAATAGGAGAGTTATGATCTAATGTTACAAGTTTTTTACTTATTAATGCTTTATCCTTATTCTCTATTAATGTTTCTCTTCTTTTATTTTGCTTAATCTCATGAGCAGATTTCAGTAAATTTTCTAAAGTGCCATATTTGTTAATTAGCTCTGCAGCTGTCTTAACACCTATCCCTGGTACACCAGGAACATTATCACTACTATCTCCTGCTAAAGATTGTACATCAATAACTTTTGAAGCATCTACTCCAAACTTTTTTACAACATCATCATCAGTTATAAATTTATTTTTCATAGGGTCAAAAATTCGAACCCCTTTTTTGTAAAGCTGCATTAAATCTTTATCTGATGAAACAATTGTAACCTTTGCACCCTTTTTAAGAATTTGATCAACATATGTGGCTATTAAATCATCTGCTTCATAATTAGGAAGATCCACAGATGGTAAATTGAATGCTATGACTGATTTTCTTATATACTCAAATTGAGGAGCCAAATCATCAGGTGCCTCTGACCTATTAGCTTTGTAATCACTATAAATTTCATTTCTGAAAGTTTTTCTGGCTGAGTCGAATATTACTGCAAAATGTGTTGGTTTTTGCAAGTTTTGATCAGATTTTGAATCCTCTAATAATTTAAATAACATACTGCAAAAACCACTTACAGCACCTGTTGGAAGTCCATCACTTTTTCTAGTCAATGGAGGCAAAGCATAATAAGCTCTAAAAATATAACCAGAGCCATCAATCAAATAAAAATGATCTGTTTTTTGAATTTTATTCATGAAGCAATATCAAATATTATAATGATAATATATTCTGTATATAAAAAAATTTACTTTCAATTATTATAACAATTATAAGTAGATTATTTTTTATATTTTGAGTATTATTTAACAATGGAATTAACAAAAAATCTCACACAAGCTAAACTATTTAAATCTCTGGTTGTTATTGTTCTTGGCTCAATAGCACTAACTATATCTGCAAAGATCAAAATTCCTTTCTATCCAGTTCCTATGACTATGCAAACATTTGTTGTATTGTTTTTAGGAATAAGTTTAGGACATAAAATTGCACTAGCTACAATTGGTCTGTATTTAATTGAAGGAATTGCAGGTCTTCCTGTATTTTCAAATTCACCTGAAAAAGGTGTTGGGTTAGTTTACTTTACAGGACCAACTATGGGTTACTTAATTGGTTTTTTAACAGCTTGTTACTTGGCTTCTAAAATAAAGATTGATGATAATTTTTTCGTTGTTTTATTTAAGTTAATTATCGCAACTTCAACAATCTATATTTTAGGTCTGATTTGGCTTGGAACATTGATTGGATGGGATAAGCCAATTTTTGCTTTAGGTGCAAAACCATTTCTATTAGCCGAGATTTTTAAAATTATGCTTTTAGCTCTTTTGACTAAGCAAATAATTAAAATTAAAAAATTTATCTAGGTGATCTTTTAGAAAGAATTCTTTGAAGAGTTCTTCTGTGCATTTTAAGCCTTCTGGCTGTTTCTGAAACATTCCTATTACATAACTCGAAAACTCTATGTATATGTTCCCACTTAACTCTATCTGCTGACATCGGGTTTTCTGGTGGGGCTGCTTTTTTTGAAGGATCTGCCAATAATGCTTTCTCTACATCTTCTGCGTCAGCAGGCTTAGCTAAATAATCTATAGCACCTTCTTTAATTGCAGCTACTGCCGTTGGAATATTTCCATAACCAGTTAACATGATGATCCTACTATTACTATTTGAAGACTGAATTTCTTTTACAACCTCAAGTCCATTACCATCTGCAAGCCTTAAGTCTACAACAGCAAAACCAGGTTTTTTAGTTTTTACTGATTCAACTCCCTTTTGTACACTCTCAGCTTGAAAAACCTCAAATCCTTTTTTTTCCATCGCTCTTGCTAAACGCTCACGGAAAGGATTATCGTCATCAACGATTAATAATGACTTATTTTCAAAATCATTAAGATTCTGTAGTTTTGCCTCTTCTTTCATAAACCTTATATGGGGTCTCTGCAAGATATTACAATATATGAATTTTGCGCATTTCTGGCTTGAATTATTTGCTTTACTTTAGTGCTGTTTACTTTATATGCCAAAAAATATTAAAGTTTTTTTTAAAAAGACTTTTTTTTATTAAATTTTTTTTGGAGGCATTTAAAATGCAAAAATTTAAATCAGTTGAAGAATTAGTTAATCAGCTGAAACCTGAAAAACCAGTTTACTGTATTAGAAAGAATTCTATTAAATCTGCTGTTAAATTTTTCCTGAACAAATTTCCAGGTAAAATTTTATATGCAGTTAAAACTAATCCACATCCAGAGGTAATCAAAACAATCATGGAAAGTGGAGTTGAGCAATTTGATGTTGCTTCAATTGAGGAAATTAAAAATATTAGAACTTTTAGCAATACAGCTAAATGCTCTTTTATGCATACTGTTAAAAGCAGAGAAAGTATAAAAGAAGCATATTTTAATTATGGTGTAAAAACTTTTTCATTAGATACTAAAGATGAACTGATTAAAATAATTGAAAGTACAAATAATGCTAAAGATTTAGAGTTATTTGTAAGAGTAGCTGTTTCAAATGAACATGCAGAAATTGATTTATCAAAAAAATTTGGTGCTTTAACCTCAGAAGCAATTGGTTTGTTAAGACTTGTAAAACAACATGCTAAAAAGATTGGTTTAAGTTTTCATGTTGGTTCACAATGTATGCATCCAATTTCTTATTCAAAAGGAATTAGTGAAATTGGAAATATAATTAAAAAGACAAAAATTATTCCAGATTACATTAATGTAGGTGGAGGTTTCCCTACAATCTATCCTGACTTAATTCCACAATCTTTAGGTAGTTATTTTAATGAAATAAATAAGAGTTTAGAAAACTTAAAGCTTGAAAAACTTCCTGAAATTATTTGTGAGCCTGGCAGAGCTATAGTTGCTGAAAGTGGTTCAACAGTTGTAAGAGTTAATTTAAGGAAAAAACAAAAGCTTTATATTAATGATGGTACTTATGGTACTCTTTTTGATGCTGGTACACCAAACATTGTATTCCCATCTAGAATGATTAAAGAAAATTCTAATAAAATAATTTCAAAAAAATTAACTGCTTTTGATTTCTTTGGACCTACATGTGATAGCATGGATTATATGAAAGGTCCTTTTTTGCTTCCAAATAATATTAAAGAAAATGATTATATTGAACTTGGTCAACTTGGGGCATACGGATTAACATTTAGAACTCAGTTTAATGGTTATTACTCAAATGAAATTTATGAAGTTGAAGATAACCCAATAATGACAATGTATGATAAAGACATTAACAAAGCTAACATGGTAGCTTAATGTCGAGTCAAAAAAATCCAGGTCATAACAGTAAAAGAGATTTCTTAAAAAATCCTGTTGAGCATATCGATATAACTTCTTTCGACTCTAGAAAAATTATATCCTCAATGGAAAAAATGTCATTTGTTTCTAGAGAAACAGCAAATGCTGCTAATATTTATAACGAAATGCTTAAAGATAAAGATTGTACAATTTTCCTTACTTTAGCAGGCTCTACTTCGGCAGCTGGATGCATGAATATTTATAAAGATTTAGTTAAATATAATATGGTAGATGCAATCGTTGCAACAGGTGCCTCAATAGTAGATATGGATTTTTTTGAAGCTCTTGGTTTTAAACATTACCAAGGTTCACAATTTCAAGATGATACTGAGCTGAGGAATAACTATATAGATAGAATTTACGATACCTATATAGATGAAGAAGAGCTTCAAATGTGTGATAAAATCATATGTGAAATCGCAAATAACTTAGAAGCGAGAAGCTATACTTCAAGAGAGTTCATTTGTGAAATGGGAAAATATTTAAAGAATAACTCAAAGAAAAAAGACTCTTTGATTGAAACCGCTTTTGACAACAATGTTCCTATCTTCTGCCCTGCTTTTACCGACTCAAGTGCAGGATTCGGGTTAGTTATGCATCAAGAACAAAATCCAAAAAAACATATGACGATAGACTCGGTTAGAGAATTTAGAGAACTAACAGAAATTAAAATCAAATCTAAAGGTTCTGGATTATTTATGATTGGTGGTGGTGTGCCTAAAAACTTTATTCAAGATACTGTAATTTGTGCTGAACTATTAGGAAAAGATGTAGACATGCATAAATATGCTGTTCAAATTACTGTTGCTGATAGTAGAGACGGTGCTTGTAGTAGCTCCACATTAAAAGAAGCAAGTTCATGGGGAAAAGTAGATATTACAAAAGAACAGATGGTGTTTGCAGAAGCAACTAGTGTTTTACCATTGATAGCAAGTGATGCTTATCATAAGGGTGAGTGGAAAAATAGAACAAGAAAAAACTTTACTAAAATTTTTGAATAAAATTGAAATATCTATCAAATAAAAACGGGTTTTTAGGAATTGATAATAAATTTAGCTTTAAAGAAAAAGCTGTAATTGTTCCATTTGGTTTAGAAAAAACAGTCAGTTATGGGGGAGGAACAAAAAATGGACCTAAAGAAATTATAAAAGCATCTCATCAGGTTGAGCTATATGATGAAGAGCTTAATTGCGAACCTTATAAAAAAATAGGTATTAAAACTTTAAAACCATTTAAAATTGATAAAAATATCAAAAAAGCACTGAATAAAATCTCTAATATTAATAAAGAAATTTTAAATAAAAAACTCTTTCCAATGACTTTGGGTGGAGAGCATTCAATAACTCCTGGATGTATTGTTCCTTTTACTAAAAAATATAAAAAAATTTGTCTGTTACATTTTGATGCTCATGCAGATTTACGTCAAAGTTATAATGGAGAAAAATTTTCACATGCCTCAGCTATTAGAAGGTGTCTGGATTATAAAAACGTTTCGTTAATTTCATTTGGCATAAGAAATATCTCGGAAAGTGAAATCCCATTTTTAAAAAAAAATTCTTCAAGAATAAATATTTTTTGGGCGAAAGATAAAAAAAAATGGAATTTGTCTAAATTTAAAAAACTAATTAAAAATAAAACTGTTTATCTTACATTTGATGTAGATGGGCTAGATTCAAGTATAATGCCTGCAACTGGTACACCTGAACCAGGAGGACTTTTGTGGGATGAAACATTGGATATAATAAGAATTGCAGCTAAAAACTCGAAAATTGTTGGTGCAGATATTAATGAACTGTCTCCAATTAAAGGATTTAATTCTTATAATTTTCTTGTTGCAAAGCTAGCTTATAAAATCTTGTCTTATAAATTTTTATATTAAACTTTAATTGGTTTAATAATTTTCAATAACATTCTAAACGGTATCAACATTATTAGAGCAACTAAAACTTTTACTGCTAAATCTCCTAGAGATAAAGTAACCCAAGGTACTCCTGTTGCATAAAATGATATTGAGAAAAATAAAAATGTGTCAACTGTTGATCCAATCAAAGATGAAGTAAGTGGAGCTACAAACCACTCTTTTTTTCTTAATCGATCAAAAATTTGAATATCTAACAACTGAGCAGTAATAAAAGCTACCCCTGATCCTATTGCAATTCTGACAGATATTAAATCTGCAAAATCAGTTGAGAATAACAATGTAAAAATAATTCCTATTAAAAAGCCCAAATATACAATTTGCCTTGCTAATAATTTTCCATAAGACCTATTTGCTAAATCTGTTATTAAAAAAGCTATTGGATAACTAAAAGCTCCATAAGTTAAAATCTCATTTAATCCAAAATAGTTTATTGGGAACTGAACTAAATAATTAGAAGATAATACAACAACCCCCATCATTATTGACAGGGTGATAAATAATTTGTTCATTAAGCTGATTTAGCTACAGGTTTCTTTTTAAAAGGGGATTTAATTAAAACTACTTTTTTCAACTTTTTTAATCTAGGAGATAAATTTTTATTTTTTACAGTTTTTAAAAATTCATCAAAACTTCCTTTTTTGTCAACTGATCTTACACCTGAATTGCTTACAGTAAGTTTTAAACTTCTTCCAGTAAGCTCACTTGTAAATTTTACTTTTTTAAGATTCGGTAAAAATCTTCTTTTAGTCTTGTTGTTAGCATGACTAACATTATGACCTTTCATAGGAATTTTACCGGTAAGTTCACATTTTTTTGACATAATAACAGTGCCTATATAAGGGGAGATATTGAAGGCGTCAAGTTTAATACATTTAAGAAACAGTTTTATTTCCCACAATTTCTGTGAAATTTTTGACACCATCTCTTATTAGTAATTCTTTTAGGTCCTTTTTAATCATCCCAGCAATATTGGGTCCTTGAAATACCATGCCGGTATACAACTGAACATAATCTGCTCCTAATAAAAACTTGTCATAAGCTGCTTTACCAGAGTCAACACCACCTACTCCAATTATTTTAATTTTACCTTTTATTAAATTATAGAATTTACTTATTAAAAGATTTGATTTTTTCTCAATAGGTTTTCCAGATAAACCACCTTTTTGATGTCTCTGTATATTTTGAAGTGTTTCCCGAGAAGATTCGGAAGTATTTGAAATTATTATTGCGCTTATTTCATTTTCTAAAAGTATTTCTGAAATTAAGTCAATTTGATTTTCATTTATATCTGGTGAAATTTTTACAGCTACAGGAATTTCAGTTTTTAATTGTTTTTTTTTCTCTGATATAGATTTTAATAACTCTTTTAATTTATTCTCATCATGAAAATTTCTTAGATTTTCAGTATTTGGTGACGAAATATTAATTGTAATATAATCTGCAACTTCAGAAAATTTTTCTAATCCAATTAAATAATCATTCAATCTATCATTAGAATCTTTGTTTGGACCTACATTTACACCAAGCACACCTAGTTTTTTATTAGATTTTATTCTGTTTAATATTGTATCTGATCCGTGGTTGTTAAAACCTAACCTATTAATTAATGCTTGATCTTCTACCAATCTAAATACTCTTGGTTTTTCATTTCCATATTGTTTTAATGGAGTAACTGTACCTACTTCAACAAATCCAAAACCCAGCTTAAATAAAGGGTTATATACCTCTGCATTCTTATCAAAACCTGCAGCAATACCGATAGGATTATCAAGATCTTGATTAAATAATTTTGTTTTTAAAATTGGATCGTTTTTGTTTTCATCAAATATATTTGAAACTAAATTGAGTTTGAGTGATTGAATTGCTAAAAAATGTGCTCTTTCAGGATCTATTTTAAATATTAAAGATCTTAAATTTGAATACATTATTTCAATTTACTAATTATCAATTCTTTTGTTTCGTTAACACCGAAAAAACTTATAAAAAAACCCATTCTAGGTCCATTTTCATCTCCAAACACCACTTCATAAATTAACTTAAACCAATCTCTTAAGTTTTCTGCATACCCATTTTCTTTGCCTGTTGAATAAATTAATGTTTGTATATCCTCTGGAGACATTTGGTCATTACATTTTTCTAAAGTTTTAACTAAGGCTTGTAGAGCTAATTTTTCATTTTCAGATGGATTTTTATATTTTTTTTGAGCCTTAATAACATCATTAAAATACTTAATTGCATAACCAACTAGTCCATCAAAAATCGGAAAATTTTTTTCATGAATATTAGATTTATATTTTTTAACAAACTTCCATAATAAATCTTTGTTATCAGCGTTACTTGTTTCAACTAAATTCAACAACATAGAAAAGGTCATAATCATCTCTTCTTTTGGAATATGTCCATTATGAACATGCCAAACAGGATTCATTACCAATTGTTGTTCAGTTTGTTTTTTTGATTTTTCAATATTATCAAGGTACTCATCTACAGCTTTAGGGACTATTTCTTTATAAAGTTTTTTTGCTCTTTTTGGATTTTGATACATGTATAAAGATAAGCTTTCGGGTGAAGCATATTTTAACCATTGGTCGATAGTAATACCATTTCCTTTTGATTTTGAAATTTTTTCACCCTTTTCATCAAGAAATAATTCATAAGCAAATCCAGATGGATGTTTTTTACCAATTAAATTTATTATTTTGGTCGATAAAATTGCACTCTCAATAAGGTCTTTTCCATACATTTCAAAATCTATATCTAGAGCATACCATCTCATTGCCCAATCAACTTTCCATTGTAATTTACAATTTCCATCCAAAATACTAGATTCTAATTTTTTACCTTTATTATCAAAAATTATTTTAGAATTTTTTTTATCAATTTCTATAACTGGAATTTCGAGGACATGACCTGTATCTGGACAAATTGGTAAAAAGGGGCAGTAAGTTTGCTGACGTTCTTTGCCTAAAGTTGGAAGTATAATGTTCATTATGCCATCGTAATTTTCTAAAATAATTTTTAAAGTTGGGTTGAAAAAACCACCTTTATATAAAGATGTCGAACTTTTAAAACTGTATTTAAAATTAAAACTATTTAAAAAATTTTTTAACATTTCATTATTATGCTCTCCAAAACTTGCAAATTTTTCAAATGGATCAGGAACTTGTGTTAATGGTTTATGTAAGTTTTTGTTTAGTAATTCCTGATTAGGAACATTGTCAGGAACTTTTCTTAAACCATCCATATCATCAGAAAAAGTAATTATCTCAGTTGGTAAATCTGTAAGTTGCTTTAAGGCATTCACCATCATCGAAGTCCTTGCAACTTCGCCAAATGTTCCGATATGAGGAAGGCCACTTGGACCATATCCTGTTTGAAGGGTAATTTTTCCTTTTTTATCAATAAACGATTTTCTCTCACGAAGCATTTTTTTTGCTTCAACGAAAGGCCAAGCACTTGTTTTGTCTAAAATTTCTTTTTTAATCACGAATATATCTTTTATAAAAATCTTAAATTGGCGATTTTATTAATTCTTATAGAGTTGAAATTTATTTACCATAAAATAATGTTCTTTCAAAATGTCTAATTATAAAACTGTTTTTTTTACACTAGGAATTTTGCAAATAATTTTAGGGATCTCAATGTTCATCCCTATAATTGCACAATTTATTTATTCAGAAATAGATTCATCATTTTTTGGTGCATCTATTGTTACTATAATTTTCGGATCATTATTTTTTCTTTCAAATCTAGACCACGACAAAAAATTAAATTTGCAACAAGCATTTTTATTAACTGCCTTATCATGGTTAAGTATTGCTATTTTTGGATCTTTACCATTTATATTTTCGACTATGGAGCTTTCAATTACTGATGCTTTTTTTGAAAGTATGTCTGGTATTACAACAACTGGATCTACAATTATTTCCAACTTAGAGAGTACTCCAAAAGGCATTCTATTATGGAGAGCAATACTACAATGGCTAGGTGGTATTGGTATAATTGTAATGGCAATTACACTGATGCCTATAATGAATGTTGGTGGTATGCAATTATTTAAAATTTCTAGCAGTGACTCATCTGAAAAAATTCTTCCTAAATC
This sequence comes from uncultured Pelagibacteraceae bacterium, assembly GCA_902596785.1. Classification (GTDB taxonomy): domain Bacteria; phylum Pseudomonadota; class Alphaproteobacteria; order Pelagibacterales; family Pelagibacteraceae; genus Pelagibacter. The sequence continues at coordinate 44,910 of CACJVG010000001.1, read as the reverse complement.
AAAAGAAATAGCTTTAAGACTTATTTATATTTATTCAGGCCTAACTGGTCTTTGTGCATTATCATATTGGATATTTGGAATGGGAAAATTTGATAGTTTAACTCATTCTATGACTACTATAGCTACAGGTGGATTTTCTAATTATAATCAATCTATCGGATATTTTGACAGTGTTCTTATAGAAATATCATCGATGATTTTTATAATTTTAGGAAGTATTCCATTTATTGCATATATTAAATTTATTAGTGGTAATAAAAAAATATTTTTAAACGATATTCAAATCAGAACATTTATTAAAATAATAATTATAAGCATTATTATTTTATCAATTTATTTATTATTTAATAATAACGGAAACTTTAGTTTAAGATCTATTTTTTTTAATACAATTTCAATACTGACTGGAACAGGTTTTGTAAATGCTGAATTTGATGGTTGGGGAAGTTTTCCTATAACAATATTTCTTGCATTAATGTTTATTGGAGGCTGTGCTGGATCAACTACTTGTGGTGTTAAAATTTTTAGAATTCAAATTCTTTATTTATATATATCAAATCAATTAAAGAAAATTATATATCCTAAGGGAATATTTGTAATTAAATACGATCAAGGATCTGTTGATGATAAATTTATTGCATCAATAATTTCATTTATTTATTTTTACTTTGTTATTTTTTTTATTTTAGCTGCATTATTATCATTAACAGGTCTCGATTTTATAACTGCTATCTCTGGAGCGGCAACATCAATATCAAATGTTGGTCCTGGTTTAGGCCCTATAATAGGACCTAATGGAGATTTTTCATCTTTGCCCGATATTTCTAAATGGATCTTAACTGTAGGTATGATTTTAGGTAGACTTGAGCTGTTTGCAATATTAGTATTGTTCTTACCATCTTTTTGGAGAAATTAATTATGTCTGAAACAAAGAAACAAACATGGCTTGATTCTCTTGCAGTTTATAAAGATATTCGTATGGTAAGAATTCTTTTATTAGGTGCAATAAGTGGATTTCCATGGGTATTAATTGCAAGCAGCTTAAGTCTTTGGCTTAAAGAAGAAGGTCTTAGTAGATCAACAATTGGATGGGCAGGTTTAATTTTTGGAGTATATGCTTTCAATTATTTGTGGGCTCCCATTATAGATAGAATTCAAATTCCAATACTAACAAAAAAATTAGGTCATAGAAGAGGATGGATAGTTTTGATGCAATTAATTATTTTGTTAAGTCTTGTTGTTTGGAGTGTGATTAATCCAACTGAAAATTTGGCTTTATTAATCACTGTAGGTTTAATTATTGCTATTGCGTCAGCAACCCAAGATATAACTGTAGATGCATTAAGAATTGAACAGATAAATGAAAATGAAGGAAAATCAATGGCTGCTGGTGCAGCTATGGCTGTTGTTGGTTGGTGGACAGGTTATAAATTAGGTGGAGTTGTTGCTTTATTCACAGCAGAATTTTTTGAAAACCTAGGGGTGGCTGACTATTGGCAAGCTACTTTTTTAATTTTAGGTATTTTAATAATTTTAATGAATATTGGATTAATGTTTGTTCATGAACCTATAGAGACAAACAGACAAGCAAAACAGAGAGAAACAGACAAATTAATTGAAGGAAAACTTGGATCTAGCAATATTATTACAAACTTTATCGCATATATTACAGGAACTATAGGCGGACCTATCATTAGTTTTTTTAGAAAAAATGGTTTTGCCATTGCAGCTGGAATTTTAGGATTTGTTTTCTTGTTCAAGATAGGTGAGGCATTTATGGGAAGAATGTCTATTGTTTTTTATAAAGAAATTGGTTTCTCCAAAGGTCAAATTGCAATTTATTCAAAAGGACTTGGCTGGATAACAACAGTTGTATTTACTTTGTTGGGTGGAGTAATGGCCATGAGAGCTGGAACAATTAAAACTATGTTCTTTGCTGGTGGATTAATGGCTATAACCAACCTTTTATTCGCAGTTTTAGCGTGGACTGGAAAATCAGAAATTTTATTTGCAATTGCGGTTATAGCCGATGATATCACAGCAGCTTTTGCAACTGTAGCATTTGTTGCATTTATATCATTACTAGTTGACAGAACTTATACAGCCACACAATATGCATTACTTGCTTCAATTGGTACTGCTGGTCGTACTACCTTAGCTTCATCCTCAGGTGCTCTAGTTGACTGGTTAAATGGAGATTGGGGAACATTTTTTGTTTTAACGACTATAATGGTGATACCATCATTAATTTGTTTGTGGTTAATTAAAAACAAAATTAAAATTGGTGCAAAATAATTTTTATTTCATAGGTAATTTTTCGAATATTTACAAAAATGCTTCGAAAAGATCTGAGGTAACTTCACAAATTATACATGGTGAAAAATTCAAAATACTAGCAAAAAGTAAAAATTGGATAAAAATTAAAACTTTATTTGATAATTATAAGGGGTTTATAAAAAATTCAAAATATATAGAAAAATTTAGCCCCAATTATAAAGTCAGTTCACTAAAAGCAAAGATTTATAAAAAACCTGGAATTGGAACTATCAGTTGGCTTCCATTTGCATCCAAATTATCTGTATTTGATCAAAATAAGAATTACGTAAAAATTGAAAAAAATAAATGGATTAAAAAAGCTGATATTAAAAAAATAAACCATAAAGAAAATAATTTTACAAAAATATTTAAAAAATTTCTCGAAGTAAAATATGCTTGGGGTGGAAAAACATTTAAAGGTGTTGATTGTTCAGCTTTATTGCAAATTTTTTATTTTTATAATAATTCGTTTTATCCAAGAGATACAAAAGATCAGATCAAATATACAAAAAAGAATTCAAAGAAAAGACTATTTAAAAAAGGAGATATTATTTTTTGGAAAGGTCATGTTGCTATGTGCTTAAATTCTAAACAACTAATTCATGCTTATGGTCCAGAAAGAAAAGTAATTATTATGCCAATTATAGAAACAATTAATAGAATTGAAAAAACTGCCAAGCTAAAGGTAAAAAAAGTATCTAGAATAAAATATTAATTTCTTCCAAAATCAGGTTTATCAATATCTTGTTTCAATTTGATGATTTTTGACCTTACTTTTTTAGTCTGAGTAAGTTTCTTTACGATAGACTTATTATTTTTTGAATTAATATCTTTTTTAAATTGATTTAAATTTTTAATAAATAAATCAATCGCTTTTGAAATATTATTTTTATTGTTAAAAAAAATATCTCTCCACATGATTTCATTTGATGCTGCAATCCTAGAAAAATCTCGTAATCCACCAGCACTATATTTGATTAGCTCATAATTTTGTTTTTTCTCAAAATCTTGTGCAGATTTCACCAGATTATACGCAATTAAGTGAGGTAAATGACTAGTAATAGAAAAAATTTTGTCATGTTTTTCGGCGCTCATAACAACTACTTTTGCTCCAATTTTTTTCCAAAACTTAGTTAGAATATTTATATAATTTTTTTTAATATTTTTTTCTTTAATTATTATGCACCATCTATCAGTAAACATATTTTCTTTACCATGCTCTGGTCCACTGACCTCTGATCCAGCTATTGGGTGACTTTGAATCCAATGAATACCTTTCTTTAAAAATTTATTTATAATTTTAGAAGTTTCAATTTTTGAAGAACCAATATCTGTAATCAATGTTTTCGATGGTATAAATTTATTAATTTTTAAAATAATATTTTTGTATTCACTCATTGGTGTACAAAAGATGATTAAATCGGAATTACTTACACCTTCTTTTAATGATTTAACAATTGTTCCAGGTAATTTTAATCTTTTTATCTTAGCAATATTTGATTTTGATTTTTCATAAATAAATATTTTTTTTGCTATTTTTTTTTTGCTAATACGCCTTAATAAAGATGAACCTAATAATCCACAGCCAATAATTAAAATATTTTTCATTTTTTCAATACTTGCTTAATAACACTCATAAATTTTATGTTTTCTTTTTTAGATCCAATAGTTAACCTTAATTTATTCTTTATATGATAACCATCTTCTGTTGATCTTAAAATAATTCCCTTATTTTTAAGTTTTTCATACAGAAATTTTGCTGAATATCTGCATTTTTCAAAATTAAGTAACAAAAAATTTGCTGAAACTGAATTTGAAAAAATATTATATGCCTCAAGAAATTTCTTAATTTTTTCAGAATATAATAAATTATGTCTAATAGATTTATTTATGAAAGCTTTATCCTTCAATGACTCGGTGGCAGCTAATTGAGCAATACCATTTACATTAAATGGTGGTTTTATAACATTTAGTGCATCAACTATTTTTTTTGAGCCATATCCCCAACCTACTCTAAGAGAAGCTAATCCAAACATTTTTGAAAAAGTTCTAAGGATGAAAACATTGTCTTTATTTTTAAACAAATCTAACCCAGATGAATAATCTTTGTTTTTCATATATTCTGCATAGGCATCATCTATAACTAGTAAAATTTTTTGATTTAATCTTTTTCTTAATTCTAAAACTTCTTTTTTCGTTAAGTAAGTTCCTGTAGGATTGTTTGGGTTAGCTATAAATACAATTTTAGTTTTTTTCGTTATTTTTTTTAAAATTTCATTTACTGAAACTTTAAAATTAATTTCTTTTGCAAATACAACTTTTGCACCTACAATTTTTGAGTAAATTCTGTACATTAAAAAACTGTACTCTGGTACTACAACCTCATCTTTTGGGTTTAAAAACAACTGACAAAGCATTTGAATAACTTCATCTGAACCAGCTCCACAAATAATTTTCTCAGAATTACATCTATAAGCTTTAGATATTGCTTTTCTTAAATTTTGAGATTTTCCATCTGGATATTTATCTAAATTCAGATTTTTGTTTGATATTATTTTCTTTGCTTTAGGGCTCATACCTAAAGCAGACTCATTTGCAGAAAGCTTAATTACGTTCTTAAGTTTATTAACTTTTGATTTGCCAGGCTTATATGCCTCAATTTTAAAATTTTTGAAATTTGGAGTTATCATTTTTTTTAATTTATGTGCTCTTTATAGATAAAATTACAAAATTTTATAGAGAATAAGAGGATTTTTTAAAAAATTGACATAATAAATAAGTTCTAGTAAAAAAATTGTGCGCTGATTTAACTGAATTGCGAGCGCTTAAAAAAAACCGCTAAAATAGTTTTTTTTCTCACAATTCGAAACAGTCAAAAACTATGAATACTGAGAAAAACATAAAAACTTTAATTGTAAAAAAACCACTAAAATTAGACTGTGGAAAGACCATAAAAGATTTTCCAATAGCCTATGAAACTTACGGTTCACTTAATTCAAAAAAAGATAATGCAATATTAGTTTTTCATGCTCTAACAGGAGATCAATTTGTAACAGGAATTAATCCTGTAACTAACAAAGAGGGTTGGTGGAGTTATGCAGTAGGTCCTGATAAGGCTATCGATACGAATAAATATTTTGTTATTTGCTCTAACGTAATTGGTGGATGTATGGGATCATACGGACCAAGTCATAAAGATCCTGATCAAAAAATTTTTGGAACAAATTTTCCCGTTATTACAATTAATGATATGGTGAATGCTCAATATAATTTACTTGATCATTTTGGTATTGATAAACTGTTTTCTATAACTGGTGGTTCAATGGGAGGTATGCAAGTCCTTCAGTTTATTAGCAACTTTCCTGATAAATCCAAAACAGTGATACCGATAGCAACCACATCTAGTCATTCAGCTCAAAATATTGCTTTTAACGAGCTAGGTAGACAAGCTATTACAGCTGATAGTAACTGGAAAGATGGGAATTACACATCAAGCGATACTAATCCTGGAAAAGGATTGGCAGTAGCTAGAATGGCAGCTCATATTACTTATTTATCTAAAAAAGGTTTGCAGGAAAAATTTGGAAGAAAGTTGCAAGAAAGAGAAGATCTTAAATTTGGATTTGACGCTGATTTTCAAATAGAAAGTTATTTAAGATATCAGGGCTCAGTTTTCGTAGATAGATTTGATGCAAATAGTTATCTTTATATTACTAGAGCTATGGATTATTTTGATTTAGCTAAGCAATTTAATGGTAATCTTTCAGAAGCATTTATAAATACAAACGCGAAATTTTTTATAATTTCTTTTACTTCAGATTGGCTTTATCCAACCCAAGAAAACAAAGATATTGTAATTGCTTTAAACTCAATAGGAGCTGATGTTGGATTTGTAGAAATTGAGTCAGATAAAGGTCACGACTCCTTTTTACTAGACGTTCCTGATTTCTTAAGTGCACTTAAAAACTTTTTAGATAAATCTTACGAAGAAAATTAATTATGAAAAATGAATTTCAGGTAATAGCAGATTTAATTGAAAAAGATAAGAAAGTCTTAGATGTAGGTTGTGCTGATGGAACTTTGATGAAATTTTTAAAGGATAATAAAAACATAAATATAAGAGGATTAGAGATTTCAAAAGAAAAAGTTCAAGAATGTATTGCAAAAGGTTTAACTGTAATTGAAGGAAATGCTGAAAAAGATTTAAAACAATTTCCAGACAAATCATTTGATTATGTTGTTTTAAGTCAAACTCTTCAAGCTTTTCTTAATCCTGAATTAGTTTTAGATGAACTTTTAAGAGTTGGAAAAAAAGCAATAGTTACGATTCCTAATTTTGGATACTGGAAAGTAAGATTTCATTTATTATTTAAAGGTACAATGCCAATTACAAAAACATTACCAGATGAATGGTATAACACACCAAATTTACATATGTGTACAATCAAAGATTTTTTTCACTTTGTAAAATCAAAAGATATTAAAATTTTTAAATCACTTGCTTTAAATAATCTTAATTCATCAATAATAAATGAGAGCAATTTAGGAGTTAAAAATTTGTTTGCAGATCTAGGTATATTTTTGATAGAAAAATAAAATGCGTATTGAAATTATACCCTGTCTTCAAGACAACTATAGCTATTTAATAATAGATGAAAGTAACAATTTTGCATGTGTTGTAGATCCCAGTGAGTCTGAACCAATAATAAATTTCCTAAAAAATAAAAATATAAAATTAAAATATATTCTTAATACTCATCATCATTATGATCATATTGGAGGAAATCAAGAATTAAAAAAAAGATATGGGTCAGTTGTTGTGGGTTTTAAAGGAGACTCAAAAAGAATACCTGGAATAGACATATTGTTAGAAGACAATCAAATATGGAAAGCTGAAAACTTTGAAGCTAAAATTATGCATATACCTGGACACACATCAGGCCATATTTGTTTTAATTTTTTTAAAGAAAAATTAGTTTTTACTGGAGATACACTTTTCTCACTTGGCTGTGGAAGAATATTTGAAGGCTCTTATGAAGAAATGTTTAAGTCTTTGAACAAAATTAAATTATTACCAAAAGAGACAAAAATTTATTGTGGTCATGAATACACTCTTAACAATGCAAAATTTTGCAAAAAATATGATTCAGAAAACAAAGATTTACAAAAAAAAATAGAAAAAATAGAAAAATTAAGAGAAAATGGAATTCCTACCATACCCTCAACTTTAAAAGAGGAATTGGATTGTAATATATTTTTAAGAGCAAAAGATGTAAAAACCTTTTCAAAATTAAGAGATTTTAAGGATAATTTCTAATTAATTCGGCTTGACTAAAGGCTGACTACAACTATATTGCGGTAACTTTAAATTAAATCATACTATGTCATACGCAGTAATAAAAACAGGTGGAAAACAGTATAAAGTAAAATCTGGAGAAATTCTAAAGATTGAAAAACTACCAGATTCTAAACCTGATACTAAAATAGAGTTTAATGAAATTTTGGCATACGGTGATGACAAATCAATTGAAATTGGAACTCCAAATGTTGAGGGTGCAAAAGTAGAAGCTAATTTAATTAAAAATAGTAAAAATAGAACTATTTTAATTTTTAAAAAAAGAAGAAGACAAAATTCAAGAAGAAAAAATGGGCATAGACAAGAATATTCTATGATAAGAATTAACAAAATTTTTTCAAAAGATGGTAAAGTGTTATCAGAAGCTGAAAAAATTTCTAAAACTTCAAAAAAAGAAGAAGTTAAGGAAGCAGTAAGCAAATAGTTATTAGGTAAGTTATGGCAACAAAAAAAGCAGGTGGATCATCACGAAACGGACGAGATAGTGCCGGCAGAAGACTTGGTGTAAAAAAGTATGGTGGTGAAACAGTAATTCCTGGAAACATAATTGTTAGACAAAGAGGAACTAAGATTTTTCCAGGTGAAAATGTTGGTATGGGCAAAGATCATTCAATATTTTCAGTTGTTAAGGGAAAAGTTGTCTTCAAAAAATCAAAATCAGATAGAACTTTCGTTTCTGTAAAGCCCAATTAATAGTACAACCAATTAAAATAGATGTTGTATTATGAAATTTCTCGATCAAGTTAAAATATATATTAAAGCTGGAAATGGCGGAGATGGATCTCCTAGTTTTAGAAGAGAGAAATATGTTGAGTTTGGTGGACCAGATGGTGGGGATGGTGGAAAAGGTGGATCAATTATTTTAAAGTCAGAGGAAAATTTAAATACCCTTATTGATTATCGATATCAACAACACCACAAAGCCGAACGTGGGGAAAACGGTTCCGGTCAAAATCGAACAGGAAAAGGTGGTGAAGATTTAATTTTAAAAGTTCCTCTAGGTACACAGGTATTTGAAGAGGATAACAAAACTCTTCTTTTCGATTTTAATAAAAAAGGTGAAGAATATGTTGCGGCTGCCGGTGGAAAAGGAGGTTTAGGAAACACAAGATTTAAAAGTTCTACAAATAGAGCTCCAAGAAAATTTACTAAAGGCACTATCGGAGAAGAATTTACAATATGGCTTCAATTAAAAACAATTGCTGATATCGGTATTATTGGATTACCAAATGCAGGAAAATCAAGTTTGTTAGCAGCTCTAACAAACGCAAATCCAAAAATTGCAAATTACAAATTCACAACTATTAATCCAAATCTTGGTGTTGCTTCTTACGATGATAAAGAAATTACCATTGCAGATATTCCAGGATTAGTTGAAGGAGCTCATGAAGGTATAGGCTTAGGAATACAGTTTTTAAAACATATAGAGAGATGTAAGTCTTTACTGCACTTAATTGATGTCACCAACTTAGATCTGAATGAGTCTTATAATCAGGTGAAAAATGAATTAAAAAGCTACAGTGCAAAGTTATTAGAAAAAAAAGAACTAATTGTGCTTAATAAAATTGATTTGATTGATGAAGAAACAGCAAATGAAGTTATAGATCATTTTTCAAAAGGTAAAAATTGTGAGATTATGACAATGACAACTCTGGAAAAAGAATCTGTATCAAAAATTAAAGCAAAACTTTTGTCTTATGTATCTTAAAAACTCCAAAATAATTGTTGTCAAAATTGGATCATCTCTACTAGTTGATCAAAATAAAAAAATTAGGAGACAGTGGTTATCTAGTTTTGCAAAAGACATTAAAAAATTAAGAGATAAAAATCAAAGAGTAGTTATTGTTAGCTCTGGCGCTATAGCTTTGGGTTGCAAGAAAATGAATTATAATAAAAAAAATATTAAATTAGATAAGAGTCAGGCTATTGCTTCTATTGGTCAAATAGAGCTGATGAATTTATTTTCTCAAACTTTTGCAAAATATAAATTAAATATTTCTCAGATTTTGCTTACATTAGAAGACACTGAGGAAAGAAGAAGATCTCTCAATGCAAAACGAACTTTTGATAATCTTTTTGAACTTGGTTTTATTCCTGTGGTCAATGAAAATGATACTATCGCAACGAGTGAAATAAAATATGGGGATAATGATAGATTGGCATCTAGGGTTGCGCAAATTACAAACGCAGATACCTTAATTTTATTATCTGATGTTGATGGTTTATATACAAAAAATCCTAAAATTTTTAAGGATGCTAAACTAATAAAGAAAATAGATGACCTAAATAAAGATCTAAAAAAAATTTATATTAAAGGCGTAAATGAATATGGGAGTGGTGGTATGCATACAAAAATTGAAGCAGCAAAAATATGTCAGCTTGCTGGTACTAGTATGGTTATTGCAAATGGACTATATTCAAATCCTATCTCAAAAATAATTGAAAAAAATAACTGCACCTGGTTTAGTCCAAAAATTTCAAAGTTAGATGCTAGAAAAAAATGGATAATAAGCTCTGTAGCACCTAAAGGAGCATTAATAATTGATGATGGTGCTAAAAAGGCATTAAAATCTGGAAAAAGTTTGTTAGCAGCAGGAATTAAAAAAGTTTCGGGAAGGTTTAATAAAGGTGATCATATTAAAGTATTAGATAAAAAAAATAACGAATGTGCCAGAGGGTTAAGTTCCTTTACTTCTGATGAGGTGAATAAAATTATGGGTCATCATTCGAATGAAATTGAAAAATTATTAGGCTATGTTGCAAAATCAGAAGTTATTCATAAAGATGATATGGTGGAAATTTAAATGATTAAATATATGAATTTAATTGGAAGAAAAGCTCGCAAAGCTAGTGAGTATAAAGTTACAACTGAAGTAAAAAATAAAGTCTTAAATGATTACGCGAAATTAATTAAGAATGAAAAAAAATATATTATAAATCAAAATTCAAAAGATATTAATTACGCAAGAAAAAGAAGGTTAAAAGAGAACTTAATAAAAAGACTTCATTTAGATGAAATTAAATTGAATGGAATTATAAATTCTATTTTAAAAATAGCTAAATTAAGGGATCCTATAAATAACACTTTAGAAAAATGGAAAAGGCCAAATGGTTTAAATATAAAAAGAGTATCAATACCAATTGGAGTTATTGGTGTTATCTATGAAAGTAGACCAAATGTAACTTCAGATGTTGCTAGTCTTTGTTTTAAATCTGGAAATGTAGTGATTTTGAAAGGAGGCTCTGAGGCCATAAATTCAAATAAAGCTTTAGCTAAGTTGTTTAGAAAAGCACTTAAAAAAAATAAAGTTGATGAAAACTTTATACAATTTATCGATTCAAAACAAAGGAGGATTGTGGATATTATGCTTTCTAAAATGAAAAAATATATCGATGTCATAATACCTCGTGGTGGAAAAAATTTAGTTAAAAAAGTTTTAGAATTATCCAAAGTACCTATAATTGGGCACTTAGAGGGACTTTGTCATACTTATATAGATAAGGATGCAGAATTAAAAATGGCTAAAGAAATTGTTTATAACGCTAAATTAAGAAATACAAGTATTTGTGGTGCAACTGAAACTATTCTTATTCATAAAAATATAGTCAAAAAATTTAGCAATCCTGTTTTGCAGGCACTTGAAAATAATGGTTGTAAAATAATTGGTGATAAGATTTTGAAGAGTTATTACAAAGGTCAAGTATATCCTGCAAAAGAAAAAGATTGGTCAACTGAATATTTGGCATCAATTGTATCTGTTAAAATTGTTAAAAATTCTGAAGAGGCAATTAAGCATATTAATAAATATGGTACTATGCACACTGACTCCATCATTACAAAAAATAAAAAAACAGCAAAATACTTCTTAAAAAATGTTAAAAGTTCAATTGCAATGCATAATACCTCAACTCAATTTGCTGATGGTGGTGAATTTGGATTTGGTGGAGAAGTTGGAATTTCTACTAATACACTGCCACCAAGAGGTCCTGTAGGTTTAAATCAATTAATTTCATATAAATATGAAATCACTAGTAATGGTAAAATAAGAAATTAAATTGAATAACACAAAAATAAAAATTGGTGTATTAGGTGGATCGTTTGATCCTGCACATAAAGGACATTTGGCAATTTCTAAGGAAGCAAAGAAAAGATTCAAACTCAAAAAAGTTATTTGGGCAATTACAAAAAAAAATCCATTTAAAATAGAGAGTAAGACATCTGTTACTGACAGAATTAAATATTGTAAAAAAATTATTAGTACAAATTCATTTATTAAGGTTAAATTTTATGAAAAAATTATTAAATCAAATAAAACTATTAATTTAATCAATCATTTAAAAAAAGATAAAAACATTGAAATTTATTTTTTAATGGGTGCCGACAACCTTATTAACTTTCATAAATGGCATAAATCTAAATTAATTTCACAAAAATGTAACATCCTAGTTTTTGACCGACATGGGTATAAAAAAAATTCTTTAAAATCAAAGACATTTAAGCAACTTAATAAGACCAATCTAGAGTTTATTGAGTTTAATAAAGTCAACATTTCATCTTCTCAATTAAGAAAAATTTGATAATCTAAATTCAATTAATGGACAAAATTTCAGACTTAAAAGAAATTGTAATCAACACACTAGATCTAAATAAAGCTCAAGACATTGTAACTATTGATCTTAAAGACAAAAGTTCTATGGCTGATTACATGATCATAGCAAGTGGAACATCATCTAGACACATTCAATCTTTATCAGAACAAGTTTTAGAAAAACTTAAAAATAACGGTGTAAAAGACTCAAAAATTGAGGGTAAAGAAAGTGGAGAATGGAAACTTGTTGATGGGATTGATTTGATTGTTCATATTTTTCATCCAGAAAAAAGAAAATTTTATGAATTAGAAAAAATTTGGTCAGAGCTAATTCCGAAAGAAAAAGTGATTATATGAAAAAAATTAAATTTTTATTATTAATTTTTTTTTCCTTTTTTTATTTAAATAAAACAGTTATTTCAGCTGAAATTGATATTTATAAAAAAATTGATCTATTCGGTGAGGTTCTAGAAAAAATTAATAAAGAATATGTTGATGAGTTCAATCAATCTGAGAGTATGGACTCTGCTATCAATGGACTTTTACAATCCTTAGATCCTTATTCATCTTACATGTCTCCTAAAATTTTTGATGAAATGCAAACAGAAACGAGTGGTGAATTTGGTGGACTAGGAATTGAAGTTAGCATGGAGGCTGGTGTGGTAAAAGTAATTTCACCAATAGATGATACACCTGCATCTAGGGCTGGATTAAAAGCTGGTGATTACATAGTCAAAATAAATGATGTCCAGGTTCAAGGAAAATCATTAAGTGAAGCTGTTGATTTAATGAGAGGACCTGTAGGTTCTGGAATAGAGTTAACAGTAAGACGAAGAGGTGAAAGAAAAGCGTTAACATTTAATATCATAAGAGAAGTTATTCAGGTTCAATCTGTAAAATCTGAAATTATAGATGAAAATATTGGGTACATCAGGCTTACTTCATTTAACGATAACAGTAGTGATCAAATAGAAAAACAAATTAAAAAACTTAAAAAAAATAAAAACTTAAATTCATTTATTTTAGATTTAAGAAATAATCCTGGAGGTCTTTTATCTCAAGCAATAAAGATATCAGATTTTTTTCTAGAAAATGGAGAGATAGTTTCAACAAAAAGCAGAAAAAAATCTGAAAATAGAAAATGGTTTGCAAAAAAAGGAGATATTACTGATGGAAAAACACTATTGGTTTTAATTAACTATGGTTCAGCATCTGCATCTGAAATTGTTGCTGGAGCTTTAAAGGATCACAAAAGAGCAATCATCGTTGGTGAAAATAGCTTTGGTAAAGGTTCTGTGCAATCCATTATTCCTTTAAAAAATCGTGGAGCTATCAGATTAACTGTCGCAAAATATTATCTTCCCTCTGGAAAATCTATTTCTGAAGTAGGTGTTAGACCAGATATTGAAGTAAATGAAGAAGGTGATGATTTTAGAATAAAAACTGATACTGATAATCAATTAAACTACGCTATTAAGTTACTTAACGGATAATATGAATAAAAATTTTAAAGATTTACCACTAAGAAGTGGGGTCGGAATTGTGTTATTGAATAAAGAAAATAAAGTATTCGTAGCAAAAAGAATAGATAATCCTAAAAATTTTTGGCAAATGCCTCAGGGTGGTGTTGATGAAGGAGAGGATAATTTAAAAGCTGCATTTAGAGAACTAGAAGAAGAAACAAGTATCAAAAGTGTAGAACTTATAAAAGAATTAGATGGTACATTAACCTATGATTTACCTGATAGATTACTAGGTATTATTTGGAAAGGTAAGTACAAAGGTCAGAAGCAAAAATGGTTTTTAATGCGATTTATTGGAAATGATAATGAAATAAATATTAATACATCTAATCCAGAATTTTTAGATTGGAAGTGGATCGACTTAGATTTAATTACTGATGTTGTTGTTGATTTTAAACATCATGTTTACAAAGAACTTAAAGAAAAAGTAAAAAAATTAATTTAGAGTTTTTAAAACTTCAACTTTTTGATCTGCTAAATATTTAGATTGATCATTAATATCGGTTTTATTAGCCTCTTCTTCTGCCTGTTTAAGTAAATCTTGTTGCTTTGATTTATCCATATCAGCAAGATTAAAAATTGTACTTGTTAAAATAGATAGATTGTTATTTTTAAACTCAACAATCCCATCTTCAACATAGTAATTTTCATCACCTGATTTTGATAAAATCTTAATTATCCCAGGTTTCAAAAAGGAAATAATAGAAATATGATCCTTCAATATTCCCATCTCTCCTTCAAAAGCAGGGACCACAACTTCTGAAACATCATCTTTTACTAAAAAAGATTTTTCAGGATTTACTATTTCAACTTTAAACTCTTCGCTCATTAAGCAGCAGCTTCTTGTTCCATTTTCTTAGCTTTTTCTATTGCTTCTTCAATTGTTCCAACCATATAAAAAGCAGCTTCAGGTAAGTGATCATACTCGCCTTTGCAGATTGCATCAAAACCTTTGATCGTTGAGTCAAGATCAACAAGTTTTCCTGGAGAACCAGTAAATACTTCTGCAACAAAGAATGGTTGAGATAAAAATCTCTGGATTTTTCTTGCTCTTGCTACAACTAGTTTATCTTCTTCAGATAACTCGTCCATACCAAGAATAGCTATAATATCTTGTAATGATTTATATGATTGTAGTATTCTTTGAACATCTCTTGCTACTCTATAATGCTCATCTCCAACAATTCTTGGATCCAAAATTCTTGATGTTGAATCAAGTGGATCTACCGCAGGATAAATACCAATTTCTGCAATTTGTCTTGAAAGTACAGTCGTTGCATCCAAGTGAGCAAACGATGTGGCTGGAGCAGGGTCTGTTAAATCATCAGCAGGTACATAAATTGCTTGTACAGATGTGATTGACCCTTTGTTTGTAGTCGTAATTCTTTCTTGTAGGTTACCCATGTCAGTAGCTAATGTCGGTTGATATCCAACAGCAGATGGAATTCTTCCCAACAAAGCTGAAACCTCTGATCCTGCCTGAGTAAATCTAAAAATGTTATCTACAAAGAAAAGTACGTCCTGACCTTCCTGATCTCTAAAGTATTCAGCTACAGTTAAACCTGTAAGTGCAACTCTTGCTCTTGCTCCAGGAGGTTCATTCATCTGTCCATAAACTAGAGCAGCTTTTGAACCAGCTCCTTCTTTTTTAATTACTCCAGATTCAATCATTTCATGATAAAGGTCATTTCCTTCTCTAGTTCTCTCTCCAACTCCCGCGAAAACTGAAAAACCACCATGAGCTTTTGCAACGTTGTTAATTAATTCCATAATTAAAACTGTTTTACCTACTCCTGCTCCACCAAATAATCCAATCTTTCCACCTTTTGCATAAGGTGCAAGCAAATCAATAACTTTAATACCTGTTACAAGTATTTCAGTTTCTGTTGATTGGTCATTAAATTCAGGTGCAGCTCTATGAATTGGCCAACTTTCTTTAGTCTTAACCTCGCCTCTTTCATCTATTGGTTCTCCAATTACATTTATAATTCTTCCAAGTGTTTCAGGCCCAACTGGAACTTGAATAGGAGCATTTGTGTTGGTAACTTCATCACCTCTTTTTAGTCCTTCAGTAGCATCCATAGCAATTGTTCTAACAGTAGTTTCACCTAAGTGTTGTGCCACCTCTAAAACTAGTCTATTACCACCATTTTTACATTCCAATGCTGTTAAAATTTCTGGTAGTTCACCATCAAATTTTACGTCTACTACCGCTCCAATAACTTGTGTAATTATTCCTTTGCTCATAATTATAAACTTTCTGCTCCTGATATGATTTCTATTAGTTCTTTTGTAATTGCTGCCTGACGACTTCTATTATATTCGATAGTAAGTTTGTCAACCATTTCACCTGCGTTTCGGGTCGCATTATCCATTGCACTCATTCTAGACCCTTGTTCGCTAGCTGAATTCTCTAACATAGCCTTAAATATTTGCGTAGAAATATTTTTTGGCAATAAATTGCTTAAAATTTCATCTTCATCTGGTTCAAATTCGTAACTTTCTTCTGAACTGTTTTCTTCTCCTTCATTGTTTAAAGGGATAATTTGCTGTGCTTGAGGAATTTGAGTAATTACATTTTTAAATTGGTTATAAAAAATTGTACAAACATCGAATTCACCTGCCTCGAATTTTTCAATTACCATTTTCCCAACTTTGTCAGCATCAAAATAATTTGCATTTTTAGACTCTTTGAAAGAAATATTTTCAATTATTTTGTCACCATAAATTCTTTTTAATTGATCACTTCCTTTTGAGCCTACTGTAATAATTTTAAGTTCTTTACCTTCATCTAAAATTTTTACAAAATAACTTTTAGCTTTTTTAATAATATTAGAATTAAATCCGCCACATAGACCTCTATCAGAAGTCATCACAACACAAAGATGAGTTTTTTCCTGACCAGTCCCTGACAATAACTTTGGTGCATTTTCTTTATCAGATATACCATTTGATAAATTTAAAATAACATTATTCATTTTTTCAGAATAAGGTCTTCCCTTCTCAGCGCTTTCTTGAGCTCTTCTTAATTTAGCTGCTGCAACCATTTTCATAGCTTTAGTAATTTTTTGTGTAGACTTTACACTAGCTATTCTTTTTTTTAGATCGTCTAAACTTGCCATAAATTATTAAGATTTAAAATTTCCTTTTAATTGAGTGATTACGTCAACAAGTAATTTTTCTTTATCTTCCTCAAGTTTTCCTGAACTTAAAATTGACTCGATAATTTCAGGCTTATCTGATTTACATTTTTCAATAATCTTGCTCTCAAATTCAGCAACGTCTTTTAAATCAATGTCATCAAGATAACCTTTTACTCCACAAAATACTGAAATAACTTGTTCTGCAACAGTCATGGGTGAATATTGTTTTTGTTTTAAAAGTTCAGTTAACTTAGAGCCTCTATTCAAAAGTTGCTGGGTAGATGCATCTAAATCAGATCCAAATTGAGCAAAAGCTGCCATTTCTCTGTATTGTGCTAGCTCTAATTTCATTGAACCGGAAACTTTTTTCATCGCTTTTGTTTGAGCTGATGAACCAACTCTAGATACTGATAAACCTACATTAATTGCAGGTCTTATACCTTGGTTAAATAGTT
Organism: uncultured Pelagibacteraceae bacterium; assembly: GCA_902596785.1. Lineage (GTDB taxonomy): Bacteria > Pseudomonadota > Alphaproteobacteria > Pelagibacterales > Pelagibacteraceae > Pelagibacter. Next base: position 27,528 of record CACJVG010000001.1, on the reverse strand, counting down.
CTGTTTCAAGGAAAATTTGTCCGTCTGTAATTGAAATAACGTTAGTTGGAATAAACGCGGATACGTCTCCACCTTGTGTTTCAATAATTGGCAGTGCTGTAAGTGATCCACCACCATGTTCGTCACTTAATTTAGCTGCTCTTTCTAGTAATCTACTATGAAGATAAAATACATCTCCAGGATAAGCCTCACGTCCTGGAGGTCTTCTTAATAGCAATGACATTTGTCTATAAGCAACTGCTTGTTTAGACAAATCATCATAAATTATTAACGCATGCATTCCATTATCTCTAAAATACTCACCCATAGCACAACCTGTGTACGGTGCTAAAAATTGTAAAGGAGCAGAGTCAGATGCAGTAGCAGCAACGATTGTTGTGTACTCCATAGCTCCAGCTTCCTCTAATGTTTTTTGAATTTGTCTTACTGTTGATCTTTTTTGTCCAACTGCAACGTATATACAATACAGTTTTTGTTTTTCATCACCAGATTCATTGATTTTTTTTTGATTAATAATTGCATCTACTGCAACTGCTGTTTTACCAGTTTGTCTATCACCAATAATTAATTCCCTTTGCCCTCTTCCAATCGGAACTAGACTATCAATTGATTTAAGACCAGTTTGCATCGGTTCACTTACTGATTGTCGTGGAATAATACCAGGAGCTTTTACTTCAACCCTGCTTTTTTTAATTCCTTTGTCTAATGGTCCTTTTCCATCGATAGGATTTCCTAAACCATCCACTACTCTTCCTAATAATTCTTTTCCAACTGGAGTATCAACAATATTACCAGTTCTTTTTACTACATCCCCTTCTTTAACATTTCTGTCATCACCAAAAATTACGACACCAACGTTTTCACTTTCTAAGTTTAGAGCCATACCTTTTGAACCATCTGCAAACTCTACCATTTCACCAGCTTGAACGTTATCTAAACCATAAATCCTAGCAATTCCATCTCCAACTGATAAAACTTGACCAACTTCTGTGACTTCTGCTTTATCACCAAAATTTTTAATTTGTTCTTTTAATATTTTTGTAACTTCTGAAGGATTTATTTCCATTTATGCCTCTATCATTCTATTTTCAATTTGTTGTAATTTATTTTTAATTGAGGTATCGACCATAGTACTTCCTACTTGTACTACCAAACCTCCTATTAAACTTTCGTCATGTTTGTAGTTTAATTTTATTTTTGAGCTAAAATTTTTTGTTAACTCCTCTGTAATTTTTACAATTTCTTCATTAGATAATTCTTTTGCTGATTTTAATTCTGCCTTAAGTTCACCTCTTTTTCTTGAACAAATTTCAATAAAGCTTTTAAGTATACGTTCAATAAAAAAGAAACGTCTTTTTTGAATTAAGAAACTTAAAAAATTTTTAAATAAAGACTCAAATTTATTATTTTCAGAGATTGTATTGATTACTTTTAGTAAATTTTCTTGGCTTATAGTTGGATCTTTAATCAAATTAGAAAAATCTTCACTTTGATCAATTAAATTAAGAATAGATGAAGATTGGTCTTCGATCTGACTTAAAAGATTGTTTTCCTCTGAAAGTTCAAAAAGCGCAAGAGAATACCTTTCAGCTGAAGTTATTGAAAATCCGGTGTCTTTACTCAACTTTGTTCCTCTATAATGTTGAAGATTATTTAAAAATCACGCCCTAAATAGCATATGACCCTTATGTCTTCAAGTAGCGGATTCGTAAAAAAGGCCTCTTTTTTAAGATTAATTGAAGTTAATTGGATCAACATCAACTGAAAGTTTTATTCCAGAAGAAAATTTATATTTTGGAATAATTTTTGCAAGAGAGCTTTGTAGTTTCATAGATTTTAAACCTCTTATCAAAAATCTTATTCTAAATTTTCTTTTTAATCTAAATAATGGGGCATTAACTGGACCTAGTATTTTTCCTTCTATTTTGTTTTCAATAAAATTTTTAAAATTAATAGCTTCTTTTTCTAATTTAATTTCATTATCTCCCGTTAAGATTAAAGAAATAAACCTTTGAAACGGAGGTAGTTTATTTTTTTTTCTTATCTGCAGTTCTCTTTCTAAAAAAATATCTGGATTTTTACTTGTAATTTCTGAAATCATCTTAGTATTATTTTCATAGGTTTGAAAATATACGGTTGCTGGTTTTCCAGTTCTTCCTGCACGTCCTGAAAGTTGATGATAAAGCTGCAAATTTTTTTCTGCACCTCTTAAATCATGTCCCTGAGATGAAAGATCAATATCAACAACTACAATGCAATTTAAGCTTGGAAAATGAAAACCTTTTGAAATTAATTGGGTTCCAACTAAAATATGCGTTTCATTATTAATAATTTTATCTATTTTTTCTTTAGAATCTTTTTTATTCATTGTGTCACTTGAAAAAATCTCTATTGTTTTTCCAGGAAATTTTCTTTTTACCTCTTCTGAAATTCTCTCAACACCAGGACCACTAAAAATAAATTCACAATTACCTTCTTTTGTACAATTCCTTTTAAGATTAGATTTGTATCCACAATAATGACATAATAAATTATTTTTATTTTTATGATAAACTAAATTGATACTACAATTTGGACATGTAAAACTTGTAAAACATTTATTGCATAAAGCATTTGGAGAAAAACCTCTTCTATTTAAAAAAAACAAAACTTGATCTTTTTTTTCCAAATGTAAATTTACTTTTTCAATAATTTTATTTGATAGCCATGATTGTTTTTCAAGTTTGGTATTATTTAAATTAATAATTTCATAATTAGGTAATGCTGCGTTCTGGTACCTTTCATTTAATCTAGAAACTTCGTATTTACCTTTTTTAATATTTTCAAAAGTTTCTATAGAAGGAACAGCAGTAATCAAATTGATTGGAATATTTTCAAAAGATGCTCTAGAAATTGCCATATCACGAGCATTGTAAGTTATGCCCTCATCTTGTTTAAATGATTGATCGTGTTCCTCATCAACAATTATCATTCCTAATTTTTTAAACGGTAAAAATAGTGAAGATCTCGCACCAATAATTATTTTTATTTTACCATTAGAAACTCCACTCCAAATTAATTCTTTCTTTTTTTTTGATATACCTGAATGCCAAACTGCAGGTTTAAAACCAAAATATTCTAAGAATTTTTGTTCAAACTGACTGGTTAGACCTATTTCTGGCAATAAAATTAATCCTTGAAAACCCCTCTCTATAAGTGGTTTTAACGCTTCAAAATAAACTAAAGTTTTTCCTGATCCAGTTGTGCCTTGTAAAACATGAACTCTAAATTTTTTATTTGAAACATTCATTTTTTTTAGAGATTTATTTTGATCACTAGAAAGCTTGATTAAGTTTTGCTTAATTTTGCTATCAAATATTTGATAAAGTTGAGTTTCTTTGTTCTCTACCGCATCACTACTTAAGAGTACTAGCTTTAATGCCATACCCTTTGGGATAAGATTATATTCTGCAAACCAATTTAAAAAATTAATTGTATTTTTTTTTAATGGAGTAACGTCTAATTTCTTGATTATCTTTTTAGTCTTAAAATTTTTATTATTATTTTTTTCAAATTCGTCCCAAACAACACCGGTAATTTTTGATTTTCCAAAAGGTACCATTACATAATCTCCAACTTTAAGAGTTAAATTACTTTCATAAGTAAATGGATGATTAAAAATATTTGGTACGAGAATCGGATATTTCATATTTTTATAATATGAAAAAAAATTAAGAGTGTATTGCTCTTTTATCCACTGATAAAGCGGCTTCTTTAACTGCTTCAGAAAACGTTGGATGAGCATGACAAGTTCGGGCGATATCTTCTGCACTTGCACCAAATTCCATTGCAACACCGATCTCTGCAATTAATTCACCTGCATGAGGTCCTATTATATGTGCACCTAATACTTTATCTGTTTGCTCGTCAGCTAAAATTTTAACAAAACCTTCTGCATCATCTATGGCCTTGGCTCTTGAATTAGCCATAAACAAAAATTTCCCTACTTTATATTTTTTATTTAATTCTTTTAATTGTTCCTCAGTTTTACCGATTGATGCTACTTCTGGTGTTGTATAAACTACTCCTGGAATTGTATCGTAATTTACATGTCCAGATTGACCAACTATGTTTTCTGCAACTGCTATACCTTCGTCCTCCGCTTTATGTGCAAGCATTGGACCAACAATTACATCGCCTATTGCATAAATATTTTCAACGTTAGTCTTAAAAATTTTATCAGTTTTAATTCTATTTCTTTCATCAAGATCTACTCCTACAGACTCTAAATTCAAACCATCTGTATTAGGTTTTCTGCCAACAGAAATCAAAACAACATCACACTCAAAATTATTTTTATTACCATCTTTATCTACTGTTGAAACCACTGCACCAGCTGCATTTTTTTTAATTGTTTCAACTTTATTTTGCATATTAAATTTCATTCCCTGTTTTTTTAATATTTTCATAAATTCTGATGAGATTTCTTTATCCATTCCAGGTGTAATATGATCTAAAAATTCAACAACTTGCACCTCTGCTCCAAGTCTTGACCATACAGATCCCATCTCCAATCCTATATAGCCTCCTCCTACTACGACCATTTTCTTAGGTACCTTTTCTAACTTTAAAGCACCTGTTGATGAGACAATTGTTTTCTCATCTATTTCTATTCCTGGTAATGAAACTGGAACTGATCCTGTTGCAATAACTGTTTTTTCTGTTTGGATGATGGTCTCTTTATTTTTATCATCCTTTATTAAAATTTCATTTTTAGATTTAAAACTTCCGTGTCCTTTAAAATAAGTAACTTTGTTTTTTTTTAAAAGAAACTCGACACCTTTTGTAAGAACGGTTACAGCTTTATCTTTGCTTTTCATCATTTTGTCTAAATTTAATTTTACTTCACCAACTTCAATACCTTTGTTTGCTAAACTTTTTACTTTATGAAATTCTTCAGACAGATTAAGTAAGCTTTTTGATGGGATGCAACCAACATTTAAACAAGTACCTCCCAAAGACCCTCTAGACTCTATACATGCAGTTTTTAATCCTAATTGAGCAAGTCTGATTGCACACACATAACCACCCGGTCCACCTCCAATAACTACAGCTTGAAATTTTTCTGACATTTAAATATCTAAAAACAACCTTCTAGGGTCTTCTAAGTTTTCTTTAATCATTTTAAGGAAAGATACAGATTCTTTTCCATCAATAATTCTGTGATCATATGATAATGCTAAATACATAATTGGTCTTATTTTGATTTCACCGTCTACAACAACAGGTCTTTCCACTATATTATGCATGCCCAACACTCCAGATTGAGGTAAATTTAGTATTGGAGTTGAAAGCATAGACCCATACACACCTCCATTACTTATTGTAAATGTTCCTCCCTGGAGATCTTCAATCGTTAGCTTTCCATCTCTCGCTTTTTCTGAAATTTCTTTAATATTTTTTTCAATATCAGCAAAGGATAATTCATCTGCATTTCTCAAAACTGGAACAACCAAGCCTTTATCTGTTCCAACAGCAAAACTAATATTGTAATAATTTTTATATATTATCTCATCACCATCTATTTCAGCATTCACTGCAGGGAAATTTTTTAAAGCAACCACACATGCTTTTACAAAGAAAGACATAAATCCTAATTTTATTCCATAACGAGATTGGAAATCCTCTTGATTTTCTTTCCTCATTTCCATTACGCTACTCATATCAACTTCGTTAAATGTTGTTAAAAGAGCGGCATTCTCTTGAGCTTGCTTTAATCTTTTTGCAATAGTCTGTCTCAACCTAGTCATTTTAATTCGTTCTTCTTCACCATATTGAATTTTTCTTTCAGATGGTTTTGGATTTGCACCCATCAAACTTATTAAATCTCCTTTTAAAACTCTCCCACCTTTTCCTGAACCTTGAATTGAATTAATATCGATATTATTTTCAGTTACAATTTTTCTCACTGCTGGAGATAAGGTTAGAGTAACATCTCTTTTTGGAGCAAAATCTGGTTTAACTTCCTCAGTTAAAACCAAAGGTTTCCCTTTGGGTTTTTCTTCAAATACTTTTGGTTCTTTTTTATTTGCATCTAATTTTATTACATTGCTCTCTGCAGGAACAATTTCCTCTTTCTTAATTTCTTCACTGATTTTCGGCGCAGATTTAACCGCTGTTCCACCTTCGGCTGATACAGAACCTAATAATGCTCCTACTTCAACGACTGATCCATCTTGTGAATTTATCTCTGTTAACACACCAGAAATTGGAGATGGCACTTCTAAGTTTACTTTGTCTGTCTCAAGTTCTACAATTGGTTCATCTGCTTCGACTGTATCACCTGCGTTTTTTAACCATTTTGCAACAGTCGCTTCTGTTATACTTTCACCAAGAACTGGGACTACTATTTTTTCACTCATTAAAATTAATCAAATACCTTGTTAATTATTTCTTGTTGTTGAGAATTATGCCTTTTAGCATATCCTGTTGCAGGAGTTGCGTCTGGGCTTCTTCCTATATAAGAAATTTTATTATTATTAGCCTTTAAAGTGTCTAATGTCCATTGGATATAATCTCTAACTGAAAACCAAGCACCCATATTTTTTGGTTCTTCTTGGCACCAAAAGAATTCAGCATTTTCAGCATATGGTTTTAACTCCTTAACTAAAGCTTTTGCTGGAAATGGATAAAGTTGTTCAATTCTATACATCACTACATCGTCTCTTTTGAGCTTTTCTCTGGCATCTAATAAATCAAAATATACTTTTCCAGAACAAAGAATCACTTTTTTAATTTTAGAACTTTCTTTTAGTTTAATAAATCCTGTAGACTTAGGATCGATGGCATGATCCCACAATACTCTATGGAAAGTATTTTTTTTGTTAAAGTCTTCTAAATTTGAAACACAATATTTATTTCTTAATAATGATTTTGGTGTCATTATGATTAATGGCTTTCTGAAACTCCTATGCATTTGTCTTCTTAAAGCATGAAAATAATTTGCTGGAGTTGTGCAGTTCATTACTTGCATATTATCGTTTGAGCATAGTTGTAAAAATCTTTCTAATCTTGCTGAAGAATGTTCTGGTCCTTGTCCTTCATATCCGTGGGGTAACAACATTACTATACCAGATGCTCTATTCCATTTTCTCTCACCAGATGCAATAAATTGATCAATTACAACTTGGGCTCCATTAGCAAAGTCACCGAATTGCGCTTCCCAAAGAGTAAGTGTATTTGGCTCTACTAGACTATAACCATATTCAAAACCTAAAACAGCAAGTTCAGATAAAAAACTATCTACTACCTCAAATTGCTTTTGATTTTTAGAAATATTATTGAGAGGAATGTATCTAGAATTATCTATTTGATTTCTTAAAACAGAATGTCGTTGACTAAATGTTCCTCTTCCAGAATCTTGTCCTACAAGTCTAACTGGATATCCTTCTTCCAGCAAAGATCCAAACGCTAAAGATTCAGCTGAAGACCAATCGATTCCAGCACCTTTTTCGATTCTTTCTTTTCTTGTATTAAATATTTTAGAAATAGTCTTATGAATATTTTTTTCCTCAGGAATACAATTTATTTTATCTGAAATTACTTTTAATTTATTTTCGTCAAAGCCTGTTATGCCCCTTTTATCTTTACCTCTTTCAGGTCTATATCTTGACCATGTACCCTCAAACCATTCTATTTTAGGTTTATAATCTTTTGCACTTTTATATTGTTCATCAAGTAAATCTTTAAACGATTGAACATTTTGATTTAATAATTCTTGAGTAATAGATTTTTCATTTACTAATTTATTTCCATAAATTTTGTAAACACTGGGATGAGATCTAATTTTTTTATACATTAAAGGTTGAGTAAATGAAGGCTCATCTCCCTCATTGTGTCCAAATCTTCTATAACAAATTAAATCTACTACAACGTCTCTATTAAATTTTAATCGAAATTCTGTTGCTATTCTGGTTGCATAAACAACTGCTTCTGGATCATCACCATTAACATGAAGGATCGGTGCCTCTACCATTTTTGCAACATCAGATGGATAAGGTGAAGACCTTGCAAATCTTGGACTAGTAGTAAATCCTATCTGATTATTAACAATAATATGAATTGTTCCTCCAGTGTTGTGTCCTGGTAGTCCAGACATTGCAAAACATTCTGCTACAACTCCTTGTCCAGCAAAAGCTGCATCCCCATGAATGAGAATTGGTATAACTTTATTTCTTTCACGGTCTTTGTGAAAAAATTGTTTGGCTCTTGTTTGACCTAAAACAACTGGGTTAACAGCTTCTAGATGAGATGGATTATCTGTTAAACTGACGTGTACTGAGTTTCCATCAAATTCTCTATCTGACGATGCTCCAAGATGATATTTTACATCTCCAGCACTATCTTCAGTATCATTACTAAACTCACCAGCAAACTCATTAAAAATTTTTTTATAAGATTTTTGTAAAACATTTGCCAAAACGTTAAGTCTGCCTCTATGAGACATACCTATTTTAACTTCTTTTATATTATTTTGACCACCTATTTTGATTATTTGTTCAAGAGCAGGTATTAAGCTTTCACCACCATCTAAGCCAAATCTTTTTGTTCCCACATACTTTGTAGCTAAAAATTTTTCAAATCCTTCTGCCTGTACCAATTTATTTAAAATTGCCTCTTTACCATTTTTTGTAAATTGAAGTGCATTTTTATCTTGCTCTATTCTATCTCTAAACCACTTTCTTTCATTTGGGTTTGAAATATGCATGAACTCATAACCTATTTTTCCACAGTAGGTTTTCTTCATAAACTTAAGTATTTCTCTTATATTTGCATATTTACGATTGATTACCCCGTTTAGAAAAATTTTCTTATCGTAATTTTCTTTTTTAAAACCGTAAAAATCTGGATGAAGCTCATCTAGATATTCTGACTCTCTCATTTCTAAAGGATCAAGATCTGCTAATAAATGTCCTCTTAGTCTATATGCTCTAATTAATGCTACAGCACTAATAGAATCTTTATTTGAGTCAGCAAGTAATTGAAAATTAAATTTTTCTGAAGTGTCTAATTTGACATTATCAAAATCATTTTTATCTTGTTCTTCTATTTTTTTTTGTAATTCATCAATATCAATTTTTTTTTTTGTAGGTCCCCATGATGGACCATTAATTTCTTTTGCTATAACATTTAATTCTTCACCAATTCCCTCAAAATAATTTGCCCAACTTTCTGGAAGATCAGCATCTTTATTTACAAACTTTAAATACATTTCTTCTATAAATGCACTATTAGATTTGTTTAAAAATGAAGTTTTTTCGAAATCAAGATTTTTTGATGAAGACATCTTTTTATTTAATATATCCCTCTAATATTTTTTTTCAATTAGACAGTTTATCAAATAAAGTTTTTCCAATAATTGAAGGTGATTTGGCAACTGTAATACCACATTCTTCCATTTTTTTAATTTTATCTTCAGCTCCACCCTTGCCACCTGATATAATGGCACCAGCATGCCCCATTCTTCTTCCTGGAGGAGCGGTAATTCCAGCAATAAATCCAACTATTGGTTTTTTAATCTTATGATTTTTTATAAAGTCAGCCGCTTCTTCTTCAGCTGTTCCACCAATTTCACCTATCATTAAAATAGATTCTGTTTCAGAGTCATTTAAAAATAAATCTAAACAATCTATAAAATTTGTTCCATTAATAGGATCACCACCAATACCAATACAAGTTGATTGACCAAGTCCATTTTCAGTTGTTTGGGCTACTGCTTCATATGTCAATGTTCCTGACCTTGATACAATTCCAACACTTCCTCTTTTGTGAATACTTCCCGGCATAATCCCAATTTTACATTCATCTGGTGTGATTATTCCTGGACAATTAGGTCCAATTAATCTGCTACTAGATCCACTTAATTTTTGTCTGACCTTAAGCATATCCTGAATTGGAATACCCTCTGTTATACAAACAATAAGTTCAACTGATGCATCAATAGCTTCAATGATTGCTGCTGCTGCAAATTTAGCAGGTACATAAATCATAGTTGCATCTGCTCCTACTTCATTTTTTGCCTCTAAAACGCTATTAAAAACTGGTCTGTCTAAATGTTTTTGTCCACCTTTCTTTGGAGTAACTCCACCAACAAGATTGGTTCCATATTTAATAGCCTGCTCTGAATGAAATGTTCCATGTGAGCCAGTAAATCCCTGACAAATTACTTTAGTATTTTTATTTACCAAAACCGACATTTTATTTTATCGCCTCTACAATTTTCTTAGCAGCGTCATCTAAATTTTCTGCAGAAATTAATTTTAATCCAGAATTATCAAGAATTTTTTTTCCTTCTTTGAAATTTGTACCTGCTAATCTTACAACCAAAGGTACACTAATATTAATTTCTTTAGCTGCATCAACTACTCCTTGGGCAAGAACATCACATCTCATTATTCCTCCAAAAATATTAATTAAAATACCTTTAACATTTTTATCTGAGAGAATTATCTTTAATGCAGCAGATACCTTTTCTTTGGATGCACCACCACCTACATCTAAAAAATTTGCTGGCTCTTTACCATACAATTTAATTATATCCATTGTTGCCATTGCTAATCCTGCCCCATTCACCATACAACCAATACTTCCATCTAGCTTGATATACGCAAGATCATGCTTGCTAGCTTCTATCTCGGTAGGATCTTCCTCATTTAAATCTCTTAATTCAACAATTTCTGGATGCCTGAATAAAGCGTTAGAGTCGAAATTAACTTTTGCATCTAAACAAACAATTTTTTCCTCTTTTGTCAAAATTAATGGATTTACTTCAACCATGTTTGCGTCAGTACCTACAAACATTTTATATATTGATTTAATTAATGTTATTGCTTGTTTTTTTGCGTCTTCATTTAAATTAAAAATATTAATTATTTTTTCACAATCTGAATCAGAGATTTCATCACCCATATCAACTTTTGTAGTTATAATTTTTTCAGGTGAACTGCTTGCAACTTCTTCAATGTCCATCCCTCCTTGGTCACTTGATATAAATGCAATTTTAGAACTTGCCCTATCAACCAGGCACGATAAGTAAAATTCTTTGTCTATATTTGATGATTCTTCTACGTATAATCTTTTTACCTCTCTACCTTCAGGGCCAGTTTGATGAGTAACTAGTGTTTTTCCAATTAATTCTTTAGCTGCTACCGTTAGTTCCTCAATAGAGTTTAAAATTTTTACACCACCAGCTTTTCCTCTACCTCCAGCATGGATTTGTGCTTTAAGTACATATTTCTCAGTTTTGAGTGCTTTTGCTTTTTGAATAAGTTCATCAACATTAAGCGCAAATACTCCTTCGGGAACTACAGCTCCATATTTTTTTAATATTTGTTTAGCTTGGTGCTCGTGAATATTCATTATTATTTAGATAAATCAGGATCTATTTTAGATGCAGCTTCCCATAAAGCTTTTACAGCATCTATTGAATGCATAAATTCTTTTTTTTCTTTTTCATCTAAATCAATCTCTTCAATTTTTTCTACACCATCTTTTCCAATGACAACAGGAACACCTGCATAAACATTTTTCACACCATATTCTCCATTTAATTGTACAGCGCAGGGTAATAATTTTTTCTGATCATTTAAATATGCTTCTGCCATTTGAACACCTGAAGCTGCTGGCGCATAAAAGGCTGATCCTTTTTCTAAATATTTAACTATTTCTGCACCACCATCTCGTGTTCTTTGATTAATTTCCTCAACTCTTTCTGAAGAAATCTTTCCATCCTTTACAAGATCCAACAATGGTTTACCTGAAATTTTTGTAAATCTTGGCATAGGAACCATGGTGTCACCATGACCACCCATAACCATTGCCTCAATTTCTCTTACTTGCACATTAAGTTCTAATGATAAAAATAATTTAAATCTCGAACTATCTAAAATACCTGCCATACCAACAACTTTATTTGATGGCAGACCTGAAAATTTTTGAAATGCCATAACCATAACGTCTAAAGGATTGGTGATACAGATCACAAAAGCGTTAGGAGCATTTTTCTTTACCCCCTCAGCAACTTGTTTAATAATTTTTAAATTAATTCCAAGGAGATCGTCTCGGCTCATTCCAGGTTTTCTTGGAACACCTGCTGTAATTATAATTACATCTGAATCTTTTATATCCTCATAGTTATCAGTTCCTGAAAACCTAACATTAAAACCATCTACAGATGAAGATTGTGCAATATCTAATGCTTTTCCTTTTGCAATACCACTAGCTACATCAAATAAAACCACTTCATTTACTAATTCTTTTGTTCCTATTAAATGTGCAAGAGTTCCGCCTATTTGGCCTGCACCAATTAAAGATATTTTTGTCATTTATTTCCTTTATTTCATTGTTGGCATAACAAATTCCGCATTTGATCGGACACCTGAAGGCCATCTGGATGTTACTGTTTTAAGTTTAGTATAAAATTTTATTCCTTCCATACCATGCATTCCACTATCTCCAAATAATGATCTTTTCCAACCACCAAAACTATGAAATGCCATTGGAACTGGGATCGGCACGTTAATACCAACCATGCCTACTTGAATTTTACTTGCAAAAGTTCTACCTGCATCACCATCTCTTGTATAAATACTAACTCCATTTCCGTACTCATGGTCGTTAATTAATTTTGCAGCTTCTTCAAAAGTTTTTACTCGAACAACTGATAAGACTGGACCGAATATTTCCTCTTTGTAAATTCTCATATCTTTATTTACATGATCAAACAAGCATCCACCTATATAGAAACCATTTTCATAACCTTGAAGTTTTAAACCTCTTCCATCAACCACTAGCTTTGCGCCTTCCTTGACACCTAAATCAACGTAACTTGTAACTTTTTCTAAATGTTCTTTTGTAACTAAAGGTCCCATTTCTGATGCTTTATCCATTCCAGGACCAACTTTTAAAGCTTCAGCTTTTTTTGATAATCTTGATACAAGTTCATCACCAATATCTCCAACCGCAACCGCAACTGATTGAGCCATACATCTTTCTCCAGCTGAACCATAAGCAGCACCCATTAAACCATTTACTGCACCATCTAAATCACAATCTGGCATAACAACTAAATGGTTTTTTGCTCCACCCAAAGCTTGAACTCTTTTTTCATTTTTAGCTGAATTTTCATAAATATATTTTGCAATAGGAGTAGATCCTACGAAACTAACAGCTTTGATATCTTTGTTTTCCAAAATTGCATCAACAGCTTCTTTATCTCCATTTATTACGTTAAATACTCCCTCTGGAAGACCCGCCTCAGAAAGTAATTCTGCTAATCTTATTGCGCAAGAAGGGTCTTTTTCTGAGGGTTTAAGAATAAAAGTGTTTCCACAAGCTATTGCTATTGGAAACATCCACATTGGTACCATAGCAGGAAAATTAAAAGGTGTAATACCTGCAACAACTCCTAATGGTTGTCTGATTGACCAACTATCAACATTGGTTCCAACATTTTCTGAAAACTCACCTTTTAATAAATGTGGTATTCCACAAGCAAATTCTACCACCTCAAGTCCTCTAGTTAAAGAGCCTCTTGCATCTTCATAAACTTTTCCATGTTCTGAAACTATTAACTTCGTTAATTCATCAGAATTTTTTTCAATTAATTCTTTAAATTTAAATATTATTCTAGCTCTTTGTAGAGCAGGTTTTAAAGACCAACTTTCAAATGCTTTTTTTGCTACCTCTACAGCACTGTCTAGATCAGATTTTGAAGCAAGTCTTACCTCTGACTCTTGTTCGCCAGTTGCTGGATTAAAAACTTTTCCTTTTTTATCTGAAGATCCCGGAATTATTTTACCGTTTACGAAGTGTTCTATTAATTTCATGAATACGGTGTTTTAGATCAAAAATATCGAATAGTCTATTTAAACATTAGCTGTTGCTAACATTTTTTTTATTTCAGCTATAGCTTTTGCTGGATTCAAGCCCTTAGGACATGCATTTGTACAATTTAATATTGTATGGCATCTATATAATTTTAATTCATCTGAAACTTTTTTTAATCTAGCTTTTCTCTCTTCATCTCTACTATCAATAATCCATCTATAAGCCTGTAGCAGAACTGCTGGACCTAAATATTTATCTCCATTCCACCAATAACTTGGGCAAGATGTAGAACAGCAAGCACACATAATGCATTCGTAAGCACCATCAAGTTTTGCTCTATCTTCTTTAGACTGATAAATTTCTGTTGTCTGTTTTGTTGAGTTATTTTTTAACCAAGGTTCAATAGATTGATATTGTTTATATAAGCCATCTAAATCACCAATCAAATCTCTTTTAACTTTTAAATGAGGTAGTGGATAAATATCGATGTCACCGTCTATCTCTGCATGAGGAGTTGTACAAGCAAGTCCGTTTTTTCCTCCCATATTCATAGCACAAGAACCACAAACACCATGAGCACAAGACCTTCTATAGGCCAATGTAGGATCAATTTCGTTTTTAATTTTATTTAGAATATCCAGCACCTTAGATGGACAATTATCCATATCAACTTCGTATGTATCAATTCTAGGATTTTCTTCTGTTGATGGATCCCATCTATAAATATTTACTTTTCTTAAATTTTTAGATCCAGTTTTGTCTTTAAAATATTTGCCTTTTTTAACCTCTGAATTTTTAGGTAAACTTAGCTGAACCATTAATATACTCGCTCTTGTGGTGGAAAATATTGAACTTCATTTGTTAAAGTTGATTTGTGCACTGCTCTGTAACTAATCTTTGTATTTTTTCCATCACACCAAGCAAGAGTATGTTGCATAAATTTTTCGTCATCTCTTTTTGGATAGTCATCTCTCGCGTGAGCTCCTCTGCTCTCTTTTCTATGATATGCAGACTCTACAGTAGTTACTGCTTGTCTTATTAAATTATCAAATTCTAATGTTTCAACTAAATCAGTATTAAATACTAAAGACCTATCTTTAACTGAAATTGAGTCCATACCATCATAAGTTTTTTTAATCTCATCAACACCTTCTTTAAGATTTTTTTCTGTTCTAAAAACTGCACATTTCGACTGCATAGTTTTTTGCATTGAAAGTCTAAGTTCTGCAGTACTATTATTTCCTTGCGCATTTCTAAGTTTATCAAATCTATCTAAACATTTTTGTGTTTCTGACTCAGGAATTTCTTCATGAGGTGTTCCTGGCTTAACTAACTCAGCTGCTCTTTTTGCTGCTGCTCTTCCAAATACTACTAAATCAATTAAAGAATTAGAACCAAGTCTATTTGCTCCGTGAACAGAGACACATGCCGCTTCTCCTATGGCCATTAAACCTGGAACAGTTTTTTCTGAGCCATTTACAGTTAATACTTCTGCTTTATAGTTTGTTGGAATACCACCCATATTATAATGAACTGTTGGTACAACAGGAATTGGTTCTTTAGTTACATCTACATTTGCAAATAATCTTGCTGCATCAGTAATTCCAGGAAGCCTGCTTTCAATAATATCTTTATCTAAGTGACTTAGGTTCAAATGAACATGATCTTGATCTTTTCCAACACCTCTTCCCTCATTAATCTCAATAGACATAGATCTACTAACAACATCTCTTGATGCTAAATCTTTTGCATTTGGAGCATACCTTTCCATAAATCTTTCACCTTTGGAATTTGTAAGATAGCCTCCTTCTCCTCGCGCACCTTCTGTTATTAAGGTACCGTGGCCATAAATTCCTGTTGGGTGAAATTGAACAAACTCCATATCCTGAAGCGGTAATCCAGCTCTTAAAACCATTGCATTGCCATCACCAGTACAAGTATGTGCTGATGTTGCTGAATAATAAACTTTTCCATAACCACCAGTAGCAATAATTACTGTTTGCGCTCTAAATCTATGAATTGTACCATCATTCAAATTCCAAGCAATTAGACCTTTGCATTCTCCATTCTTCATTAACAAATCTAATGCAAAATATTCTATAAAAAATTCTGTATTATGCTTTAACGCTTGTCCATATAATGTATGTAAAATAGCATGCCCTGTTCTATCAGCTGCTGCACAAGTTCTTTGAACTATTCCATTTCCATAATTTTTTGTCATTCCACCAAATGGTCTTTGATAAATTTTTCCCTCTTCAGTTCTACTAAATGGAACTCCATATTTCTCTAATTCTAAAACTGCTTTAGGTGCTTCTTTACAAAGATATTCAATACTATCTTGATCGCCTAACCAATCTGCACCTTTGACAGTGTCATACATGTGCCATCTCCAATCATCTTCTCCCATGTTTCCTAGTGCTGCTGATATTCCACCTTGTGCAGCCGATGTATGACTTCTGGTAGGAAATACTTTCGAGATACAAGCTGTTTTTAAGCCAGCCTCGCTAAGTCCTACTGCCGCTCTTAAACCTGATCCACCTGCACCAAGTACAACAACATCGTACTCGTGATCTATAATATTATATGCTTTCATGTATTTAAGTTAAAAATTACAATTATTGTAATTACTGGAATTGTTATAGCAAAAAAATTTAGGACTTTGTTTGCGGCATTTTTGGTTTTTTTTTCGTTAATATAGTCTTCAAAAACCTCACTTATAGTCAAAGCTGAAAAAAAATAAGCAATAACTAAAAATAATCCAATTAGGAATTTAGATGGTTGTGTTGTTAAAAAATTCACTATTTCAAGATAACTTTTATCATAGATATTTACTAAATTAATAATAAACCAAAGCATTAAAGGTAATAAGATTGCGGAACTAATTTTTAAGAATAACCATTTTTTTGTTACTGGAAGCATTATATTAATCCTCTGCCTATTAAATAAATTAATATAGTTAAAACAATCGAACCAAAAATAACTAACAAACCTGTAATTTTTGTTGTTTGTAATTCAAATCCATAACCTAAATCCATAATCAAGTGTCTTACTTCACTTAACATTTGAAAACTAAATGACCAGGTTATTCCAATTAAAATAAATTTA
Source organism: uncultured Pelagibacteraceae bacterium (assembly GCA_902596785.1). Classification (GTDB taxonomy): domain Bacteria; phylum Pseudomonadota; class Alphaproteobacteria; order Pelagibacterales; family Pelagibacteraceae; genus Pelagibacter. Next base: position 10,557 of record CACJVG010000001.1, on the reverse strand, counting down.
CCTAAAAAAGTTTCTAAAAAATTTTTAATAATTTGATAATTACTTTCTCCTAGAAGCATTAATGCAAACCAAATACAAATTAATGTGATTGCAAAAAAATTAATTATTCCTGTAATTCTGTGTGAAATAGATACTAATGAAGAAATATGCCATTTATAAATCTGTATGTGTGGTGATAAAGGTCTGTTTTCCATATTTTATTTTGAATTAATAATTGTTTCAGCAATTTCAACAGAATTAAGTGCAGCACCTCTCAATAGGTTGTCTGATACAATCCACAAATTTAACGAATTTTTTTTAGTTTTGTCTTCCCTAATTCTAGATATATATGTCTCATCACTCCCAGCTGCTTCAAATGGTGTGCTATAACCTCCATTTTCTCTTTTATCAATAACCTCACAACCATCTGCTTTACTTAAAACATCTCTCACTTTTTCTAAAGTATATGGTTTTTCAAATTCTATATTTACAGACTCCGAATGAGATACTAAAACAGGAATTCTTACACATGTAGCTGTAAGTTCAATTGACTCGTCTAAGATTTTTTTTGTTTCATATGTCATTTTTAATTCTTCTTTTGTATATCCATCATCAGCAAAAACATCGATATGTGGAATAACATTAAAAGCGATTTGTTTAGTAAAATTTTTTGACTCTATTTTTTTTCCATCTAAATATTGTTTAGTTTGATCAATTAATTCGTCCATTGGACTTTTGCCACCACCTGAAACAGATTGATAAGTTGAAACTACAACTCTTTTAATTTTAAATAAATTATGTAGTGGTTTAAGTGCTATAACAAGTTGTGCTGTAGAACAATTTGGATTGGCAATAATATTTTTTTTCATATTTTTAATTTCGGCTGCATTCACTTGTGGAACGATCAATGGAACATCAGGATCCATCCTAAAAAAACTTGAATTATCTATTACAATTGTGTGCTTGGCAGCCTTTTCTGCAAATTTTTCAGCAATTTTTCCTCCTGCTGCAAAAAAAGTTATATCTGCTTTTGAAAAATCATATGTCTCTAAATTTTCAATAACATACTCTTTATCTCTAAAAGAGATTTTTTTTCCTGTACTTTTTTCTGAGGCAACTAAATATAGATTATTAAACTTGAAGTTTTTTTTATCAAATACCTCAAGAGTTTTCCTTCCAACATTTCCTGTTGCACCTACTATAGCTATGTTCATTTTAAAGTTGTTATACTAAATAAAAGGTAAATCGCAAACTTTACCAGTGCAAATATCACCATTTATGCTTGCTTTTACGTTCTGGTCTATATTCCAATGCGATTTTTTCATCATAGCAATACCAATTACTTTTTTAAAATGAGGCGAATAACAGGCTGACCTTAATTCCCCTATGATTTTGTTATTATCGTCAGTCAGATCTAAAGATCCTGTTAAACTTATTTTCTCCAAATCCAACTTCACACCCATTAATTTTCTTTTTATACCTTCAGATTTTATTTTCTTTAATTTTTCTTTTCCTAAAAAAATAATATCACTATCTAAGTTTACATATTTATCAAAACCACATTCATAAGGATTATCTCCGTTATCCATATCATTGCCATGAGATAACAGTCCACTTTCGATTCGTTCTATTAAATTAGGGCACCCTGGTTTAATATTAAATTCTTTTCCAATTTCAAATAAATGATCATATAATTTTAAGCCTGCTTCAGTATTTTGAACATATACTTCATAACCTCCTTGTTTAGACCATCCAGATTGTGCGATAAGATGTTTTGCACCTCCAAATTCAAAATAATCAAAACCAAAAAATTTTAATTTTGTGATCTGTTCTCCAAATACTTTTTCCATCAATTGAAATGATTTTGGACCTTGTACGGCCATGATATCAACTTTTGGTTCTATGATTTTAACATCAAATTTATTTCCAATTGCTAATCCTTTTGCAAATAATATTACGTCTGTATCTGCAATAGAAATCCACCATTTATTTTCATTAATTCTTAAAACAACTGGATCATTAATTAATCCAGCATTATCATCTATAATCGGACAATAATAACATCTTCCATCTTTAGATTTTGATAAATCTCTACAAGTCATTAGCTGAACTAATTTTGCAGAATCTTTTCCAGAGATTTCTACCTGTCTTTCAGCTGCTACATCCCAAATTTGAACATGCTTTTTTAAATGATGATAAGAATCTTCAATTGAACCAAAGGCAGCTGGAAGCAACATATGGTTATAAATTGTATAAGCTGTAACACCCTGTTCCTCAATTCGAGAAGTATATGGTGTACCTCTAAGTCTTCTTGATTTTGCAATTAAAAAGTTCTTCATTTTTTCAAAAATTCTAAAACTTTGTCTCTCATTTCAAATGCTTTTTCAATCATAATCATATGGCCGCAACCCTCGATTATGTGTGTAGATGAGTTGTTAATTAGACTAGAAAATTTTTTTCCAGCTTCTAGATTTACCATCTTATCTAGAGAACCAAAAATAAACATTGATGGAAATTCTATTAATTTAGCAGCATCAGAACCATTATTGTAATTGTTACATGCAACAAGGTCCACCGCCAGTATATCTCTTATGTCTCGAGGTGATTGTATTATTTTTTCTACTGGGTTACCACCAATAAATCTTTTTGAACCTTCATAACCCCACTTCATCATTAATTTAACAGCATCGGAGTCCCCATTTTTTGCTAGATCAATTAAGTCTGGATGAACTGGCATCTTATTTGACCCTCCGATAAAAACTAACTTTTTTAATCTATTTTTATATTTGTGAGCATATTCAAGTATCTCCAAGCAACCTTGGGAATGACCAATTAAAATTAAATTATTTAAATTAAGTTTATTAAAAACCTGCTCCAACCAATCAGCTATTTTTTCAATACTATCTAAGCAAGGGCCATCAGAATTACCGTGCCCAGGTAAATCAATAGATAATACGTTAAAATTATTATTTGAAAAAAACTGTTCAGTTAGAGACCAAACAATATGCGAAAGACCACTTCCATGAAGAAATACTATTGTTTCTTTATTTTCATTAATACCCTGTCCTGCATCAGACGCGTAAACATTTTTATTTTCCAATTGAAAATTCAAAAATTACCTAAACTTGTTTTCTTAATTCAAACTTTTGTATTTTTCCTGTCGAAGTTTTTGGCAAATCACAGAACACAACCTTTTTAGGAACTTTAAATCCCGCTAAAGTTTCTTTACAAAAATCAATTAATTCTTTTTCTGAAACCGGCTTATCTTTAACCATTTCAATAAATGCACAAGGAACTTCTCCCCATTTTTCATCTGGTTTTGCAACAACTGCGGCAATAGAAACTGATGGATGTTTAGAAAGTGTATTTTCTATTTCAATTGAAGAAATATTTTCTCCTCCAGAAATAATTATATCTTTTGATCTATCTTGTATTTTTACATACCCATCAGGATGCATTACAGCTAAATCACCACTATGAAACCATCCATCTTTCATGGCTTTATCAGTAGCATCTTTGTCTTTAAAGTAACCTTTCATTACGACATTCCCTCTAATCATAATTTCACCAATTGTTTTTCCATCTTTAGGTACTTCTTTCATTGTTTCTGGATCCAAAACAACGACACCTTCAGTATTTGGATATCTCACACCTTGCCTAGCCTTAATTTCATTTTGTTTTTCCTCATCGAAATTGTTCCATTCATCATTCCACGCACACTGAGTAACATGTCCATAAGTTTCCGTTAAACCGTATACATGCATAACCTCAAAACCTAATGCTCTCATTTTTTTGAAAATTATACTTGGTGGTGGCGCTCCAGCAGTCAAAACATAAACTTTTTGTTTTAATTTTTTTTTGTCACTTTCAGGAGCTCCTGTAATCATATTTAATACTATTGGGGCACCGCCAAAATGAGTTACTTCATATTTATCGATTAATTCAAAAATTTTTTTTATGTCAATATTTCTTAAACATATTGTCCTTCCGTTTAACATTGGAACTGTCCATGGATAACACCAACCATTACAATGAAACATTGGAACCACTGTTAAAAAATTTAATCTATTTGGCATGTTCCAAGCTACCGAACTTCCTGTAGACATTAAATATGCACCTCTATGATGATAAACTACTCCTTTGGGATTTCCTGTAGTACCTGATGTATAGCTTAATGATATTGCTTGCCATTCATCCTCTGGCATTTGCCAATCGAAATTTTCATCACCTGTATTTAAAAAACTTTCATATTCTAAATCGCCAATTTTTTCTAATTTCGATTGATCAGCATTTTTATCATCTATATCAATTATTATAATTTTTTTATTTAAAGTTTTTAATGCTTTCTTAACTTCTCCATGTAATTGTCTATCAACTACTAGTACCTTTGCATCACTGTGATCTAAAATATATGAAATTGTATTTGCATCTAATCTTATATTAATTGTATTTAATACTGCACCTGCCATAGGTACTGAGTAATGTCCTTCGAAAATCTCTGGTGTATTAAAGGCTAAGAATGAAACAGTGTCTCCTTTTTTAATTCCAATTTTTGACAGTGCACTAGCAAACTTTACAGCTCTTTTGTAAACATCATTCCAAGTATATTTTCTATCTTCATAAATTATAGCTTCATAATTTGGATAAATTTCCCTTGCTCTTTTAAGAAACGTTAATGGGGTAAGTGGTACGTAGTTAGCTTTATTTTTATCTAAATTTGTCTCGTAATGATTCATTATTAATTAAACTTAAAATTCATTATATTAGAACTTCCAGAGATAGCAGATTTGTAATGATACTCGGCTCTAGGCAATACCTTATCAAAATAAAATTTTGCTGTATTTATTTTATCACTATAAAATTCTTTATTTTTTTCAAAATCACTAAAACTTACATCTAAAATTTTGATCCAAGCATAAGCAATTGAAACATATCCCAGACTTCTCAAATAATCATTTGCTGCAGCACTAACATCGTCCTTTTCGATTTTATGTTTATCCTTAATCCAGTCGGTAAACTTAGATAAAATATCTAAATAATGATTTAATTCTTTTGAAAATGTTTTTACTTTTTCATTTTTACTATCAGATTCAGATTTAATCATATCTAAAAACTTATTAATAACATCGCCATTTTTATTTGATAATTTTCTAAATACTAAATCTGCTGCCTGAACAGAATTTGTTCCTTCATAGATTGGGGTAATACGATTATCCCTATATAATTGCTCTATTCCTTGGTCTTTAGTGTATCCATATCCACCATGTATTTGCATCGCGTCGCTCGTAATTTCCATTGCTAAATCTGTAAATAATGACTTAACAACTGGTGTCATCAATGAAACATAATCCAAAGCTTCTTGTTTAATCTTTTCATCAGGATGATAAAGACTCACCTCAGTTTGTTGTGATAACCAAAAACATAAAGCTCTTTCTCCTTCAATAATTGACTTCATATTAAGTAAAGATCTTCTAATATCCGCATGATCTATTATAAAGTCTGCACCATTTGTAGATTTTGAATTATTTGTTTTTCCTTGCTTTCTCTCTTTTGCATAAGCAAGTGAGTTCTGATACGCAATTTCAGAAATTCCTAAACCTTGAATACCTACCACTATTCTCTCAAGGTTCATCATAGTAAACATAGCACTAAGACCTTTATCTTTGTTACCAATCATATAACCAGTTGCTTCATCAAAATTTAACACACATGTTGCTGAACCCTTTATTCCCATTTTACTCTCTATAGATCCTGTTGAAATTCCATTTCTTTGACCAACTCTACCATCTTCATTTACAATAAATTTTGGTACTAAAAATAAACTAATTCCTTTAGTGCCCGCAGGCGAGTCCGTTGATCTTGCTAAAACTAAATGAATAATATTTTCAGTTAAGTCATGATCACCAGAAGTTATAAAAATCTTTTGACCACTAATTTTATAAGTGTCATCAGATTGTTTGACAGCTTTGGTTTTTAACAAACCTAAGTCTGTACCACAGACTGGTTCTGTTAAACACATAGTGCCACTCCATTTACCTTCTACGATCTTTGGTAAATATTTATCTTTAATTTCATCTGAAGCATGATGATTAATACAATTATAGGCACCAATACTAAGTTCACTATATAATTTAAATGACAAACTGGCTGAAGAAAGCATTTCATCAAAGAACGCGCTTACTGTTTTTGGCATTCCTTGGCCTCCATATTTGGGGTCACAAGACAATGACGTCCAACCATCTTCAATGTATTTCTGATATGCTTCTTTGTAACCCGGTGGTGTTCTGACAACACCATTTTCTAAAATTGCTGGATTTTCGTCACCTGCTTTAGCAAGAGGTAAAATTAAATTTTGATTTATTTTAGCTGCTTCTTCTAAAATATCTTTAACAAGATCTGCACTCACCTCATTATATTTTTCAAGCTCGTTATAATTTTTATTATCTCTTAATTTTTCAAAGAGAAACATCATGTCTTTTACTGGTGCGGTGTAACTTGGCATATTTAAAGCTTAGAATAATTCTAGTTTTATTGCAATTTTGAAATTATCGCATCACCCATTGCTGACGTGGAGGTTTCTTTCATACCCTCTGACATTATATCTTTAGTTCTTAACCCATCATTTAAAACATCTTGAACTGCTTTTTCTAAAATATCTGCTTCTTTATCAAGATCTAAAGAATATCTTAGTGCCATAGCAAAGCTCAAAATAGAAGCAATTGGATTTGCTATCCCTTTACCAGCTATATCTGGAGCTGACCCGTGTATAGGCTCGTACATCGCTCTCATCTCACCATCTTTATTTTTTGCACCTAAAGATGCTGAAGGTAAAAGGCCTAAAGATCCTGTTAACATTGAAGCTTGGTCCGACAACATATCTCCAAACAAATTATCTGTTACAATTACATCAAATTGTTTTGGGTTTCTTAAAAGCTGCATAGCACAATTGTCTGCTAACATATGACTTAATTCTACATCTTTGTATTCTTTTTCATGAAGTTCTTGGACTTCTTCTTTCCACAATTGTCCTGCTTCCATCACATTTGATTTTTCACATGAAGTAACCTTGTTTGATCTTTTTCTGGCTAAATCAAAAGCAATCCTAGCTACTCTAGTAATTTCGCTAGTCGTATAAGTGTGTGTATTAATTCCTTTTCTTTCTCCATTTTCAATTGGCTTAATTCCTCTAGGTTCACCAAAATATATTCCACCCGTTAACTCTCTTACTATCATTATATCTAGTCCTGAAACTACCTCTGGCTTTAGGGTTGAAGCATCTACTAATTGTTTAAAACAAATTGCAGGCCTTAAGTTAGCAAAAAGCTTTAATTCTTTTCTGAGTTTTAACAATGCTCTTTCTGGTTTTTTGGAAAATTCTAAGTTATCCCATGTAGGACCACCAACTGCTCCAAGCATAATTACTTCACTTTCTAGTGCTTTGTAAAAAACCTCATCAGTGATTGGGGTACCGTGTTTATCATAAGAACAACCACCAACTAACTCCTGATCAATTTCAAAATCTAAAGATTTTTTATCATTAAACCAGTTAATAATTTTTTTTACCTCAGCTATTACCTCCGGACCAATACCATCACCAGGAAGTAAAAGTATTTTTCTTTTTTTTACTTTAATCATTAAATACCCAAGGCTTTTCCTTTTTTAAATTTGTTTCAAACTTTTCTATTTTTTCTGATTTTTTTAGGGATAAAGCGATATCATCAAGTCCTTCTAACAAACATTTTTTCTTAAATGGATCAACTTCAAATTTTAGCTCATTATTTCCATAAACTATTTTTTCCTCTTGCAAATCAATAGAAATTTCTTCTTGTCTATTTGCGTATTCAGATAGCTCTTTTATTTTTTCTTCTTCAAGAATTATAGGTAAAATTCCATTTTTAAAACAATTACTAAAAAAAATATCTGCATAACTTGAACTTATTACACAAGTAATTCCAAAATCTAATAAAGCCCAAGGAGCATGTTCTCTTGACGAACCACATCCAAAGTTTTTTCCAGCAATTAAAATTTTAGATTGATTAAATGGATCTTTGTTTAACACAAAATCATTTATTTCTTTACCTTGATCATCATATCTCATTTCAAAAAACAAATTTTTTCCTAGGCCAGTTCTTTTGATAGTTTTTAAAAACTGTTTTGGAATTATCATGTCTGTATCAATATTTACAATTGGTAAATAAGCTGGGATACTTTTTAATTTATTAAATTTTTGCATTTAATTTTGATACTTTCTGACATCATCTAAATTACCTGAAATTGCAGCTGCTGCAGCCATTCCTGGGCTAACTAGATGGGTTCTACCACCTCTACCTTGTCTTCCCTCAAAATTTCTATTTGATGTAGAGGCGCATCTTTCTTCTGGCTTTAATTTGTCGGCATTCATCGCTAAACACATAGAGCAACCTGGTTCTCTCCATTCAAACCCTGAGCTAACAAAAATTTTATCTAGTCCCTCTTGTTCTGCTTGTTCTTTAACTAAGCCAGAGCCCGGAACTACTATAGCATTAACATGCGATGATACTTTTTTATCCTTTAAGATCTTTGCTGCTTCTCTCAAATCTTCTATTCTGCCATTAGTACAACTACCAATAAATACCTTATCTATTTTTATATCTGTGGCTGCCATGTCAGGTTTTAGACCCATATACTTTAAAGCTCTTTCAATTGAATTTTTTTTATCTTCATCGGTCTCATTATTTGGATTTGGAACTTTTCCATCAATTGTTATTACATCTTGTGGTGACGTGCCCCATGTAATCATGGGTAAAATTTCATTTGCATTTAGGCTAATTTCTTTATCAAAACTAGCATCAGCGTCTGTTTTTAAAGTTTCCCAATAGTTCAAAGCTTTATCCCAATTTTCACCTTTTGGAGACATTGGTTTTCCTTTTAAATATTCAAAAATTTTTTCATCTGGTGCAATTAATCCTGCTCTTGCACCACCTTCAATTGTCATATTGCAAATAGTCATTCTTTGCTCAACACTTAAAGATCTTATTAAATCTCCAGCATATTCCACGACAGATCCTGTTCCACCTGCTGTACCTATTTTTCCAATTATTTGAAGTATTACATCTTTGGAAGTAACTCCTAAAGGAAGTTCACCATTAACATTAATTCTAAAATTTTTAGCTTTCTTCTGAACTAGTGTTTGGGTTGCTAAAACATGTTCAACTTCTGAAGTTCCTATTCCAAATGCTAAAGCACCAAATGCTCCATGCGTTGCGGTATGACTGTCTCCACAAACAATAACTGTACCTGGCTGAGTAAAACCTTGTTCAGGTCCTATGATATGAACGATACCTTGCCTCTTATCATCCATACCAAATAACTGAACACCAAATTCTTTACAATTTGCCTCTAAAGTATCTACTTGAATTTTTGACTCTTCATCTGAAATACCTTTTGATCTGTCAGTTGTTGGAACATTATGATCTGCAACTGCTAAAGTTAAATTTGGGTGTCTAACTTTTCTTTTAGAATTTCTTAATCCTTCAAAAGCTTGGGGGCTTGTCACCTCATGAATTAAATGTCTATCTACAAAAAGTAAAGATGTGCCATCATCTTGTTGATCAACTAGATGATCGTTCCAAATTTTATCGTATAATGTTGTAGACATTGAAAAAAAAATTATTTTTTTTCTGTAGAGCTTTCTGATTTTTGTTCTTCTTTAGGAGCCTCTGCTGATGGAGCCGCCTCTTCTTTAGGTGCTGCTTCTGCTTTAGGAGCTTCTTCTTTTGGTGCTTCTACTGCAGGAGCTACATTTTCCTCTGTAACTGTTTCTGGTTTTGCCTCGATATCAATACCAATTTTTTTTCTAATTTTTTCAGCAATCCTTGCTGATTTACCAGTTCTGTCTCTTAGATAGTAAAGTTTTGCTCTTCTTACTTTACCTGATCTAATAACCTTAATTGAATCAATTAAAGTTCCAAATAGTGGGAAAGTTCTCTCAACACCCTCTCCAAATGAAATTTTTCTAACCGTAAAAGATGAGTTTAGATCTCTGCTTTTTTTAGCAATACACACTCCCTCAAAATATTGAATTCTTTCTTTTTTACCCTCGGTAATTCTCACACCAACTTTAACAACGTCTCCAGGATAAAATTCTGGAATTTTTTTCTCTGAAAGAATTTTGTTAACGTTATGCTGGTTTATTTCTTCAATTGTTTTCATGTTAGTATTTATCAAATTAATTCTTCTTATATTTTTCCCATAAATCTGGTCTTCGGACGCGTGTTATAGCCTCAGATTGAGATAAACGCCAGTGTTTAATTTTATTATGATCACCTGATAATAGCACGTCTGGTACAGCTTTTTCCTCCCAAATTTGAGGTTTTGTATACTGAGGGTACTCTAGAAGACCATTTTCAAAGGTTTCATCTAATTTAGAGTTTTCATTTCCTAATACACCTGGCAGCAATCTTAAAATACTATCTATAACTACATATGCCGCCGACTCCCCGCCTGACAAAACATAATCTCCGATACTAATTTCCTCAATATTTCTTGTTGAAAGAATTCTTTCATCCACACCTTCAAAATGACCACAAATTAAAGACA